>NZ_JAGPYD010000014.1:0-253772 GCF_018070255.1 Streptomyces sp. RK62 | reverse complement strand
GGCAGGCGCCGTCCATCCACGGATACCCTTGACAGGTGACCGACGCCCAAGAGACCGCAGCAGACACTTCACTGCGAACCACCGGAGGCGGCCCTCCGGACGACGGCGGATCCTCCGCCGAGAAGGCGCCGATCCCTCTGCTCGAGCCCCGCGAGGGCATTCCGCCTGTGATCGCCGACGAAGCGGCGCTCGCCGAGGTGATCGCCGCCTTCGCCGCCGGCTCCGGGCCCGTCGCCGTCGACGCCGAGCGCGCGTCCGGGTACCGCTACGGCCAGCGCGCCTATCTCGTGCAGCTGCGCCGCGCGGGCGCGGGCACCGCGCTGATCGACCCCGTCGCCTGCCCCGACCTCTCCGATCTCGGCGCGGCCCTCGCGGACACCGAGTGGGTGCTGCACGCGGCCACCCAGGACCTGCCGTGCCTGCGGGAGATAGGCATGGTGCCGACCCGGCTGTTCGACACCGAGCTCGCCGGGCGGCTCGCCGGATTCCCGCGCGTGGGCCTCGGCGCCATGGTGGAGAGCGTCCTCGGCTTCGTCCTGGAGAAGGGGCACTCGGCCGTCGACTGGTCGACCCGGCCGCTGCCCGAGCCCTGGCTGCGGTACGCGTCCCTCGACGTGGAACTGCTCGTGGACCTGCGGGACGCCCTGGAGAAGGAGCTGGACCGGCAGGGCAAGCTGGAGTGGGCGCTGCAGGAGTTCGACGCGATCGCGTCGGCGCCGCCCGCCGAGCCGCGCAAGGACCCCTGGCGGCGGACGTCCGGGATGCACAAGGTGCGCCGGCGCCGGCAGCTCGCCGTGGTGCGGGAGCTGTGGCAGACCCGGGACCGGATCGCGCAGCGGCGCGACGTGTCGCCGGGCAAGGTGCTGTCGGACGCGGCGATCGTGGAGGCCGCGCTGTCCATGCCGGCGAACGCGCACGCGCTGGCGGCGCTGAGCGGGTTCGGGCACCGGATGGGCCGGCGGCAGCTGGAGCAGTGGCAGTCCGCGGTCGACCGGGCCAAGGAGCTGAGCGAGGCGCAGCTTCCCGCGCCGGGCCAGCCGGTGACCGGCCCCCCGCCGCCGCGGGCCTGGGCGGACAAGGACCCGGCGGCCGCCGCCCGCCTCGCGACGGCGCGCGCCGCGGTGTCGGCGCTGGCCGAGCGGCTGAGCATGCCCCAGGAGAACCTGATCACGCCGGACACGGTGCGGCGGGTGTGCTGGGAGCCGCCGGAGTCGGTGAGCGCCGATTCGGTGGCGCGGGCGCTGTCCGGGCACGGGGCCCGGCCGTGGCAGGTCGAGCTGGTCACGCCGGTGCTGGTGGCCGCGCTGTCGGCCTGAGGCGGGCTCCTTCGGGGAGGCGTGGCGGCCGGGAGGTACGGCGAGATCGCGCCAAGATCTACGGATGCGGCCGGAGTGCGGGCCGGGTGGGCGGTGTGACCTTCGCCGCTCCCCACGCCAGGACTGTGCAGCTACGTTACTCATAAGTAGCATGAGCCCTGAGCGCGCGCTCAGCGTGTCGCGCAGCAGTAGTGCCATCCCGCACCCTGGAGGAGAGCCATCGTGCCTCGTACCGTCAGGGACGTCGTCTTCGTCGACGGCGTCCGCACCCCGTTCGGCAAGGCGGGCCCGAAGGGCATCTACCACGAGACCCGCGCCGACGACCTCGTCGTGAAGGCGATCCGGGAGCTGCTGCGCCGCAACCCGGACCTGGACCCCAAGAAGATCGACGAGGTCGCCATCGCCGCGACCACGCAGATCGGCGACCAGGGCCTGACCATCGGCCGCACGGCCGGCATCCTCGCGGGCCTGCCGCAGTCGGTGCCCGGCTACTCCATCGACCGTATGTGCGCCGGCGCCCTGACCGCCGTCACCACGGTCGCCGGATCGGTCGCCTTCGGCGCGTACGACATCGCCATCGCCGGCGGTGTCGAGCACATGGGCCGCCACCCCATGGGTGAGGGCGTGGACCCCAACCCGCGCTTCGTCAGCGAGAAGCTGGTCGACGAGTCCGCCCTGTTCATGGGCATGACCGCCGAGAACCTGCACGACCGCTACCCGACGATCACCAAGCAGCGCGCCGACGAGTACGCCGTGCGCTCCCAGGAGAAGGCCGCCAAGGCGTACGCCGACGGCAAGATCCAGGCCGACCTGGTGCCGATCTCGGTGCGCCGCACCAACCCCGAGGCCGGCGAGACCGGCTGGGGCCTGGTCACCGCCGACGAGCCGATGCGCCCGGGCACCACCCTGGAGAACCTCTCCGGTCTGAAGACCCCCTTCCGCGTCCACGGCCGGGTCACCGCCGGCAACGCGGCCGGTCTGAACGACGGCGCCACCGCCTCCCTCATCGCCTCCGAGGACTTCGCCCGCGAGAACAACCTCCCGGTGAAGATGCGCCTCGTCTCCTACTCCTTCGCGGGTGTGGAGCCGGAGGTCATGGGCTACGGCCCGATCCCGGCCACGGAGAAGGCCCTCGCGCAGGCGGGTCTGTCCATCGACGACATCGGACTGTTCGAGATCAACGAGGCCTTCGCCGTCCAGGTCCTCGCGTTCCTGGAGCACTACGGCATCGCCGACGACGACGCGCGCGTCAACCAGTACGGCGGCGCCATCGCCTTCGGTCACCCGCTGGCCTCCTCCGGCGTCCGTCTGATGACGCAGCTGGCCCGCCAGTTCGAGGAGCAGCCGGAGGTCCGCTACGGCCTCACCACGATGTGCGTCGGCTTCGGCATGGGCGCCACCGTGATCTGGGAGAACCCGCACCACAAGGACGCCGGAGGCAACAAGTGAGCACCACCGCTGAGCTCCTGAAGGGCGCGGCCGAGCTGTTCCCGGACGAGGTCGTCACGAGCGCGCACGTACGCCACCTCGACCTGCCGTTCGGCGCCGGGCGCTTCGCCCTGATCACGCTGGACAACGGCTTCGACCACACCAAGCCGACCACGTTCGGCCCGCAGTCGCTGGCGAACCTCGACAAGGCCATCGACCAGGTCGAGGCCGAGGCCGCCGCCGGTGACATCGTCGGTGTCGGCATCACCGGCAAGCCGTTCATCTTCGCCGTCGGCGCCGACCTCAAGGGCGTCGAGCTGCTGAAGGAGCACAAGGACGCGCTGGCCATCGGCAAGGGCGGCCACGAGGTCTTCAAGCGCCTCTCCGGTCTCGCCGTGCCGACCTTCGCGTACTACAACGGCGCCGCGATGGGCGGTGGCGTCGAGGTCGGTCTCCACTGCGCGTACCGCACCGTCTCGAAGGCGCTGCCGGCGTTCTCGCTGCCCGAGGTCTTCCTCGGTCTGGTCCCCGGCTGGGGCGGCTGCACGATCCTGCCGAACCTGATCGGCGCGGAGAAGGCCGTCCAGGTCATCATCGAGAACAGCCTCAACCAGAACAAGCAGCTCAAGGGGCAGCAGGTCTTCGACCTGGGCATCGCCGACGCCCTCTTCGAGGGTGCCGACTTCCTGGAGCAGTCCCTCCTGTGGACCGCCCGGGTGCTGAAGGGCGACATCGAGGTCGAGCGCCCGGTGATCGACCGCGGTGAGGCCTGGGACCAGGCCGTCGCCAAGGGCCGGTTCATCGCCGACTCCAAGGTGCACGGCGCGGCCCCCGCCGCCTACCGCGCCCTGGACATCATCGCCGCCGCCAAGAACGGCGACCTGCAGCAGGGTTACGACGCCGAGGACAAGGCGCTCGCCGACCTGATCATGGGTGGCGAACTGCGCGCCGGCATCTACGCGTTCAACCTGGTGCAGAAGCGCGGCAAGCGCCCCGCCGGCGCCCCGGACAAGAACCTGGCCCGCCCGGTCACCAAGGTCGGTGTCGTCGGCGCCGGTCTGATGGCCTCCCAGCTCGCGCTGCTCTTCCTGCGCCGCCTCGAGGTGCCGGTCGTGCTGACCGACATCGACCAGGAGCGCGTCGACAAGGGTGTGGGCTACGTCCACGCCGAGATCGACAAGCTGCTCGGCAAGGGCCGGATCAACCAGGACAAGGCCAACCGCCTCAAGGCGCTGGTGTCCGGTGTGCTGGACAAGGCCGAGGGCTTCGCGGACGCGGACTTCGTCATCGAGGCCGTGTTCGAGGAGATCGGCGTCAAGCAGCAGGTGTTCGCGGAGGTCGAGGCGGTCGCCCCGGCGCACGCCATCTTCGCGACCAACACCTCGTCCCTCTCCGTCTCGGAGATGGCGTCGAAGCTCAAGCACCCCGAGCGGGTCGTCGGCTTCCACTTCTTCAACCCCGTCGCGGTGCTGCCGCTGCTGGAGATCGTCCGCGGCGAGAAGACCGACGACGCCTCGCTGGCCACGGCGTTCGCCGTCGCCAAGAAGCTGAAGAAGACCGCGGTCCTGACGAAGGACGCCCCGGCGTTCGTCGTGAACCGCATCCTCACCCGCTTCATGGGCGAGATCCAGAACGTCATCGACGAGGGCACCCCGGTCGAGGTCGCCGAGAAGGCCGTCGAGCCGCTCGGTCTGCCGATGTCCCCGCTGGTGCTCCTGGAGCTGGTCGGCCCCGCGATCGGTCTGCATGTCTCGGAGACCCTCAACCGGGCCTTCCCGGACCGCTTCACGGTCTCCCCGAACCTCGCGGCCGTCGTCAAGGCGGGCAAGCGCGGCTTCTACGTCTACGACTCCGGCAAGCCGGAGCTGGACCCGGAGGTCGCCGCGCTGCTGAAGCAGGGCGACACCGTGCTGACCGAGGAGCAGGTCCGCGACCGGGTCCTGGACGCGGTCGCCCAGGAGATCGGCATCATGCTCGACGAGGGCGTCGTCGCCGAGGCCCAGGACATCGACCTGTGCCTGATCACGGGCGCCGGCTGGCCCTTCCACCTGGGCGGCATCACGCCGTACCTGGACCGCGAGGGTGTCTCCGAGCGTGTGAACGGCAAGCGGTTCCTGGCGCCGGGCGTGGCCTCCGTCCCCGCGTAAGCGCTTCGCTGCGAACGCCGGTGCCCCGCACGCCTGTCGGTGTGCGGGGCACCGGCGTTCTGTCACGGGCGCGGGGAACCGCGCGAGCAACCACGAACGACCGGCAGTCGCCCCGTCAGGGGTCGCCCCCCGCCCATGAGGCGCCTCAGACCTCCCGCCAGGCCTCCAGGGCCAGCCCGGGTTCGTCCTTACGGCGGGTGAGCAGGAGGTGGCCGGTCGACGGTGACAGAGTCGCCGCGACGATCCGCTCCTCCTCGTCCAGCGCGAGCGCCACCACCGCGTCGGACGGCAGCTGCGGCCCCGACTCGGTCCACCACGCCCCCGCGGACTCCTGCTCCGTCGGATACGCGGCGAAGGCCACGCGGCCGCTCGCCGAGCGCTGGGCGAGCACCGTGCAGTCGTGGCCGTCGAGTCGGCAGCGGACCGCGGACACCGGTCCCGGCCCGGCGGACGGCAGGAGGGTGACCGGTTTGGCGCCGGGGCGCCAGGCGCACAGATCGCCGGAGTCCTCGGCGTAGAAGAGCGTGGTGTGCTCGGCGGAGGTGGCCAGGGCGTACAGCGTGCCCGGCCGGACGGAGGTCTCCAGCGCCTCCTGGAGGACGGGGACGGCGCCCGGCTCCTCCTGCCGCCAGTGCAGCAGGGCGCCCGGGACGGCCGCGAACAGCTCGACCAGGCCGGACTCCCCCGCCACGGCGGCCAGTTGCTCATGGACGTCCCGGCCCTTGAGGTCCCGCCAGGGCTCCCAGCCTCCGGTCTGCTTCTGGGCGCGCAGGCTGACACCGCCCGCCGTGTTGCGGACGAACACATGGGCGCGGCCCTGCGCGTCGGCGGTGACGGCGGGCAGGCCCGTACGGTCGCCGCTGCCGTCCGGGTGGCCGACGGGGACCCAGTCCAGCGCGGCCAGCCGGGGCCTGAAGTGCGTGGAGTGCACGAGGCCCGACTCGCCCGGCTTGGTGGGGCGCCAGGCGGCCAGATGTGTGTAGGCGTCGGCGCCGTGGCCGAAGGCGGGGCCGGGGCGGAGCTTCTGCTCCCCGCCGATCCGGCGGGCGGATCCCCAGGGGCCGCCGGGTGCCTGCTCCGCCCGGCACAGCACGGCCTCGTCGGTCGGCAGATAGACGCTGAGGCGGCCGTCGCGGCCGCGGATGAGCCAGTCGCCGTTCACCGTTTCACCCTATGCGGGTGCCGCTCGGCGGAACGCGCCGCCCCCGGGCAAGCTGGACCACGGCACCATCCGTACCGAGACAGGAAGTCGACGCAATGACCGACAAGTTCACCGTGAGCGTCCTGGGCACCGGCATCATGGGCGCCGCGATGGCCCGCAACCTCGTGAAGGCCGGGCACACCGTCCGGGTCTGGAACCGCACCCGGGCCAAGGCCGAGCCGCTGGCCGCCGACGGCGCCCTGGTGACCGATACCCCCGCCGAGGCGGTCAGGGACGCCGACGTCGTGCTGACCATGCTGTACGACGGCCCCGCGACGCTGGAGGTCATGCGGGAGGCGGCGCCGGGCCTGCGCGACGGGGCGGTGTGGGCGCAGTCGACGACCGCCGGTCTCGAGGGCATCGCCGAGCTGGCCGGCTTCGCCCGCGAGCACGGTCTCGTCTTCTACGACGCCCCGGTGCTGGGCACCCGGCAGCCCGCCGAGGCCGGCACGCTCACCGTGCTGGCGGCGGGTCCGGCCGAGAGCCGGCCGGTGGTGCAGCCCGTGTTCGACGCCGTGGGGTCCCGGACCGTGTGGACCGGGGAGGACGGCGCGGCCGGTACCGCCACCCGGCTGAAGCTGGTCGCCAACAGCTGGGTCCTCGCGGTGACGAACGCCGCCGGTGAGGTGCTGGCCCTGTCCGAGGCGCTCGGTGTGGACCCGCGGCGGTTCTTCGAGGTGATCGACGGCGGTCCGCTCGACATGGGGTACCTGCGCGCCAAGGCGGGCCTGGTGCTGGACGGCAACCTGTCCCCGGCCGCCTTCGCGGTCCGTACGGCGGCGAAGGACGCGCGGCTCATCGTGGAGGCGGGTGAGCGCCACGGCGCCCGGCTGGACGTGGCCGCGGCGAGCGCGGAACGGTTCGCCCGGGCGCAGGCGCAGGGCCACGGGGACGAGGACATGGCGGCGGCGTACTTCGCGAGCTTTCCCGACAGCCCTTAGGGACGAGCCGCGTGCGACCCTTGGCGGTATGGACGAGGACAACTCCCTGCTGGTGGTCATCGACGCCGCGAACGTCGTCGGGTCGGTGCCCGACGGCTGGTGGCGGGACCGCCGAGGGGCCGCGGAGCGGCTGCGGGACCGGCTGACGAAGGCGGACGGGGTGCCGGGGCACGACGGTCCCGTGGAGGTCGTCCTGGTGGTGGAGGGGGCCGCCCGGGGCGTGGAGAGCGTCCCGGGGGTGCGGGTGGAGTCCGCCCCCGGCAGCGGCGACGACCACATCGTCGCGCTGGTGGAGCAGGCGGCCGGACGGCCCGTGCTGGTCGTGACCGCCGACCGGGAACTGCGGCGGCGGGTGCGGAGGTTGGGCGCCGACGTGACGGGGCCGCGTACGGTGTTGCCGTAACCGGCCTGCCGTACGCGGCCCCGGGCGGGCACCGCCCGCTACTCCACGTCCGCCTGCTACTTCACCTCCGCGGGTTCGTCCTCGCCGCGGGCGAGACGGCTGTGGGTGCGGCCGTAGAGGAAGTACACGGCGAAGCCCACGGCCATCCAGATGGCGAAGCGGACCCACGTCTCGGCGGGCAGGTTGATCATCAGCCACAGCGAGGCGCACACCGACAGGATCGGCAGGACCGGCACCCAGGGGGTGCGGAAGGACCGGGGCAGGTCGGGGCGGGTCTTGCGGAGGATGATCACGCCGATCGCGACGACCACGAACGCGAACAGCGTGCCGATGTTCACCAGCGCCGCCAGCTCGGTCAGCGGGGTGAAGCCGGCGAGGACGGCGATGAGCACGCCGAGCAGGATCGTCGGGCGGTGCGGGGTCTTGAAGCGCGGGTGGACGCGCGAGAAGAACCGGGGCAGCAGTCCGTCGCGGCTCATGGCGAAGAAGACACGGGTCTGGCCGAGCAGCAGGATCATGCAGACCGTCGTCAGGCCGACCGCGGCGCCGAAGCTGATGAAGCCCGCGTACCAGGGGTGCCCGGTGTCCTTGAACGCGTCGGCCAGCGGGGCGTCCACGGAGAGCCTGGTGTAGTGCTGCATGCCTGTGACGACGATCGACACGAGGACGTACAGCGTGGTGCAGATGATGAGGGAGCCGAGGATGCCGCGCGGCATGTCACGCTGCGGGTTCTTGGTCTCCTCCGCGGCCGTCGCCACGACGTCGAAGCCGATGAAGGCGAAGAAGACGACGGAGGCGGCGGTGAAGATGCCCATGACGCCGAAGTTCGACGGTGCCCAGCCGAACATCAGCTGGATCAGCGGCGAGTCGAGACTGGCTCCGGCATCCACGGTCTGGCTCTTCGGGATGAACGGGTCGTAGTTGTCGGCGTCGATCAGGAACGCGCCGGCGACGATCACCGTCAGCACGACGGCCAGCTTGATCGCCACGACCAGGGACGTGATCCGCGCCGACAGCTTCATGCCGAGGACGAGGATGAAGGTCAGGACGAGGACGAGCGCGGCCGCCAGGATGTCGAAGCCGAACGTGTCGGCGCCCTCCCGGCTGCCGAGCGCCGCCGGCATCTCCCAGCCCGCGTTGTCCATCAGGGACTGGATGTAGCCCGACCAGCCGACGGCCACCACCGCCGTGCCGAGCGCGAACTCCAGCACCAGGTCCCAGCCGATGATCCAGGCGGGCAGCTCCCCGAGGGAGGCGTACGAGAAGGTGTACGCCGAACCGGCGACGGGGAGCGTGGAAGCGAACTCGGCATAGCACAGGGCGGCCAGCGCGCAGGCGATGCCGGAGACGACGAACGCCAGGGCCACGGCGGGCCCGGCGTTGTCCTTGGCGACGGTTCCGGTGAGCACGAAGATGCCGGTACCGATGATGACGCCGACGCCGAAGACGGTCAGGTCGAGCGCTGACAACGACTTCTTGAGCGCGTGCTCGGGCTCCTCGGTGTCGCGGATGGACTGCTCGACTCTCTTCGTCCGGAAGAGTGTGCTGCTCACGGTCTTACCTCCCACGCTTGTCGTCCCCGACATGATCGAGAGGGGGCGTGGTACGCCTGCCCCGGCGCGGGCGATTTCACACAGATGGGCCGGTTTCACCACCCGTGTCGGCGGCGAAACCGGCCCGTTCGGCCCTGTGAGGATCCGTCAGTCGCGCGCGGACTCCACGGCGTCGGCCTCGGCGGCGGTGCGGTCGTACCGACCGTCGAGCTTGGAGACCAGACCGGTGACCTGACGGGCGATGTCGGGGGCGGTCAGACCGATCTCCGCCATCACCTCGGCGCGCGAGGCGTGGTCCAGGAAGCGCGGCGGGATGCCGAAGTCGCGCAGCGGGACGTCGACGCCCGCGTCGCGCAGGGCCTGGGCGACGGCCGAGCCGACGCCGCCGACGCGGCTGTTGTCCTCGACGGTGACGACCACGCGGTGGCGCTCGGCGAGCGGGGCCATGGCCTCGTCGACGGGCTTGACCCAGCGCGGGTCGACGACGGTGGTGGAGATGCCCTGCTTGTCGAGCAGACCGGCGATCTCCAGGCACATGGGGGCCAGGGCGCCCACGGAGACCAGCAGGACGTCCGGGCGGTCGGTGCCGGGCTCGCGCAGCACGTCCATGCCGCCCACGCGCCCCACGGCGGGGACGGCGGGGCCGACGGCGCCCTTGGAGAAGCGGACGACGGTCGGGGCGTCCTCGACCTGGACGGCCTCGCGCAGCTGGGCGCGCACCTGGTCGGCGTCGCGCGGGGCGGCGAGCCGCAGGCCGGGGACGACCTGGAGGATCGACATGTCCCACATGCCGTTGTGGGAGGCGCCGTCGGTGCCGGTGACGCCGGCCCGGTCGAGCACGAAGGTGACCCCGCACTTGTGCAGGGCGACGTCCATGAGGACCTGGTCGAAGGCGCGGTTGAGGAAGGTGGCGTACACGGCGAAGACGGGGTGCACTCCCCCGGTCGCCAGGCCCGCCGCGGAGACCGCGCCGTGCTGCTCGGCGATGCCGACGTCGTAGACCCGCTCGGGGAACCGCTTGGCGAACTTGTCGAGGCCGACCGGCTGGAGCATGGCGGCGGTGATGGCGACGATGTCGTCGCGCTCCTCGCCGAGCTTCACCATCTCCTCGCCGAACACGGACGTCCAGTCGGCACCGGAGGAGGCGATCGGCAGCCCGGTGTCGGGGTGGATCTTGCCGACGGCGTGGAAGCGGTCGGCCTCGTCCTGGAGGGCGGGCTGGTAGCCGCGGCCCTTCTCGGTGAGGCAGTGCACGATGACGGGGCCGCCGAAGCGCTTGGCGCGCGCGAGGGCCGACTCCAGGGCCTCGATGTCGTGGCCGTCGATCGGGCCGACGTACTTCAGGCCCAGGTCCTCGAACATGCCCTGCGGGGCGATGAAGTCCTTCAGGCCCTTCTTGGCGCCGTGCAGGGTCTCGTAGAGGGGCCTGCCGACGACCGGGGTGCGGTCGAGGATCTCCTTGGTGCGGGTGAGGAAGCGCTCGTAGCCGTCGGTCGTGCGCAGCGTCGCCAGATGGTTGGCGAGGCCGCCGATCGTGGGCGCGTAGGAGCGCTCGTTGTCGTTGACGACGATGACGAGGGGGCGGTCCTTGGCCTCGGCGATGTTGTTCAGCGCCTCCCAGGCCATACCGCCGGTCAGGGCGCCGTCGCCGATGACCGCGACGACGTGGCTGTCGTCACGCCCGCGCAGCTGGTTGGCCTTGGCGAGGCCGTCGGCCCAGCCGAGGACGGTCGAGGCGTGCGAGTTCTCGATGACGTCGTGCTCGGACTCGGCCTGCGAGGGGTAGCCGGACAGGCCGCCCTTCATCTTCAGCCGGCTGAAGTCCTGACGGCCGGTGAGCAGCTTGTGCACATAGGACTGGTGACCGGTGTCCCAGAGGACCTTGTCCTTCGGCGACTCGAACACCCGGTGCAGGGCGATGGTCAGCTCCACCACACCGAGGTTGGGGCCGAGGTGGCCGCCGGTCTTGGAAACCGCCTCGACGAGGAAGGTCCGGATCTCCTCTGCCAGCTGGACCAGCTGCTCAGGGGTGAGCCGGTCCAGATCGCGCGGTCCCGTGATGCGGGTCAGCAGCGGCACCCGTGCCTCCTTGCTGTAGAGCTGTCGAGCTGTTGCCGGGCTTGTCGAGTCTAATGTTCCGCTCCGGCGGAAGGTTCCCGGCCCAGGGGTCGTACGTCACGCGATCGGCTCTGCCGGTGTCACGGCATGCCGAAGGGGGCGCGGGGAACGGCGCGACCGGCCACTACGGACCGGCACACGCCAGCTCACCCGCGCCCCCTGGGCGCTACCGCGCTACCGCGCTACGCGCTACGCGCGACCCGCGGTCTTCTGCGTCTTGCGGGTGATCGAGTCGATCACGACCGTGGTGAGCAGAACACCGGCGGTGATCATGTACTTCACCGGTTCGGCGATGGACTCCAGCTGGAGGCCGTACTGGATCGAGACGATGACCAGGACACCCAGCAGGGCGTTCCAGGTGCGGCCGCGACCACCGAAGAGGGACGTACCACCGATGACGGCCGCCGCGATGGCGTTCATCAGCAGGTCACCGGTACCGGCGCTCTGGTTGGCGGAGGCGATCTTGGAGGCCAGGAAGAGGCCGCCGATCGCGGCGAAGCCACCGGAGATGGCGAACACCGAGATACGCACCGCGGTCACGTTGATGCCGGCGCGGCGCGAGGCCTCGACGCTGCCACCGAGCGCGAAGATCTTGCGGCCGTACGACGTGCGGCGGAGCAGGAAGTCCGTGCCGACCAGGAACACCAGGAAGATGACCGTGGCCAGCGGCAGGCCCTTGTACTGGTTGTACATGAACGCCGCGGCGAAGGAGACGATGCCCAGCAGGGCGGTCCGCATGATCGTGTCGCTCAGCGGCCGGAACGGGATGCCCGCGGCCTCGCGGCGGCGGTTGCCCAGGAAGGAGCTGAGGAAGAACAGCGCCGTCACGACGGCCGCCAGACCGTAGGCAGCCGCCACGTCCGAGAAGAAGTACGTGGTGAGCTTGCCGATGAGGCCGTCGCTGTCGAGGTTGATCGTGCCGTTCTCGCCCAGCGTCTGGAGCATGAAGCCGAGCCAGAAGAGCAGACCGGCCAGGGTCACGGCGAAGGCGGGAGCGCCCAGCACCGCGAAGAAGAAGCCGTGCGCCGCGCCGATGGCGGCACCGCAGACGACCGCGAAGATCACGGCGGCCCACTCGGGCCAGCCCTGGTTCACGGCGAGGACGGCGGCGATGGCGCTGGAGGCACCGCTGACGGAGCCGACGGACAGGTCGATCTCGCCGAGCAGCAGCACGAAGACGATGCCGACGGAAATCATGCCGGTGCCGACCATCGTGACGGTGATGTCGTTGATGTTCTGCGCCGACAGGAACGCGGAGTTCAGGCTCTGGAAGATGATGCAGATGGCGACCAGGCCGAGGATGACCGGCAGGGAGCCGAGCTCACCGGCCTTGATCTTGCGCCGGAACTCGCCGATGTAGCCGGCCAGACCCTGCTCCTGCACGAGCAGACGGGGGTCGACCGCGGTCACCGCGGCGGCGGCGGCCTCCGGGTTGACGACCTCGTGCTCGTCCTTGGGCGCGGTGGAGGTGTTGTCGGTGCTCACTTGGAAACCTCCCCGGTCGTGCGCGCCGCACGGCGGGTCACGGCGTTGTCGGTGGCGCCGGTGATGGCGGAGATGATCTCCTCCTGCGAGGTCGTCTTGACCTCGAAGACGCCGTTGTTCTTGCCGAGCCGCAGCACGGCGACCTTGTCCGCCACGGCCTTGACGTCGGCCATGTTGTGGCTGATGAGGATGACGGCGTGGCCGCGCTCGCGGAGCCGCTCGACCAGGTCGAGGACCTGGGCGGTCTGCTCGACACCGAGGGCCGCGGTGGGCTCGTCGAGGATGACCAGCTTGGGCTCGCCGAGCATGGAGCGGGCGATGGCCACGGTCTGGCGCTGACCGCCGGAGAGCGAGGCGATCGGGATGCGCACGCTGGGGATGCGGATCGAGAGGGTCTGGAGCAGCTCGCGGGAGCGGCGCTCCATCTCGACCTCGTCCAGGATGCCGCGCTTCTTCAGCTCGCGGCCCAGGAAGAGGTTGCCTACGACGTCGATGTTGTCGCACAGCGCGAGGTCCTGGTACACCGTCGCGATGCCGAGGGCCTGGGCGTCGTGCGGCCGGTTGATCGACACGGCCTTGCCTTCCCATTCGATGACGCCTTCATCGATGGGGTGCACGCCGGCGATCGTCTTGACCAGCGTGGACTTTCCGGCGCCGTTGTCGCCCACCAGGGCGACCACTTCACCGGCGTGGACCTCAAGCTCTACGTCGGTGAGCGCCTGAACGGCACCGAACCGCTTGGAGACCCCGCGCAACGCCAGCACGGGCGTAGCGGACACGTGAACCATCTCCTTCGCCGCCTGACCCGGCGGAAGGGTTGTGCAGAGAGAGTTGGGGGGATCCGTCCGGCGCCCCGCGCCGAGCTTGCGGGGCTGAATGATGCGCGGGGCGCCGGAGGAGTCGTGAGCAGTCATGCCCCGTGCGGGAGTTCGGAGGCGAACTCCCGCACTCGCGTGGGGACTCGACTAGCCGATCTTGAGCTCGGTGCAGGCGGCCTTGTACTTGCCGGTGCAGATCTCGTCGGCGGTGTAGACGCCGTCCTTGATGACGGTGTCGTTGACGTTGTCCTTCGTCAGCGAGGTGACCGGGACGAGGACCGACGGGACGCCCTTGGCGCTGTCGCTGTCGACCTTGTCCTTGGCGATCGAGTCGAGGGACTTGCCCTGGGCGAGCGCGACGGCCATCTCGGCGGCGGCGCTGGCCTCGGGGGCGTACGGCTTGTAGACGCTCATGAACTGCTCACCGGCGATGATGCGCTGCACGGCGGCGAGTTCGGCGTCCTGGCCGGTGACCGGGACGTCGATGCCGGCGGCCTTCAGGGCGGTGATGATGCCGCCCGCCATGCCGTCGTTGGCGGAGTAGACGCCGACGATCTTCTTCTTGCCGAGGGCCGAGATCGCCGCCTCCATGTTGGCGTTGGCGTTCTCCGGCTTCCACTCCTTGGTGTCGTACTCCTTGCCGACCTTGACCTTGCCGTCGAGGGCCTCGTGCGCGCCCTTCTTGAACATGGCGGCGTTCGGGTCGGTGACGGAGCCGTTCATCATGACGATCTGGCCGTCCTTGGCCTTGTCGCCAAGGGCCTCGAGGAGGGCCGTGCCCTGGGTCTTGCCGACCTCGACGTTGTCGAAGGAGGTGTAGGCGCTGATCGGGCCCTCGGCCAGGCGGTCGTACGCGACGACCTTGATGCCCGCGTCCACGGCCTTCTGGACCGAGTTCTTGATCGCCTTGGCGTCGACGGCGTCCAGGATGAGGACGTCCACCTTGTTGGTGATCATGGTGTCGACCTGCTGCGCCTGCAGGTTCGCGTCCTGCTTGGCGTTGTTGTAGTCGACGGTGGCCTTGCCGTTCGTCAGCTCCTTGATCTTCTCTTCGATCAGCGGGCGGTCGAACTTCTCGTAACGCGCGGTCTGGTTCTCGGGGAGCAGCAGACCGACCTTGATGTCGTCGCCCTTCTTGGCGGACGAAGCGGTGGAGTCCTTGCCGCCGCCGGCTTCCTCGGCGCTGCCACAGGCAGCCAGCGAGACGGCCATCGCACCAGCGGCGATGGCAACAGCGGCGCGACGCATACGCGTGTTCACTTCAGAAACCTCCCTGACGAGGCCGCGACGTTGCGGCCGAGGTGGCTGGAAGTCAACTCGGCCACACGTGCGACGTCAAGAAGTAAATCCTTAACGGGTTGGCAACGGTGCCATCCGTTCTCTAAGTGAAGGCGGGGGCAGCCGCGTGCAAAGTGCTGTCCAAAAGGGTCGAATCGCCCATCTCGCTGAGCGCGAGGGCGAGCGCGCCGAGCACCTCGGCGCGGCCTCCAAGGGCCCCTGGAAGCACGCTGAGTTGGCGGGCGGCGCTGGGGATGGCATAGCGCCCCACGGACTCCCTGATGGGCCCCAGGACCAGCTCACCGGCCTCCGCGAGGTCGCCCCCGAGGACCACCCGGCTCGGGTTCAGGAGGTTGCAGAGCTGGGCGACGCCGCTGCCGATGTGCCGGCCCACGTCGGCGACCACCCGGCGGCAGCCCGGATCGCCGTCCCTGGCGAGGCGGACGACGCCCTCCATGGTCAGATCCGTGCCGTGACTGGACTGCAGCAGCGGCAGCACATAGCGCGCGGCCGCGAACGTCTCCAGGCAGCCGCGGTTGCCGCAGCGGCAGACCGGGCCGGACTCGTCGAGCGTGATGTGCCCGATCTCCCCGGCGGTGCCGCCGGGCCCCCGGTAGATCTTCCCGTCGATCACGAGGCCGGCGCCGACGCCGGAGGCGACCTTGATGTACGCCAGGTCCCGCACGCCCCGCCCGCTGCCCCAGACCAGCTCGCCCAGGGCGCCGAGGTTGGCGTCGTTGTCCACGTACACGGGCACGCCGAGCCGCTCGCGCAGCTCCTCGGCGGGCTTGGTGCCGGTCCAGCCCGGCAGGATGGCCGTCGAGCCCAGGGTGCCGGACTCCACGTCGATGGGCCCGGGCACGCCGAGGCCCACCCCGGCGACCTTGGAGCGGTCGACGCCGGTCGCCGCGATCAGCCGGTTGACCAGCTCCTCGGCGCGGTCGAAGCCCTGCGAGGAGGAGGCGTCCACGTCCAGCGGCTCGGACTCCTCGGCCAGCACCTGGTGGGCGAGGTTGCCCACCGCCACCCGCAGATGGGCATGCCCGAAGTCGACGCCGATGACGATGCCGGCGTCCCCGCTCAGCGAGACGCTGCGGGCCCGGCGCCCGCCCGCCGACGTGGGTGTGACCTCGACCGTTCCGCCGTCCTTCAGCTCCCGGACGATATTGGAGACCGTCGCCGCGGACAGACCCGTGGTCCTCGCGATCTCGGCCTGGGTGAGTGATCCGGCCAGCCGAACGGCCCGGACCACCCGTTCCAGGTTGGCTCGGTGCAGCGACGACTGAGACCCCGGAGTCTCCATTGACTCTCACCCTCATCCCTTGCCCCGGTCACCTTGGGGCGACGGGGCCTCGTACAAGTTATGAACTCCAAAGTCCGCTGCATCGCCCGGTGACGTCAAGACCTTGACAGAAATCGGTTCCTGGCCGTGTCCGGCCGACTACCGGACGTGCGACACAGGGGTCCGGCCCCGGAGAGCTGTCTCTCCGGGGCCGGACCCCTGTGTACAACGGGTGGAGCGGCGGTGGGCGTCAGCGGAAGGTGCCCTGGGACACCGACCCGGCGATCCGCCGCTGGAAGACGCAGTACACGATCAGTACGGGCACCACCGTGATCACGATCGCCGCGAACAGCGCGCCGTAGTCGATGTCGTAGACCTGCGAGGACGCGTAGGCGGCCATGCCCTGGGTGAGGACCCACATGTCCTGGTCGGTGTTGAGCGCCACCGGCAGCAGGAACTGGTTCCACAATCCCAGGAAGTTGAAGATCGCCACCGCCGCCATACCCGGACGGGCCATCGGCAGCATCACCTGGAAGAACGCCCGCCAGTCCCCGGCGCCGTCGATCAGCGCGGCCTCGTACACGTCGTGCGGCAGCGACCGGAAGAACGAATAGAGGAAGAACATCGTGAACGGCAGCGCGAACGCGACATAGGTGAGGATCAGCCCGGCACGCGTGTTCAGCAGCCCGAAGTTCTGCAGCTGGAAGAAGAGCGGAACGATCGCCAGGAACACCGGGAACGTCAGGCCGGCGAGCATGACGTAGTAGATCAGCCGGCGGCCGGGGAATTCGAACCGGGCGAGAATGTAGGCGCACATCGCGCCCAGCAGCATCACCAGGACCAGTGCCGAGACCACGACGATCACGGAATTCAGGAAATACCTTCCGATGTTCGCGTCGGTCCACGCGTTCGCGTAGTTCTCGACCCGCCAGTGATCGGGCAGCGAGAACGGCGACGAAAGGATCTCGCTGGTCGATTTGAACGACGACATCAGCACCCACAGCATGGGCACGATGACGATGACGGACCACACGATCAGCAGGGCGTGCGAGACCGCCGCGAATCTGCGGTCGCTGCTCGCGGCGACGCGCGTCAGCTTCCTGTCCCTCGCCGGTTCACGTTCACCGGCCGTCTTCGGGTCGGCGGCGATGACGCTCACCCGGCACCTCCCTCGGCTGCGGCACGCCGAGCCTTGGCCCCAGGCGCCTTCTTCTTGCTCTCGCCCTCGCCGCCGCCCGTGAGGCGGTTGACGAGGAACACCAGCGCCGCGAACACCAGGGTGACGACGGCGAGGACGACGCCCATCGCGGTGGCGTAGCCGAACTGCTGCTTGGCGAAAGCGACGTTGAACAGACGCTGACTGATGGTCAGGGTCGAGTTGTCCGGGCCGCCGTTCGGCACCATCGCCTGGACGTAGACGAACGCGTCGAGGGCGGCGATGCCCAGGTAGATGTACGCCGTCTGCACGCTGTCCCGGATCGCCGGCAGGGTGATCGAGACGGTGGTGCGCAGCCGGCCGGCCCCGTCGATCCTCGCCGCCTCGTACAGCTCGGCGGGGACGCCCTTGATCGCGGCGATGAAGAGCACCGCGTAGAAGCCGACGAGCCCCCAGATGATCACGAACATCACGGACGGCATCGCCGTCGCCTTCTCGCCCAGCCACGCGAACGTGTCGAACCGGTCGAGGCCGAGGCCCGTGAGGACGCCGTTGAGCAGGCCGGCGTTCGGGTCGTACATCTGCGCCCAGATCAGACCGACGATGATCGCCGGCACGACGTAGGGGAAGAACGAGACGATCCGGTAGAACGACGCCCCCCGGATCCCCCGCACGGGGCCCCTGCTGGGCCCGCCCAGGGTGATGGCCACGGCGACCCCGAGGGCGAGCGTCAGGGTCACCAGCGGCACGAAGGCCGCGAGGAGTGCGACGTTGCGCAGCGCCTTCAGGAAGATGTCGTCCTCGAACATCTTCGTGAAGTTGTCGAAGCCGACGAAGTTGTAGTCCGGGCTGAAGCCACGCCAGTCGGTCATCCCCCAGAAGATCGCCTGGCAGAACGGGATCAGGACGAAGATCACGAAGATGGCCAGCGGGAGACCGAGGAACGCGAGGAAGAACGTCACCCGGTCGAACGTGAGCTTGCGGCGCCATGGCCGCCCGCCGCGAGCGGCCGGCTCGGGCCGGCGGCTCGCGGTCTCGGCTTTGAGGATCGTGTCCTTCATCGGGTGCTAGCTGACCTTGACCTTGTCGACGGAGTCGTCCTCGCGGACCTTGTCGGAAATCCTCTGCAGGGCCGAGGTCAGTCCCTTGGCGTCGAGGTCACCGGCGAGGAACGAGTTGAACGGCACCAGCTGGTCGGTGTTCATCCCGTAGGTCTCGACGAACATGTAGTTGAAGATGTTGGTGCCCGCGGCCTCCAGCATCTTCGTCTGCGAGACGAGGGCCGTCGATCCGTAACCGTCGGCGGGCACGGTGCCCTTGACGATCGTCGGGGCCAGCTTCGTCTTGGAGAAGTTGGCGGCCGCCTTCTCCGACAGCATCGCCCGCAGCACCTCCTTGGCACCGGCCGGGTTCTTGCCCTGCCGGGGCACGATGAACGGCTCGCCGGCGGCCGCGCGGAGCGACTCCCAGGGCAGCGCCGGCTTGTCGGTGAGCGTCATCGACGGGAAGCCGGTCATCTGGAAGTCGGCCTTCGTGGCCTTCTTCATCTCGTTCTCGATCCAGCCGCCGGACGGGTAGAGCAGCGCCTTCTGGTCGTTGCTCCAGATCGCCTGCGCCTTCTGGAACTGGGTGCCGGAGCCGCCGGGGACGAACATCTTCTGCTTGACCATGGTCTCCATGACCTTGATCACGCCCTGGACGGCCGGGTGCGACCAACAGCCCTTCTCCAGATTCTCCAGGGCCAGCCGGACCTCGTCGCCGCCCTCCTTGATCGCCGAGTCGATCAGGAGCGTGCGGTAGTAGGTCGCCGCCTCCTTGCCGTGGACGAAGAGGTACTTGCCCTTCTTCTTCGCCTTCTGGCCGAGGTCGAGCGCCTCGTCCCAGGTCTTCGGCGGGGTCCAGCCGTTCGCCTCGAAGAGCGTCTTCGAGTACCAGACGCCGTACACGGTCATCACGTAGTTGAGCGCGACGAACTTGTCCTTGAACGTGCCGGGGGCCTTGACGCCGGGGTAGACGATGTCGGCGATCTTCTTGCCCTCGTAGGTGTTGGCCTCGAAGAGGTCGTCGAGCTCCTCCAGCTGGTCGAGGATGCCGAGGAAGCCGATCTGGTCCTCACCGGAGTTGTCGATGAGGTCCGGCGGGTTGCCGCCGACGAAGCGGGGCTGGAGCTGGGGGGCGATGTCGACGACCGGGTCGACCTTGACCTTGAGGCCCTTGACCTGGCCGCCGAGCACCTGGTTGGTGTAGTCGACGTAGTCGGTGCCGTAGCCGCCGTCGAAGATGGCCGCCTCGACCGTGGAGTTCGCGGCGACACCGAACGGGTTGGTGGCGCTCTTCTCGCCCTTCGGGCCGCCGCCACCTTCGCTGTCCTTGCTGGAGGGGGAGCTGCACGCGACCGCGAACGAGCCCACGGCCGCGGTGGCGATGGCCCCGCGCAGGAGTGTCCGCCTGTCAAGAGAGCCGGCACGAATGGTCATCTCTGCATCCTCACTGATCGGTTGGCTTTGTACGGATGTGCTGCGTGCGCGCCCGCCGCGGCCGGACCGGTTTCGCGCCGGCCGCACATGGGGCGTTGTCGTCGTCTCGGAGCCGCGGTGCGACGCCGATGATCAGCTGAGCGATGCCGGCATTACCGTCGCCGGGGCCGGAGCGGCGGTCGCAATCCGCCTGATCAGATCGCAATGGCCTACGCCGGAAGTGGATCCCATGCTCAAGTCCTCGCCTTCTCCAGGACTCAGGCGGTGAACCGGATCCTTCCCGGCACCGCGATCGGGTCAAGCTGGGGTCGTGCAGGAAGTGCGGAATCGTGCGAAGTGCCGACAGGTATAGTCCACTTCCCGCCAGCGGAGCAAGATCGAATGCAAGGTTCACCGGTGGTCTTTTCCGAGTTGAGACCTCACGGAAATATGCGGGGCCTGTGCGACGCTTGCCGGAAAAATCCACGCCATAAGCCCCGAACGGCACACTCAACACCCTTGACAATGCCTGGCACTTGAGCCACTACTGTTCCTTGCGCAGCGAATTTGACAACGTTGTCCCGCGCGCAGGGAGGGTACCTGGTGAAGCAGCAGAGAGCTCGGCACAGATGGGGTACGGCGGTCGTGTCGGCGACCGCCTTCGCTTTGACCGTGGGCTCGCAGGGTGCGGCGGTGGCCCTGCCCCAGGCGCCCGCGGCCGCCGACCGGGAGTTCACGTCCTCGTTCGAGACGGACGATCCGGCACCCGACTGGCTCAATACCGTCGACACCGGTCCCGGGGGCGCCAAACGCGCGTCCGGGGTGGACGGCGGGTACAGCAGCGGCATCCCGGGCAATGTGACCGACCATGTCACGGACGTACGGGCGAACGGGGAGAACTCGGGCGCCGGTGAGGTGAAGGAGAACCTCGCCGACGGGGAGCCCGGCAGCAAGTGGCTGGTCTTCGAGGCCACCGGCTGGGTGGAGTTCGACCTCGACAAGCCGGCGCGCATCACCAAGTACGCGCTCACGTCGGCGAACGACTTCGCCGAGCGCGACCCGCGGAACTGGACCCTCAAGGGCTCCTTGGACGGCAAGGACTGGAAGACCGTCGACACCCGCTCGGACCAGACCTTCGCCGAGCGGTTCCAGACCAAGACGTACGACCTCGCCGAGCCGGCCGAGTACCAGCACTTCCGGCTGGAGATCACCAAGAACAACGGCGCCTCCGGCGTCCTGCAGCTGGCCGACGTCCAGTTCTCCACGGGCGGCGACGACGGACCGGTGCCGCAGGACATGCTGTCCCTCGTGGACCGCGGCCCGAGCGGCTCGCCGACCGCCAAGGCGGGCGCCGGCTTCACCGGCAAGCGGGCCCTGCGCTACGCGGGCCGGCACACGGCGGACGGGCGCGGCTACTCGTACAACAAGGTCTACGACGTCGACGTGGCCGTCGGCCGGAACACCCAGCTGTCCTACAAGGTCTTCCCCTCGATGGCGGACGGCGACCGCGACTACGACGCCACGAACGTCTCCGTCGACCTGGCCTTCACCGACGGCACCTACCTCAGCGACCTCGGCGCCGCCGACCAGCACGGCTTCCCCCTCACGCCACGCGGGCAGGGCGCCGCCAAGGTGCTGTACGTCAACCAGTGGAACAACGTCGTCTCCCGGATCGGCTCGGTCGCCCGCGGCAAGACCGTCGACCGCGTCCTGGTGGCGTACGACTCCCCCAAGGGCCCGGCGAAGTTCCGGGGCTGGCTGGACGACGTCACGCTGAAGGAGGCCGCGCCCGAGAAGCCGAAGGCGCATCCGTCCGACTACGCGCTCACCACCCGCGGCACCCTGTCCAGCGGTGGTTTCTCGCGCGGCAACAACTTCCCGGCGACCGCCGTGCCGCACGGGTTCAACTTCTGGACCCCGGTGACCAACGCGGGCTCGCTGAGCTGGCTGTACGACTACGCCCGCGCCAACAACGCGGACAACCTGCCGACGATCCAGGCGTTCAGCGCCAGCCACGAGCCCAGCCCCTGGATGGGCGACCGGCAGACGTTCCAGGTGATGCCGTCGGCCGCCTCCGGCACCCCCGAGACCGGGCGCTCCGCCCGCGCGCTCGCCTTCAGGCACGAGAACGAGACCGCGCGGCCGTACTACTACGGGGTGCGGTTCGAGAACGGGCTGAAGGCGGAGATGACGCCGACGGACCACGCGGCGGTGCTGCGCTTCACCTACCCCGGTGACGACGCGAGCGTCCTGTTCGACAACGTGACCGACCAGGCGGGGCTGACCCTCGACAAGGAGAACGGCGTCGTCACCGGCTACTCGGACGTGAAGTCCGGGCTGTCGACGGGCGCGACCCGCCTCTTCGTCTACGGCACCTTCGACAAGCCGGTGACCGACGGCGCCTCCAGCGGCGTGAAGGGCCATCTGCGCTTCGACGCCGGGGACGACCGCACCGTGACGCTGCGGCTCGCCACATCCCTGATCAGCGTCGACCAGGCCGAGGACAATCTGCGCCAGGAGGTCGACGGCGCCTCGTTCGACGCCGTGAAGGCCCGCGCACAGCGGCAGTGGGACAAGCTGCTCGGCAAGGTGACCGTGGAGGGCGCGACGCCGGACCAGCTGACCACGCTGTACTCCAGCCTGTACCGGCTGTACCTGTACCCGAACTCCGGCTTCGAGAAGGTCGGCGGCAAGTACCAGTACGCGTCGCCGTTCTCGAAGATGCCGAACCCGGACACCCCGACGCACACCGGCGCGAAGATCGTCGACGGCAAGGTGTACGTCAACAACGGCTTCTGGGACACCTACCGCACCACCTGGCCGGCGTACTCGCTGCTCACACCGGGGCAGGCGGGCGAGATGGTCGACGGCTTCGTACAGCAGTACAAGGACGGCGGCTGGACCTCCCGCTGGTCCTCGCCGGGCTACGCGGACCTGATGACGGGCACCTCCTCGGACGTGGCGTTCGCGGACGCGTACGTCAAGGGCGTCGGCTTCGACGCGAAGGCCGCGTACGACGCGGCCGTGAAGAACGCGACCGTCGTGCCGCCGTCGTCCGGTGTGGGCCGCAAGGGCATGACGACTTCACCCTTCCTCGGCTACACCAGCAGCGAGACGCACGAGGGCCTGTCGTGGGCGCTGGAGGGCTACCTCAACGACTACGGCATCGCGAAGATGGGCCAGGCGCTCTACAAGAAGACGGGTGACAAGCGGTACAAGGAGGAGTCCGCGTACTTCCTGAACCGCGCGCAGGACTACGTCAACCTCTTCGACGCCGAGGCCGGCTTCTTCCAGGGCCGTGACGCCAAGGGCGACTGGCGGGTCGAGTCCTCGAAGTACGACCCGCGCGTATGGGGCTACGACTACACGGAGACCAACGGCTGGGGCTACGCGTTCACCGCGCCCCAGGACAGCCGCGGCCTCGCGAACCTGTACGGCGGCCGCAGCGGCCTCGCCGACAAGCTGGACACGTACTTCTCCACCCCGGAGACGGCCTCGCCCGACTTCGTCGGCTCCTACGGCGGCGTCATCCACGAGATGACGGAGGCGCGGGACGTCCGGATGGGCATGTACGGGCACTCCAACCAGGTCGCCCACCATGTGAACTACATGTACAACGCGGCCGGTCAGCCCTGGAAGACGCAGAAGAACGTGCGCGAGGTGCTGTCGCGGCTGTACGTCGGCAGCGAGATCGGACAGGGCTACCACGGTGACGAGGACAACGGCGAGCAGTCGGCCTGGTACCTGTTCTCCGCGCTGGGCTTCTACCCGCTGGTGATGGGCAGCGGCGAGTACGCCATCGGCTCGCCCCTGTTCACGAAGGCGACGGTCCAGCTGGAGAACGGCCGCAAGCTGGTCGTGAAGGCGCCGAAGAACAGCGCCCGCAACGTCTACGTCCAGGGCCTGAAGGTCGACGGCGTGCCGTGGAAGTCGACGTCGCTCCCCCACTCGCTGATCGCTAAGGGCGGGGTCCTGGAGTTCGACATGGGGTCGAAGCCGTCCTCGTGGGGCACCGGCAAGAACGCGGCGCCCGTCTCCATCACCGAGGACGACAAGGTGCCCACGCCCCGCGCCGACCTGGTCAAGGGCGAGGGCGCGCTGTTCGACAACACGTCCGCCACGCAGGCCGCCGTCACCTCGGTGGACCTGCCGGTGGCCGAGGCCGGCAAGGCCGTGCAGTACACCCTGACGTCGCCGTCGGACCGTACGAAGGCACCGGCCGGCTGGAAGCTCCAGGCGTCGAAGGACGGCACCACGTGGAAGACCCTGGACGAACGTACCGGGGAGACCTTCACCTGGGACCGCCAGACCCGCGCCTTCTCGGTGAAGTCGCCGGGCACGTACGCGAAGTACCGCCTGGTCCTCACCGGTGAGGCCACCCTCGCGGAGGTCGAACTGCTCGGCTGAGCAGGGGTTTTCCGGGAACACACGCGGGGTGTCGGTCCGACCGGACCGGCACCCCGCACCCGTATCCCTGCTGACAGATCGTGATCGCCGTGCCTATGATGCGCGCGATGAAGAACTTCACCCTCTGTGGATTGGAGGAATCGTCCGCGCAAGGTGAGTGCTGATGGCACCTCACTTCGCGCCCGCGATTCCGACCCGTCTGTCGATGTGGCAGCGCGTACGCGAGTACGCCGTGCCACCGTCCATGATCGAGACCGCTACCGCGCGGCGTCTCGCCGGTGACTGGGCCGGGGCCTGTGCCGCCGCCCGCGTCGACGTCGACCTCGATCTGCGCGCCGTGCGTACGCGTCACGGCACCGATCTCGCCTCCCGCCTCCGGGCGGACCTGCGCCGGCTCGCGCCGGATCTGCTGCGCTGGCACATGCCCCGGATCGCCCCCGACGGGCGGCTCCGCCCCGGTCTCACCCTCGCCCTGGCCCGCTATCCGGGCGGGCTGCGTCTCGTGGTCCGTACGCCGCCGGCCCGGGCGGACGCCGGACAGCGGATGTCGCTGTCGCTGTGGGAGGAGTCCGGCGACGGGCCCTCCTGGGGGCGGCATCCGCACCCGCATCCGCACCCCGATCGGCGGTTCCGGCTCGATCTGCATCGGCATCTGTGGGATGCGGGGCGCAGTGGGGAGCTGGGGCGGCGATACGGCCGGGGTGACGACTCCGACTCCCCCTGGGCCAGCCGGAGTTGGGCCGCCGAGGCCGAGCTGTTGCTGCGGGCGGAGGGGCTCGGCCCGCGTGGGGCGTTCACCGTGCGGCTGGGCACGCGCGACCGGGCCGTACTGGAACTCGTCGCGCCCGACGAGAGCCATGTGCCCGGCGTACGGCACCTCTCGCTGCCGGCGGGGGACGTGGCCGCGCTTCCGGTGCTGCCGGAGGCGGCGGCACGGGTCCTGCCGGACAGGGAGTTGCTGCGGGCCGGGTTGATCACGGCCGACCGGCTGCATCCGCTGGTCGCCGCGGCGCTCCCGGCCTCCGGCCCGGCACCGAAGGGCCGGCCCGTCACCGAGGCCGCCGATCCGTATCGGGTGGAGTGCCGGGGCGCGGTGCATCGGATCGCGCTGCGCGACGGGGTGCTGACCGCCGTCGACCACGACCCGGCCGAAGTGCGCCGGGAGGAACTCCTGGTCGCGCTCGGCGGGCCCGCGCTGCCCTGTCTGCGGGCGATCGACGCCGTGCACCGCAGCCCGGAGCAGTTGCCCGCGGTGCGGGAGCGGCTGCGCCACGGTGACGTCGCCGGGGCGCTGGCCGTCGTCGAGGGGCTGCTCGGCCCCGGTGCCGTGCTGCGGGAGGGGCCGCTCCGGGAGGAACTGGAGACGGCCGCCGCCCGCCGCGTGGAGCACGGGCTGTTCCGCTCCGGGCTCGTGCCCGTGTCCCCCGCCTCCGCCGACGCGGGCGCGCGCCGCGTAGGCCGGCGTACACCCCGGCATGCGCACCCCAAGCGCGGCAAGAACTCCCGGCCCCGCGCCGGCCTCTTCTACTGACTTCTCCGGCCCTTACGGCTGCCCCGAACCTTCGACACCCCTGGTGATGCCCATGACTTCCGCTGCCCTCCTGCCCACCGTCGACTCCCAACTCACCCTCGCCGACGACCTGCTGACGCTCCTCCGCACGACCACCACCGAGCCACGCCCCGACGAGCAGCTCGAAGCGCTCACCCTCGCCGTCGCGGCCGATCTGCCGGTCCTGCTCTGGGGCGAACCCGGCATCGGCAAGACCGCGGCCCTGACCCAGCTCGCCGCCTCCCTCGACCTTCCGCTGACCACCGTGATCGCCAGCGTCCACGAGCCCACCGACTTCTCCGGGCTGCCCATCGTGGGTGACGACCCGGCGGTGCGCGGAGTGCCGATGGCGCCGCCGCAGTGGGCCGTGGAGCTGGTGCGGGCCGGGCGGGGCCTGCTCTTCCTGGACGAGCTGTCCACCGCGACCCCTGCTGTGCAGGCCGCGCTGCTGCGGGTCGTCCTGGAGCGCAAGGTCGGCGCCCTCCAACTGCCGCCCGGCGTACGGATCGTGGCCGCCGCCAACCCGCGCGCCTCGGCGGCCGACGGCTGGGAGCTGAGCCCGCCGCTGGCCAACCGGTTCGTGCATCTGTACTGGGTGCACGACAAGGACGTGGTGGTGCGGGGTCTCGGCGGGGTGTGGCCCCGTGCCGAGCTGCCCCACCTGGACCCCGGGCGGCTGGCGGAGGCGGTGGCCCTCGCCCGGCGTGCGGTCTGCGGTTTCCTGGAGGCCCGGCCGACGCTGATCCACCGGCTGCCGAACAGCGAGACCCGGCGCGGTGGCGCCTGGCCCTCGCCCCGCAGCTGGGAGGCCGCGCTGACCCTGCTGGCCTTCGGCACGGCGGCCGGGGTGTCCCGGGACGTGCTGGCGCTGCTGGTGCGGGGCGCGGTGGGCGACGGTGCGGGGCTCGAACTCCTCGCCCACCTCGACCGCATGGACCTGCCCGACCCGGAGCTGCTGCTCGCCGACCCGGCCAACGCCGAGCTGCCCGAGCGCGGTGACCTCCGTCAGGCCGCGCTGGAGGCGGTGGTGGCCGCCGTCGGGGCCCGTCCGGAGCGCCGGCGCTGGGAGGCGGGCTGGGCGGTGCTGGTCCGCGCCCTGGAGACCGGGGCGCCGGACCTCCTGGTGGCCCCGGCGAAGGCCCTGGCCGCGGTACGACGGGACGGCTGGGAGGTCCCGGAGGCGGTGGAGCGACTGGCGACGATCGTCGGCCTGAACGAGCGGGCGGAACGGTCGGTGGCGGGGGCGCGGGCGCCGCGGGTGGGCCGGTGACGGGGCTTGTGGGCGTCGTAGGGGCGCCGGGGGCGGGGGTTGTGGGCGCCGCAGGCCCGCCGACGACCGGGACCGCCGGCACCGCAAGCATGCCGGGGACGAGGATCGCGGGCGTCGGGCGGGCGCCGAAGGCCGTCGCCCCGGCGCCTGTCCCCCGGCCGATGGCGCCGCCTCCGCCGCCACGCCCCGTACGGGTCACCGTGCCCGCGGTGCCGGCGGGGCGGCGTGCGCCCGACAATCCGCCCGGGCTGCCGCTCGACATGGAGAAGTTGCTGGCCGCGCGGCTGCACGCCGTGGAGGTGCGGCCGTATCTCGCCGTCGCGCTCTTCGCGCTGCACATCGTCGAGGACTCCTCCGTGCCGACGATGGCCGTCGACGCGCACTGGCGCTGCTACGTCTCCCCCGGCTTCGTGGCCCGTACGCCGGTGGAGGAGCTGGCCGGCGTCTGGGTGCACGAGGTCTCGCATCTGCTCCGGGACCACCATGACCGCGGCCTGCGCTACGCGCGCGAGAACGAGGAGTTCGGGCCCGGCGAGCGCCTGCGCCGGAACATCGCCGCCGACTTCGAGATCAACGACGACATCTACGGCGACGGCCTGCCCCAGCCGGCCGGGGTGGTGCTGCCGTCGCTGCTGGGGCTGCCCGACGGGCTGCTGATGGAGGAGTATCTGCGGACGTCCTCGATGACCGGACTCGCCGCGGACCTGGCCTGGCTGGACTGCGGGGGCGGTGCCGGCGGGGAGCGGCGGCCGTGGGAGCTGGGGCCCGAGGGGGCGGACGGGCTGACCCGGCAGCAGCGGGACGCGGTGCGTTTCCGGGTCGCCGAGGGCATCAAGGGCCGGCCCGGCGACGCCCCGGAGGGCTGGCGGCGCTGGGCGGACGAGGCTTTCCATCCGCCGCAGCCGTGGCGGCAGTTGCTGGGCGCCGCCGTGCGGTCGGCGGCCGGGGCGCCGGGGGCGGGCGAGAACCACAGCTACCGGCGGCCGTCGCGGCGCTCGACCGCCGTCCCCGGGGTGGTGTTGCCGAGCCTGCGCCGCACTCCCCCACGGGTGTGCGTGGTGATCGACACCTCGGGTTCGGTGAGCGACGCCGAACTGGGCGGCGCGCTGCTGGAGGTGGCGGCGATCGCGCGGGCCGTGGGCGGGCGGCGCGATCTGGTCTCGGTGATCTCCTGCGACGCGGCGGCCGGGATCGCGGTGCCGATCTGCCGTGCCGAGGCGATGGAGCTGATCGGCGGCGGGGGCACGGATCTGCGCTCCGGTTTCGAGCGGGCGCTGCGCTCCCGGCCCCGGCCGGACGTGATCGTCGCGCTGACCGACGGCCAGACGCCCTGGCCGTCCGCTCAGCCGCCGTGCCGTACGGTCGTCGGGCTGTTCCCACGGCCGGTCCGCGCCGTGGACGAGGACGACCCGCACTATGTGCCGGACGCCCCGCCGTCCTGGGCCCGGGTCGTCACCATCGGCTGACAGCACGTGCGCGGTACGGCGGAGGGCCGCGCCCCCGTCTCCGGGAACGCGGCCCTCGAACTGCCGTGCCGTACCGCTGACTTGCGGAGCTGACCGCTTACTTGCGGATCAGGTTGCGCAGCACGTACTGCATGATGCCGCCGTTGCGGTAGTAGTCCGCCTCACCGGGGGTGTCGATGCGGACGACCGCGTCGAACTCGACACCGGTGTCGGTGGTGACCTTGACCGTGCGCGGCGTGGTGCCGTTGTTCAGCTCCTCGACGCCGGTGAAGGAGAAGGTCTCCTCGCCGGTCAGGCCCAGGGTCGAGGCGGTGTGGCCCTCGGGGAACTGGAGCGGTAGGACGCCCATGCCGATGAGGTTCGAGCGGTGGATGCGCTCGTAGGACTCGGCGATGACGGCCTTGACGCCGAGGAGCGCGGTGCCCTTGGCGGCCCAGTCGCGGGACGAGCCGGAGCCGTACTCCTTGCCGGCCAGGACGACCAGCGGGATGCCCTGCTCGATGTAGTTGCGCGAGGCGTCGTAGATGAACGACACCGGCGCGTCGGGCTGGGTGAAGTCGCGGGTGTAGCCGCCCTCGGTGCCCGGCGCGATCTGGTTGCGCAGGCGGATGTTGGCGAACGTACCGCGGATCATGACCTCGTGGTTGCCGCGGCGGGAGCCGTAGCTGTTGAAGTCGCGGCGCTCGACGCCGTGCTCCGTGAGGTACTTGCCGGCCGGGGTGTCGGCCTTGATGGCGCCGGCCGGGGAGATGTGGTCGGTGGTGACCGAGTCGCCCAGCTTGGCGAGCACGCGGGCACCGGTGATGTCGGTGACCGGGGCGGGCTCCATCTGCATGCCCTCGAAGTAGGGGGGCTTGCGGACGTAGGTGGACTCCGGGTCCCACTCGAAGGTGTCGCCGGTCGGGATCGACAGGGCCTGCCACTGGGCGTCGCCCGCGAAGACGTCGCTGTAGGACTTGGAGAACATGTCCTCGCCGATGGCGTTGGCGACGACGTCGTTGACCTCGGCCTCGGAGGGCCAGATGTCCTTCAGGTAGACCGGGTTGCCGTCCTGGTCGACGCCCAGGGCCTCCTTGGTGATGTCCACCTTCATGGAGCCCGCGAGGGCGTACGCGACGACCAGCGGCGGGGACGCCAGGTAGTTCATCTTGACGTCGGGGTTGATCCGGCCCTCGAAGTTGCGGTTGCCGGAGAGCACCGAGGTCACGGCCAGGTCGTGCTCGTTGACGGCCTTGGAGACCTCCTCCGGCAGCGGGCCGGAGTTGCCGATGCAGGTGGTGCAGCCGTAGCCGACGAGGTTGAAGCCGACCTTGTCGAGGTACGGGGTCAGGCCCGCCTTGTCGAAGTAGTCGGTGACGACCTTCGAGCCCGGGGCGAGGGTGGTCTTGACCCACGGCTTGCGGGTCAGGCCCTTCTCCACGGCCTTCTTCGCGACGAGCGCGGCGGCGACCATGACGTACGGGTTGGAGGTGTTGGTGCAGGAGGTGATGGCCGCGACCGTCACCGCGCCGTGGTCCAGCTCGTAGGTGGTGCCGTCGGGGGCGGTCACCGGGACCGGGTTGGACGGGGCGCCGTTCGGGGTGACGGCCGGGGCGTCGGAGGCCGGGAAGGACTCCTTGCCCGCCTCGTCCACGACGTCGACGTAGTTGAGGACGTCCTGCTTGAACTGCTCGGCGGCGTTCGCGAGGACGATGCGGTCCTGCGGGCGCTTCGGGCCGGCGATGGAGGGGACGACCGTGGAGAGGTCGAGCTCCAGCTTCTCGGAGAAGTCCGGCTCGGCCTTCGGGTCCAGCCAGAGGCCCTGCTCCTTGGCGTAGGCCTCGACGAGCGCGAGCTGCTGCTCGGAGCGGCCGGTCAGCTTCAGGTAGTTGATGGTCTCGGCGTCGATCGGGAAGATCGCGGCGGTGGAGCCGAACTCCGGCGACATGTTGCCGATGGTGGCGCGGTTCGCCAGGGAGGTGGCGGCGACGCCCTCGCCGTAGAACTCGACGAACTTGCCGACCACACCGTGCTTGCGGAGCATCTCGGTGATGGTCAGCACGAGGTCGGTGGCGGTGGTGCCGGGCTGCAGCTCACCGGTCAGCTTGAAGCCGACGACGCGCGGGATCAGCATGGAGACCGGCTGGCCGAGCATGGCGGCCTCGGCCTCGATGCCGCCGACGCCCCAGCCGAGCACACCGAGGCCGTTGACCATGGTGGTGTGCGAGTCGGTGCCGACGAGGGTGTCGGGGTACGCCTGGCCGTTACGGACCATGACCGTACGGGCCAGGTGCTCGATGTTCACCTGGTGGACGATGCCGGTGCCCGGCGGGACGACCTTGAAGTCGTCGAACGCGGTCTGGCCCCAGCGCAGGAACTGGTAGCGCTCCTTGTTGCGGCCGTACTCCAGCTCGACGTTCTGCTTGAAGGCGTCCGACGTGCCGAACTTGTCGGCGATGACGGAGTGGTCGATGACCATCTCGGCCGGCGAGAGCGGGTTGACCTTCGACGGGTCGCCACCGAGGGCCTTGACGGCCTCACGCATGGTCGCGAGGTCCACGACACAGGGCACGCCGGTGAAGTCCTGCATGATCACGCGGGCCGGCGTGAACTGGATCTCCTGCGACGGCTGGGCCTGGGAGTCCCAGCCGCCCAGGGCGCGGATGTGGTCGGCGGTGATGTTCGCGCCGTCCTCGGTGCGGAGGAGGTTCTCCAGCAGCACCTTCAGGCTGTAAGGGAGGCGCGCGGAGCCCTCGACCTTGTCCAGCCGGAAGATCTCGTACGACTCGTCGCCCACCTGCAGCGTGCTGCGGGCGTCGAAGCTGTTCGCCGACACGACAGTCTCCTTCATTGATGTGCGCGTACCACCACGATCCTGCCGCGACGGCCTACCGGCCGATCCGCTAAGGTAAGGCTAAGTTAGGTAACCCTTACCGTGGATCGGTCGCGCCGTACGGCTGCGGTGCACCTCGGCAGATATCTCGATGTCGAGATAACTCTAGTACATGAGGCCGGGATGGTCATGCCCGGGGCGTGGCGAGCCCCCGCGCTCCGGGTCACGCAGGCCCACATTGCATGACCATGCGAGATGATGCATACTCTTCCTATGTCCAAGGTCCTCACCTCCCTGCCCACCGGCGAGCGGGTCGGCATCGCCTTCTCCGGCGGTCTCGACACCTCGGTCGCGGTCGCGTGGATGCGCGACAAGGGCGCCGTCCCGTGCACCTACACCGCCGACATCGGCCAGTACGACGAGCCCGACATCGCGTCGGTGCCCGGCCGCGCCAAGACCTACGGCGCCGAGGTCGCGCGCCTGGTCGACTGCCGCGCCGCCCTCGTCGAGGAGGGGCTGGCCGCGCTCACCTGCGGCGCGTTCCACATCCGCTCCGGCGGGCGCGCGTACTTCAACACGACGCCGCTGGGCCGTGCCGTCACCGGCACCCTGCTGGTCCGGGCGATGCTGGAGGACGACGTCCAGATCTGGGGCGACGGCTCGACCTACAAGGGCAACGACATCGAGCGGTTCTACCGCTACGGCCTGCTGGCCAACCCGCATCTGCGGATCTACAAGCCCTGGCTGGACGCGGACTTCGTGACGGAGCTCGGCGGCCGCAAGGAGATGTCGGAGTGGCTGGTCACCCACGGCCTGCCGTACCGGGACGCCACCGAGAAGGCGTACTCCACCGACGCCAACATCTGGGGCGCCACCCACGAGGCCAAGACCCTGGAGCACCTGGACACCGGCATCGAGACGGTCGAGCCCATCATGGGCGTCCGCTTCTGGGACCCGTCGGTCGAGATCGCCACCGAGGACGTGACGATCGGCTTCGAGCAGGGCCGCCCGGTCACCATCAACGGCAAGGAGTTCGCCTCCGCCGTCGACCTGGTGATGGAGGCCAACGCCATCGGCGGCCGGCACGGCCTGGGCATGTCCGACCAGATCGAGAACCGGATCATCGAGGCCAAGAGCCGCGGCATCTACGAGGCGCCGGGCATGGCCCTGCTGCACGGCGCGTACGAGCGTCTGGTCAACGCGATCCACAACGAGGACACCCTCGCCCAGTACCACACCGAGGGCCGGCGCCTCGGCCGGCTGATGTACGAGGGCCGCTGGCTGGACCCGCAGGCGCTGATGATCCGCGAGTCGCTCCAGCGCTGGGTCGGCGCCGCGATCACCGGCGAGGTGACGCTGCGGCTGCGGCGCGGCGAGGACTACTCGATCCTCGACACCACCGGCCCGGCGTTCTCGTACCACCCGGACAAGCTCTCCATGGAGCGCACCGAGGACTCGGCGTTCGGCCCGGTCGACCGGATCGGCCAGCTCACCATGCGCAACCTCGACATCGCCGACTCCCGCGCCAAGCTGGAGCAGTACGTCGGTCTGGGCCTGATCGGCACCGGCAGCCCCACCCTGGGCGCCTCCCAGGCCGCCGCGACGGGCCTCATCGGCACCATGCCGGAGCTGCCGCAGGGCGGCGCCGAGGCGATCGCCTCGCGCGGCGAGGTGTCCGAGGAGGACGCGCTGCTGGACCGCGCCGCGATGGAGTCCGGCACGGACTGACGGCGGCACCACCGGAGGACGGACCTCGAAGGGGCCCGGTACGACGCAGGACGCGTCGTACCGGGCCCCTTCGCGTGCGCGCCCCGCGGCACTTGGCATGCCTCAGCGCGCGAAGCCGGGGTAAGCGGGTGAACACCTGACCGACTGGAGACCGACTGGAAAGGGAGGCGCGCATGCCCCTCACGTTCCGCAAGAGCTTCCGGATCCTTCCCGGCGTGACGCTCAACATCAACCGCCGCTCCTGGTCCATCACCACGGGTGGCAAGAACGGCCCGCGTCACACCCGCAGCAGCACCGGACGTCGTACGACATCGATGGATTTGCCCGGACCTTTCGGGTGGCGGCGCACCCGTACCACCAGGGGGCGTTGACAGCCCGTCACCCGAATGGACCCCTCTGGGATGTGCCATCTCATATGTGAGATAGCCTCAGCCTCATGGCAGACGACTACCTCGTACGCATCGGCAGGCTCATCCGTGACGCCCGGCAACACCGTGGCTGGACACAGACGCAGCTCGCCGAGGCGCTCGGCACCTCCCAGAGCGCCGTCAATCGCATCGAGCGCGGCAACCAGAACATCAGCCTTGAGATGATCGCCCGTATCGGCGAGGCCCTGGACAGCGAGATCGTGTCTCTGGGATACGCCGGGCCGATGCATCTCCGGGTCGTCGGCGGACGCCGGCTGTCGGGCGCCATCGACGTCAAGACGAGCAAGAACGCGTGTGTGGCGCTGCTGTGCGCCTCTCTGCTCAACAAGGGGCGCACAGTTCTGCGCCGGGTCGCCCGGATCGAGGAGGTCTACCGCCTCCTCGAGGTGCTCAACTCCATCGGCGTGCGCACCCGTTGGATCAACGGCGGGGTCGACCTGGAGATCGTGCCGCCCGCCGAGCTGGACATGGGCGCCATCGACGCCGAGGCCGCGGTGCGCACCCGGTCGATCATCATGTTCCTCGGCCCGCTGCTGCACCGGATGAACCACTTCAAGCTGCCCTACGCGGGCGGCTGCGACCTCGGCACGCGCACCATCGAGCCGCACATGATCGCGCTGCGCCGCTTCGGCCTGGACGTGGCGGCGACCGAGGGCCAGTACCACGCCATGGTCGACCGGTCCGTACGGCCCGACCGCCCGATCGTGCTGACCGAGCGCGGCGACACCGTGACGGAGAACGCGCTGCTGGCCGGCACGGCACGACGGCGTCACCGTCATCCGCAACGCCTCCTCCAACTACATGGTCCAGGACCTCTGTTTCTTCCTGGAGGCGCTCGGGGTCCGGGTCGAGGGCATCGGCACCACGACCCTGACCGTGCACGGCGTCCCCACGATCGACGTCGACGTCGACTACTCCCCCTCCGAGGACCCGGTGGAGGCGATGAGCCTGCTGGCCGCCGCCGTGGTCACCGAGTCCGAACTGACGGTGCGCCGGGTGCCGATCGAGTTCCTGGAGATCGAGCTGGCGGTCCTGGAGGAGATGGGCCTCGACCACGACCGCACCCCCGAGTACTTCGCCGACAACGGCCGTACCCGGCTGATCGACCTGACGGTCCGTCCCTCCAAGCTGGAGGCGCCGATCGACAAGATCCACCCGATGCCGTTCCCCGGCCTGAACATCGACAACGTGCCGTTCTTCGCGGCCATCGCGGCGGTCGCCTCCGGCAAAACCCTGATCCACGACTGGGTCTACGACAACCGCGCCATCTACCTGACCGACCTCAACCGCCTCGGCGGCCGCCTCCAGCTCCTGGACCCGCACCGCGTCCTGGTGGAGGGCCCGACCCGCTGGCGCGCCGCCGAGATGATGTGCCCGCCGGCGCTGCGCCCCGCCGTGGTGGTCCTCCTGGCGATGATGGCGGCGGACGGCACGTCGGTGCTGCGCAACGTGTATGTCATCAACCGCGGTTACGAGGACCTGGCAGAACGGCTGAACTCGATCGGGGCACAGATCGAGATCTTCCGGGACATCTGAGTCCTCAGAACACCGGTACCACCAGATCGAGGAAGCGCAGCAGGAAGAGGCCGGCGATGAGCACGGATCCCGTCACGACGAGGAGCAGCCAGAAGTAGGGATGCTCCCAGACGCCGCCGTCGGGACGCTCTTCGTGCGCTTCGGCGATCGAGCCCTCCACGGGAGGTGTCTCGGTCGGCCTGCTGAGTGGTTCGGTCACGTTGCTCACCGCTTTCCTCTCGTGGGCGGGCGCCATTCGGGCGCCCGCCCATCGCCAGTGCCCTCGGGACTCTGCGTGGCGGGCAGCAGGTGCCGCTGCCGTCCTGTGTCCGGGAGGGCGGCGGCCGCCTCACGTTCGCGTGCCGCCTGCTTCGGGTGCCGGCGCTGCCAGTACGGGTTGTCGTGGGACAGCTTGCTGGACACCCGGCCGTACATCCCGAACGTGGCGATGATCAACCCCATGACGAAGCTGAAGATCACGTTCGTCATGCCGAAGTCGAGGATGTTGGCGGGACGGTCCAGTACGAAGATGTGCGCGAAGCCGCTCAGCACGAAGAGCGCGCCGACCGTCATGTTGAGGGTCGAGGCGAAGTTGCCGCCGATCGCCGCGCCGGCGAGCAGCGCGAGACCGACGACGGCGGAGATGGTGCTGAGGGCGACGTTGGTGGTCATGCCGGCGATCGTGTCGCCGGCCGTGTCGAACGGACTCAGCGCGTCGGCGTAGCCGAGTCCCGCGAAGACCAGCAGGACGAGGCCGCAGAAGCCTGCGCCGTAGCGGTAGACGGTGGCCAGATGGTGATCGACGGGCAGTTCATCCTTGAGCTTCATGCCCGCATTTCGGCTTATATGTCGGCTTTGGATGCGGTGCGGGCGCTGTCCCGATCACCGCGTGCTGAACGCGAGGAGAAAGTGGTCACTCCGGCGCATCCACGGCACCGCCCGGCGGCGAAGCCCTTGTGAGACTCCCCCCGCACACATGAGCCCCACGAAGGGATGATCCTCATGACCTCCCGGACCACCATCGCCGTCGCCGCTTCGGCCGGGGCCTGCGCTCTGGCCTTCGGCGTGACCGCACCCGCCGCCATGGCTGCTCCGCAACAGGGGCAGGACACGGGCATGGTGTCCGTCTTCCACGGCATCCCCGGCATGACGGTCGACGTCTACGCCAACGGCGACAAGCTGCTCAGCGACTTCAAGCCCGGCACGGTGACCGATCCGCGGTCCCTCGAGGCGGGGACCTACGACATCGAGATCTTCGAAGCCGGTCAGGGCCCCGACGGCACCCCCGCACTGGCGGAGCAGGTGAAGGTGTCCGAAGGCGGCAATGCCACGGTCGCGGCACACCTCTCCTCCGACGGCAAGCCACAGTTGACGGCGTTCGCCAACGACGCCTCGAAGGTGGACGCGGGCAAGGCACGCCTGACCGTTCGCCATGTCGCGGCCGCGCCCGCCGTCGACGTACGAGCCGGAGGACAGCCCGTCTTCACCGACCTGACCAACCCGAACCAGGACAGCGCGGCGGTCGACGCGGGCACCGTGAACGCCGACGTCGTTCTGGCCGGCACCGACACGGTGGCCATCGGTCCGGCCGACCTCGACCTCAAGGAGGGAACGAGCAACATCGTCTACGCCTGGGGCAGCGCCGAGGACAAGAACCTGGCGCTGGCCACCCAGACGTTCAGCGGCATGGAGACGATGCCCAACGCGGCGCATGCCGGCGTCAGCGGTGCCGCCGTCACGCCGAACTCCTCCGACCAGTGGCTCGCCTGGGCCGCGGCGGCCGGAGCGATCAGCCTGACGGGCGTCATGGTGGCCCGTCGGGTCGCCGGCCGGCGTGGCTGACACGTCGCGACGGCTGACCGGACTGGCGACGGCGGCTGCCGCTGTGGCAGCCGTCCTCGCCGTTTCGGGCGGGCCGTCGGAGCCCGCACCCGCACCGCCCGACTTCGGCCCCGCGCTCGCGCGGCAGCGAGCGGTGACGGCCCCGATGCCCAGCGGTACCGAGTCACTGCCCGGCACCGCCGCAGCCGAGCCGCCCGAGCGCGTCCGACTTCGCGACGTGGGCCTCGACGCCCGTGTACAGCCGGTCGGCGTGACCGAGCGGGGAGACATGACCGTCCCCGACGACCCCTCCGTGGCCGGGTGGTACCGCTTCGGCCCGGCGCCCGGCAGCCCCGAGGGGTCGGCCGTGCTCGTCGGGCACGTGGACGGCGAGACGGGCGCCCTCGGCGAGTTCGCCGCGCTCTACGACGTACGGCGCGGCGATCGCGTCGAAGTCCGGCGGGCGAAGGCCGCGCCGGTCGTCTACCGCGTCGTCTCGCGCGCCACCGTGCCCAAGGACGAGTTGCCGCCCTCGGCGTTCCGCCGAACGGGCGATCCCGTCCTGACGCTGATCACTTGTGCACCACCCTTCGAGCCCGAGCGCGGAGGCTACCTGGCCAACCTCGTCGTCACGGCGGAGCCGGTGCGCGAGTGACAGCATCGCCTCACGTGCGACAGGCTCGTGCACACAGGGGCGAAGGGGTCCGAGCCGGTGGTAGCCGCCGCGCGGGTGCGCAGGCGTCGGGCCTGGCGGCGCAGATCTCGGTCGCAGGCATCGCCTCGCGGTGGTCGCGGATGACCGTGTCGACCTGGGGTTCGAGCATCCCGAGCCTGATCTGAGCCCGACGGGCGCTGCCGCTCCGACTACAGGACCGGCAGCGGCAGTTCCGCTGTTTCGCTCAGTTGGGCCCAGACCGTCTTGCCGCGGCGGGCGTGGCGGGTGCCCCATTGTTCGGCCAGTTGGGCGACCAGGAGGAGGCCGCGGCCGCCCTCGTCGAAGACACGGGCGCGGCGCAGGTGCGGGGTGGTGCTGCTGGCGTCGGAGACCTCGATGAGCAGGGCGCGGTCGTGGATGAGGCGCAGGCTGATCGGGGGGCGGCCGTACCGGATGGCGTTGGTGACCAGCTCGCTGACGACCAGTTCGGCGATGAAGTCCATGTCGCCGAGGCCCCAGGCGGCGAGTTGGCGTGAGACCTCTCCGCGTACGCGGCCGACCTCCGCGGGGTCGGGCTCCAGGTCCCAGGTGGCGACGCGGTCGGCGCCGAGGGCGCGGGTGCGGGCGAGGAGCAGGGCGATGTCGTCGTCCGGCTTCGTGGAGGGGAGGAGGGCCTCGAGGACCGTGTCGCAGGCGGCGTCAAGGCTGGGGGCCGGGCGGGCCAGGACTTCACGCAGGGCGGCGAGACCGCCCTCCACGTCGTGGGCGCGGGCCTCGATCAGGCCGTCCGTGTAGAGGGCGATGAGGCTGCCCTCCGGCAGGTCGACCTCGACGGTCTCGAACGGCAGGCCGCCGAGGCCCAGCGGTGGGCCGGGCGGCAGGTCGAGCAGGTCGGCTCTGCCCTCGCGCACCACCACCGCCGGGGGCACATGGCCGGCCCGGGCCAGGGTGCAGCGGCACGCGATCGGATCGTAGACCGCGTACAGGCAGGTGGCGCCGATGTCACCGTCGCCCGGGCCGTCCTGGTCGCCGGACTCCTCGGCGGACAGCCGCAGCACGACGTCGTCCAGATGGGTGAGGAGTTCGTCGGGCGGCAGGTCGATGTCGGCCAGAGTGCGTACGGCGGTCCGCAGCCGGCCCATGGTGGCGGCGGCCCGGATCCCGTGGCCGACCACGTCCCCGACCACGAGCGCCACCCGGGCGCCGGACAGCGGGATGACGTCGTACCAGTCGCCGCCCACCCCGGCGTCCGAGCCGGCCGGCAGGTAGCGGTAGGCGACGTCCACCGCCGACTGCAGGGGCGCGTTGCGCGGGAGGAGGCTGCGCTGGAGGGTGAGCGCGGTGGCCCGGGCGTGGGTGTAGCGGCGGGCGTTGTCCACGGCGACGGCGGCCCGGGCGGCGATCTCCGCGGCGAGGAGGAGGTCCTCGTCGTCGTAGCGGGCGGGTGTCTCGCAGCGGTGGAACTCGGCGAGACCCAGCGTGGTGCCCCGGGCGCGCAGCGGCACCACCAGGGTCGAGTGGATGGTGCTCGGGTCCTCGGAGCGGTCGTTCTGGTGCCGGGAGGGCTGCCCGGTGGTCAGGGCCCGCTCGCTGGGCGACCCGTCGTGGCAGTGGTGGATCTCCTGCGGGCGCACGGCCGGCTCCGGTCCGGAGGCGTCCGCCGGGCCCTGGGCCATGCGGCGCAGTACGTACGGCGTCTCGACGGCGACGTCCTCCCCGCGCAGCAGCGGGTCGAGGAGGTCGACGGTGACGAAGTCGGCGAAGCGTTCGGCGGCGAGGTCGGCCAGTTCCTGCGCGGTACGGTCGATGTCGAGGGTGGTGCCGATGCGCATGCTCGCCTCGTTCACCATCCTCGCCCGCCAGCGCAGCCTGCGGTCCCGCTCCTCCTGGAACGCCTCCACACCCTGTTCGCTGACCCGGTCCACATAGATGGTCGACATCGCGGTCAGCGCACGGGCCGCCGCGCTGACCTGCTCGGCGTCGCCGCCCAGCCGGGGCAGCTCTTCCAGCAGGCGGTCGTTGACGATGGCCTGGGCCAGGCGGAACGCGCGCAGGACGGTGCTCAGGGGGGTACCGTGCCGGGCCAGCCCCAGGGAGCGGGCGGTGTCGGCGGCGGGCAGCTCGATCCGGCCCGGTTCGATCTCGGCCTCGAGGCCGTTGAGGGCGGCGGCGATGTGGTCGGTGACGTTCTGGGAGACGACGCGGGCGATGTCGGGGGCGTCGTAGAGGGCCGGCAGTTCGCGCCGCAGGCACTCCTCCACCTCGGCGGAGAGCTCGTCGGCTCGCCGCCTGAGCTCCTGTGCCGCTCGCGCGAGAAGATGGCCGGCCGAGGAATCCACACTGACGACGGTACGCCGCTCGGGCCGCCGTCTCAGACCGGGGGTGGCGCCCGGGTGGTCCGGTCGCCGGACCGGGCGCCGCCCGGTCGGACCCTACGGGCCCCTGAGGAGGGCTGGGCTCCCCCGCGTCCTCGCCCCGCGCCGCCCGCGCCGCGCCCCCCGGGGTCGGCGGGGCGCAGCGCGGTGGGCCCCGGGGGCGTGGGGCGGGGGGCGGGCGTGGCGGGCGGCCGTCGGGCCTCGCTGGAGTCGCGGGCGCCCGTCAGTCCTTCACGAGGGTCGCGTTCTTCTTCAGCTTCGCGTGGAAGTACGGCAGAGGCAGCCCGCCCAGCACGTCCACGGGGCGCAGCTCGACGAGGGTGGCCTCGACGTCCGCCTTGCCGGCTTCGAGCGTGGACGGGGTGGGGGTGCCCTCGTTCACCCAGCGGTGCTTCTTGCCGTCGCACTCGGCAAGGGTGCCGCCGATGGCGTGGCGGGTGTCGGACTTCCGCCGGGCCACGGAGGCGCTGACGAAGACGGGACCCTCGGCGTCGGCGCAGCGGTAGGTGCCGGACACGGTGACGGTGCCGTCGGAGGCCAGGCGGATCTTCTTGTCGACGGTCACGGACTCCTTGACCTCGGTGGTGGAATCGGTGTCGGCGGCGGGGGCCGAGGGCGCGGCGGCCAGCAGGAGCAGGACGGCGCCGACGGTGGCGGCGAGCGCGGGGCGCAGGGGCATGGGATGACCTCCCGGTGGGTGGAGTGGGGCGCTCCACTCGTACCCGGCGGGTGGGTCCGGGGACGTGATCGTCACCCCTTCGGTGGCGAGTCCGCCCGGACCGTCGCGGGGCGGTCAGGGGGTTGTCCGCGGGCTGTCACGGTTCGCGACAGGCCGTTCCGGCGCGGGCGCGACGGGAGCATGGTCGAACCACACGGACGGCCCCCACGGTTCGTCCGGTCCATGTGGAGGTGCGCCATGTGTTCTCACCGGTCCTCGTGCCCGTCCGTCCAAGCCGACACCGCACATGTGGTCGTGGCACACGTGCCTGCCGCACGTGTGGTCGCGGCACACCCCGAGCAGGGCTGGAGCCTGCTGTGCGACGGCTCGATCGTGTTCGACGACAGCGGTGTGCTGCTGCCCGACGGCAGTGTGGTGGCGCCCCGCCGGGTGCCGGCCGGCCGCCTGGAGCAGGCGGCGTGAGCCGACGGAACGGCGCGGTCCGGGGCAACGGCGGTGACGGCGCCTAGGTCGCGTCCGCAAAGTCGCGTCGTCCGCCCGTAGGGCGGGCCGAGCGGCGTCCGGTGCGTGCTCTCGGCGCGCCGGACGGGCTTCCGCGTACTGGTTGTACGCGGGTGGCCGGCCGGTGCGGCGAGAGTGCGTGCCGGGCGTCGAACGGCAGGCGGGACTTTGCGGACACGACCTAGGGCAGTACCGCGAACCCGTCCAGTTCCACCAGCGCCCGCTCGTCCCACAGCCGGACGACCTCGACGACCGCCATGGCCGGGTAGTCGCGTCCGGCCAGGCGCCGCCAGACGCGGCCCAGTTCGGAGGCCCGGTCACGGTAGTCCGCCACGTCGGTCGCGTAGACGGTGACGCGGGCGAGGTCGGTCGGGGTGCCGCCGGCCGCCGCGAGCGCCGTCAGCAGGTTGCCGAGCGCCCGCTCGAACTGCTCGGGCAGGGTCTCCCCGGTCACCTTCCCGTCGGTGTCCAGCGCGGTCTGGCCGGCCAGGAAGACGACCCGTGACCCGGTGGCGACGACCGCGTGCGAGAAGCCCGTGGGCGGGGACAGGTCGGGCGGGTTGACGCGTTCGGCGGTCACTGGGCGGCCTCCCTGGTCGCGTAGAGCTCCTTGGCGATGATGCCGCGCTGCACCTCGCTGGCGCCCTCGTAGATACGCGGGGCGCGCACCTCGCGGTAGAGGTGTTCGAGTAGATGGCCGCGGCGCAGGGCGCGGGCGCCGTGCAGTTGGACGGCCTGGTCGACGACATACTGCGCGGTCTCGGTGGCGAGGAGTTTCGCCATCGCCGCGCGCTTGGGGACGTCCGCGGCGCCCTCGTCGTACGCCGTCGCCGCCGCGTACACCATGAGGCGGGCCGCCTCGGTGCGCAGGGCCATCTCGGCGACCTGGTGGGCGACGCTCTGGAGGTCCTTCAACTTGCCGCCGAACGCGTCCCGTTGAGCGGTGTGGGCGAGCGTGGTGTCGAGGGCGGCCTGGGCCATGCCGACGGCGAAGGCGCCGACGCTGGGCCGGAACAGGTTGAGGGTGCCCATGGCGACCCGGAAGCCGCGGTCGACCTCGCCGAGCACGTCGTCGGCGGTGACGGGCACGGCGTCGAAGCTCAGGGCGCCGATGGGGTGCGGGGACAGCATGTCGAGGCCGGTGCCGGTGAGGCCGGGGCGGTCGGCGGGCACCAGGAAGGCGGTCACGCCGCGCGCGCCCGCGCCGGGGGTGGTGCGGGCGAAGACGGTGTAGAAGTCGGCCTCGGGTGCGTTGGAGATCCAGCACTTCTCACCGGTGAGCCGCCAGCGGGCCCCGCCGTCGGACTCGGCGACCAGAGCGGACTCAGCGGCCGAAGCGGGCTCACCGGCCGAAGCGGGCTCACCGGGCTCAGCGGCCGAAGCGGGCTCAGCTGCCATGGCGGACGCCGCCGACACCGGCAGGCCGCCCTCGGGCTCGGCGACCGGCTCCGACGCCCCCGCGTCCGCCCGGAGTTCCAGTGCCGCAGCGTCGGACCCGGCCGCCGGCTCGCTCAGCGCGAAGGCCGCGATCGCCGTGCCGTCCGCCACCCGGGGCAGCCAGCGATCCCGCTGGGCCGGGGTGCCGTGGGCGTGCACGGGGTGGGCGCCCAGGCCCTGGAGGGCGAGCGCGGTCTCGGCCTCGGTGCAGGCGTAGGCCAGGGACTCCCGCATCAGGCACAGGTCGACGGCTCCCGAGGTGAACAGCCGCTCCAGCAGCCCGAGTTGTCCGAGTTCGGCGACGAGTGCGCGGTTGACGTGCCCGGGTTCGCCCTTCTCCGCGAGGGGGCGCAGTCGTTCGGCGGCGAGGGCGCGCAGCTCGGCGCACCAGGCGGATTGCGGTGGATCGAGTGAGAATGCGGGCATTGCCGACCTCCTGCGGGCCGCCCCGGCGGGCCCTTCTCGACGGGCCCCGGCGATCCCTCTCGACGGGCTCCTCGACGATATCGCGCCCCATTGACTGCCGTCACCAACACGATACGCTCCCAGTGCGAGCCCACACGAAGCCCACGAGGCAAGGGGGCGAAACCGCCATGGCCGGTCTGCACCGCTCCGCGCACGTCGACACCTTCGCGCGGGACCATCTGCCGCCGCCCGACCAGTGGCCGGAGCTGCTGTTCGAGCTGCCGGGCCTGCACTACCCCGAGCGGCTCAACGCCGCCGCCGAACTGCTCGACGGCCCCGACGGCGACCGGCCCGTGTTCCACACCCCGGGCGGCGCGTCCTGGACGTACGACGCGCTGCGGGATCGTGTCGACCGGCTCGCGCATGTGCTCACCGGTGAGCTCGGGGTCGTCCCCGGCAACCGGGTGCTGCTGCGCGGCCCCACCACGCCCTGGCTCGCCGCGTGCTGGCTGGCGGTGCTGAAGGCGGGCGCGGTCGCCGTCACCGTGCTGGCCCAGCAGCGGCCGCACGAGCTGCGGACCATGTGCGAGATCGCCGAGGTCCGGCACGCGCTGTGCGACGTCCGGGCGGTCGACGACCTCGCCAAGGCCGAGGTGCCGGGGCTGCGCATCACGACGTACGGCGGTGACGGCCCGGACGACCTGCTGCACCGGCCGGCGCCGGACACGCCGTACGCGGCCGCCGACACCGCCGCCGACGACGTCGCGCTCATCGCCTTCACCTCGGGGACCACCGGACGGCCCAAGGGCTGTCTGCACTTCCACCGGGATGTGCTGGCGATCGCCGACACCTTCTCGGGGCATGTGCTGCGGCCCCATGAGGACGACGTGTTCGCGGGCAGTCCCCCGCTCGGGTTCACCTTCGGCCTCGGCGGTCTCGTCGTCTTCCCGATGCGGGCCGGCGCCAGCGCCCTGCTGCTGGAACAGGCCGGGCCCAAGCAGCTGTTGCCGGCGATAGCCGAGCACCGGGTGTCGGTGCTGTTCACCGCGCCGACCGCGTACCGGGCGATGCTCGACGCGCTCGACGGGCACGACGTCTCCTCGCTGCGGCGCTGTGTCTCCGCGGGCGAGAACCTGCCCGCCGCCACCTGGCGGGCCTGGCACGAGCGGACCGGGCTGCGCGTCATCAACGGCATCGGCGCCACCGAGCTGCTGCACATCTTCATCTCGGCGGCCGACGAGGCGATCCGGCCCGGGACGACCGGGGTCGCCGTGCCCGGCTGGCGGGCGCGGGTCGTGGACACCGAGGGCCGGGAGGTGCCGGACGGGGAGCCGGGGCTGCTGGCCGTGCGCGGGCCGGTGGGCTGCCGCTATCTCGGCGACCCCCGTCAGCGCGAGTACGTGCGGCACGGCTGGAACATCACGGGCGACACGTATGTCCGCGACGCCGACGGCTACTTCCGGTACGTCGCGCGCGCCGACGACATGATCATCTCGGCCGGTTACAACATCGCGGGGCCCGAGGTCGAGGAGGCCCTGCTGCGCCACCCGGACGTGCTGGAGACGGCCGTCGTGGGGCGCGCCGACGAGGCACGCGGCCAGATCGTGGTGGCGTACGCCGTGCTCCGGGACGGGGCGCGCCGGGACGCGGAGGCGCTGCGCGCGTTCGTCAAGGCCGAGCTGGCGCCGTACAAGTGCCCGCGGGAGATCGTCTTCCTGGACGCGCTGCCGCGCACCGCGACCGGCAAGCTCCAGCGGTTCCGGCTGCGCGATACGGACGACCCGCCCGGCGACCCGCAGTGATCCGCACGACCTAAGATGATCAACGTGTCCGACCAGCATGCACCACGGTCTCTCATCGTCACGCTCTACGGCGCCTACGGCCGCCATATGCCCGGCCCGGTACCGGTGGCCGAGCTGATCAGACTGCTGGCGGCGGTGGGCGTGGACGCCCCCTCGGTCCGCTCGTCGGTGTCCCGGCTGAAGCGGCGCGGCCTGCTGCTCCCGGCCCGTACGGACCGGGGGGCGGCGGGGTACGAACTGTCGCCCGAGGCCCGTCAGTTGCTCGACGACGGCGACCGCCGGATCTACGCCACGGCGCCGCCCGAGGACGAGGGCTGGGTGCTCGCGGTGTTCTCGGTACCGGAGTCGGAGCGGCAGAAGCGGCATGTGCTGCGCTCCCGGCTGGCCGGGCTGGGCTTCGGCACGGCGGCGCCGGGCGTGTGGATCGCGCCGGCCCGGCTGCACGAGGAGGCCCGGCACAGCCTTCAGCGGTTGCGGCTGGACGCGTACGTGGACTTCTTCCGCGGTGAGCACCTCGGTTTCACCCCGACCGCCGAGGCCGTCGGGCGCTGGTGGGACCTGGCCGCGATCGCCAAGGAGCACGAGGCGTTCCTCGACCGGCACGCGCGCGTGCTGCGCGCCTGGGAGCAGCGGGCGGACACCGACCCGGAGGAGGCGTACCGCGACTATCTGCTCGCCCTGGACTCCTGGCGGCATCTGCCGTACACCGATCCGGGGCTGCCCGCGCGGCTGCTGCCGCCGGACTGGCCGGGCGCGCGCTCGGCCGCCGTCTTCCGCGGGCTGCACGAGCGGCTGCGGGACGCCGGGGCCGTGTTCGCCGGTCTGTGAATTCGCCGGGGTATCAACCACCCAGTGTGAGACGGGGCTTCGGGGCGTCGGTGCGGCCGGTCTGGGGGCGGCGGCTGCCCGCGCGGTAGGGAGCCGGCCAGACGGCGCCGGGGCCGTCGTAGCCCTGTTCGGCCGCCGCGTGCAGGGTCCAGTGCGGGTCGTAGAGATGGGGCCGGGCGAGGGCGCACAGGTCGGTGCGGCCCGCGAGGATCAGCGAGTTGACGTCGTCCCAGGAGGAGATGGCGCCGACGGCGATCACCGGGCGGCCGGTGGCGTGCCGGATCCGGTCGGCGTACGGCGTCTGGTACGACCGTCCGAACTCGGGGCGTTCGTCGGCGACGACCTGCCCGGTGGAGACGTCGATGGCGTCGGCGCCGTGCTCGGCGAAGGCGCGGGCGATGTCCACGGCGTCCTCGGCGCTGGTGCCGCCCTCGGCCCAGTCGGTGGCGGAGATCCGGACGGTCATGGGCCGCTCCGCGGGCCAGACGGCGCGTACCGCGTCGAAGACCTCCAGCGGGAAGCGCAGCCGCCGCTCCAGGGAGCCGCCGTAGGCGTCGGTGCGCTGGTTGGTGAGCGGGGAGAGGAAGCCGGAGAGCAGATAGCCGTGCGCGCAGTGCAGTTCGAGCAGGTCGAAGCCGGCGCGGGCGGCCCGCCAGGCGGCGGACGTGAACTGCTCGCGGATGTCGGTGAGCTGGGAGCGGGTGAGCTCGCGCGGGGTCTGGGAGTCCGGGCGGTACGGGATCGGGGAGGCGGCGACGAGCGGCCAGTTCCCCTCCTCCAGCGGCTCGTCCATGCCCTCCCACATCAGCCTGGTCGAGCCCTTGCGGCCGCTGTGGCCGAGCTGGACGCCGATGGCGGTGCCGGGCGCCCGGGTGTGCACGAACCGCACGACGCGCTTCCAGGCCTCGGCCTGTTGCCCGGTGTAGAGGCCCGCGCAGCCGGGGGTGATACGGCCCTCGGGGCTGACGCACACCATCTCGGTCATCACCAGTCCGGCGCCGCCGAGGGCGCGGGCGCCGAGGTGGACGAGGTGGAAGTCGCCGGGGACGCCGTCGGTGGCGGAGTACACGTCCATCGGGGAGACCACGACCCGGTTGCGCAGGGTCAGTCCGCGCAGCCGGAACGGCGTGAACATGGGGGGTGTGCCGGGCGGGCAGCCGAAGTCGCGTTCCACGGCCTCGGTGAAGGAGGCGTCGCGCAGCCGCAGATTGTCGTGGGTGACGCGGCGGCTGCGGGTGAGCAGGTTGAACGCGAACTGGCGGGGCGGCTGGTCGAGATAGAGGCCGATGTTCTCGAACCATTCGAGGCTGGCCCGGGCGGCGCGCTGTGTGGAGGCGACGACGGGCTTGCGCTCGGCCTCGTAGGCGGCGAGCGCGCTCGCCACGTCGGGCTGTTCGGTGAGGCAGGCGGCGAGCGCGAGGGCGTCCTCGACGGCGAGCTTGGTGCCGGAGCCGATGGAGAAGTGGGCGGTGTGGGCGGCGTCCCCGAGGAGGACGACGTTGCCGTGCGACCAGTGCTCGTTGACGACCGTGCGGAAGGTGGTCCAGGCCGACTTGTTGGACCGCAGCGGGCGTCCGCCGAGCGCGTCGGCGAAGATCTTGGCGCAGCGCGCGACGGACTCCTGCTCGTCGAGTTCGTCGAACCCGGCGGCCCGCCACACCTCTTCACGCATCTCGACGATGACGGTGGAGGCGCCGGATTGGTTCTGGGGCCCGGAGGGCCTCGTTGAGTCGTGGTGGTCGGGGGACGGGCGGGAGTACGGGTAGCCGTGCAGCTGCATCACACCGTGTTCGGTCTCGGCGATCTCGAAGCGGAAGGCGTCGAAGGCGAAGTCGGCGGCGAGCCAGATGTAGCGGCAGCGGTGCGTGGCCACATGGGGGCGGAACACATGGCTGTAGGTGTCGCGGGTGGTGCTGTGCACACCGTCGGCGGCGACGACGAGGTCGTGTTCGGCGGCCAGCCGGTCCACGTCCGGGGCCTCGGAGCGGAAGCGGAGGTCCACTCCGAGCTCGCGGCACCGGTCGTGCAGGATCTGCAGCAGCCGCTTCCTGCCGAGCGCGGCGAAGCCGTGCCCGCCGGAGGTCTGCCGGGTGCCGGCGTGCACGATGTCGATGTCGTCCCACCGGACGAAGTGCCGCTGCAGCGCGGCGTACACGACGGGGTCGGCGTGCTCGATGCCGCCGAGGGTCTCGTCGGAGAGGACGACGCCGAAGCCGAAGGTGTCGTCGGGGGCGTTGTGCTCCCAGACGGTCACCGAGCGGGCCGGGTCGAGGCGCTTGAGGAGCGCGGCGGCGTAGAGGCCGCCGGGGCCGCCGCCGACGACGGCGACACGCTGGGCGCTGTCCGGCACGGTCACCGCCCCCGCCACTTGGGGGGCCGCTTCTCGGTGAAGGCGGCGTGGAACTCGGCGTAGTCCTCGCCGTTCATGAGGAGGGCCTGGGTGGAGGCGTCCATCTCGACGGCGGCCGCGAGCGGCATGTCCAGTTCGGCCGTCAGCAGCGCCTTGGTCTGGGCGTACGCCAGGGCGGGGCCGTCGGCCAGGCGGCGGGCCAGGGCCTGGGCGGCCTCGTCTGCGCGCCCCTCCTCGGTCAGCTCGCTGATCAGGCCGATCCGCTCGGCCTCGGGGGCGCGCACGGTGTCGCCGAGCATCAGCAGCCGGGTGGCGTGGCCGAGGCCGACGACGCGGGGCAGCAGATAGGCGGCGCCCATGTCGCCGCCGGAGAGGCCGACCCGGGTGAAGAGGAAGGCGAAGCGGGCGGTGGGGTCGGCGACCCGGAAGTCGGCGGCCAGCGCGAGGACGGCGCCGGCGCCGGCGGCCACCCCGTGCAGGGCCGCGATCACCGGGAACGGGCACTCCCGTACGGCCCGCACGACCTGGCCGGTCATCCGGTTGAAGTCGAGGAGCTGGGCGGTGTCCATGGACAGGGTCGCGCCGATGATGTCGTCGACGTCGCCGCCGGAGCAGAAGCCGCGGCCCTCGCCGGCCAGCACCAGGGCGCGCACGGCCCGCTCCCGGGACAGTTCGGCGAGCAGGTCGCGCAGGTCGGCGTAGGCGCCGAAGGTGAGCGCGTTGAGTTTGTCGGGGCGGGCCAGGGTGACGGTGGCGACTCCGTCGGTGTGCTCGACCCGCAGATGCTCCCAGTCGGGGGTGCGGGCGGCGGAGCCGGTGAAGGGACTCATGACGTGCGGCCTCCCCAGGGGCGGACGGCGGGCACTGCCTCGGTGAGCTCACCCCTTCGAGCTCTCCCCCGAAGTTATCACCCGTCTCTGACCGTCGTCACGACCACGCGATAAGCCGATATGCGCGAGATCGCGAACCGGGCCGTGACCTGCGGCTGTCACATCCGTCACGACTCGTCGACGCGCGTGTAACGAGGGGATGTGCCGGGCGAGGGCGGGCGCCGGGCTGGGTATGCCGCTCCTCAGCCGGGGCCGACCGCCCCGGGCGGTGCCCGCCGGACGCTCGCCGGGGCGGCCCCGTACCATTCATACGGTTGAAAGCAGGACAGCCTGCTCATGAACGGACTCGCCTTGCACGATCGCCCCTCGTCCGCCGCCTCCTGGCGCGTCGCACTGCCGCACACCGCCGCGGCCGTGCCGGTCGCGCGCGCCCTGGTCCGTACGGCGCTGGCCGAGCGGGAGCACACCGCTGACTGCGACACCGCGGAGCTGCTGACGGCGGAGCTGGTCGCGAACGCCATCGAGCACACGGCCGGGGACAGTCCGATAGAGCTGGTGGTGGACCTGCTGCCGTCGGGCTGTCAGGTCGAGGTGCACGACCCGAGCCCGGAGCCGCCCGGCCATCTGACCCGGCCCGTCGTGGAGGCCCCCGACCCGTGGCAGGAGCACGGCCGCGGCCTGCTGCTGATCCGGGCGCTCAGCTCGTCCTGCGGCCACCGCCCGACGGCGTCCGGCAAGGCGGTCTGGTTCCGCCTCCCGGTCGTCCCCGCCCAGCGCCGCCCCCACTAGGGGGTGTCAGACACTCCCTAGGGGGCGCTCAGCCCAGCGTCGCCACCAGGACCGCCTTGATCGTGTGCAGACGGTTCTCCGCCTCGTCGAAGACCACCGAGTGCTCCGACTCGAAGACCTCGTCGGTGACCTCCAGGGACGTGAGGCCGTGCGTCTCGAAGATCTCCTGGCCGACCTTGGTGCCGAGGTCGTGGAAGGCCGGCAGGCAGTGCAGGAACTTCACGTCCGGGTTGCCGGTGGCCCGCAGCACGTCCATGGTCACCGCGTACGGCCCCAGGGCGGCGATGCGCTCGCTCCAGACCTCCTTCGGCTCGCCCATCGACACCCAGACGTCGGTGGCGACGAAGTCGGCGCCGAGGACGCCCTCCTCGATCTTCTCGGTGAGGGTGACGCGGGCGCCGCTGACGGCGGCCAGCTCCTGGGCCTTCTCGACGACGGACGCGGCGGGCCAGTACGCCTGCGGGGCGACGATCCGGACGTCCATGCCCAGCAGGGCGCCGGTGATCAGATAGGAGTTGCCCATGTTGAAGCGGGCGTCGCCCAGGTAGGCGAAGGCGATGCCGGTGACCGGCTTGGCGGAGTGCTCCGTCATGGTGAGCACGTCGGCCAGCATCTGGGTGGGGTGCCAGTCGTCGGTGAGGCCGTTGAAGACGGGCACGCCCGCGAAGGCGGCCAGCTCCTCGACCTTGGCCTGACTGTCCCCCCGGTACTCGATCCCGTCGTACATCCGCCCGAGGACCCGCGCGGTGTCCTTCACGGACTCCTTGTGGCCGATCTGGGAGCCGGTCGGGTCCAGATAGGTCGTGGAGGCGCCCTGGTCGGCGGCCGCGACCTCGAAGGCGCAGCGGGTGCGCGTCGACGTCTTCTCGAAGATCAGCGCGATGTTCCGGCCACGCAGGTGCTGCGTCTCGCCCCCGGCCTTCTTGGCCGCCTTCAGCTCGGCGGCCAGCTCGACGAGCCCGAGGAACTCCGGGCCGGTGAAGTCGAGCTCCTTGAGGAAGTGGCGGCCGGCGAGGGCGGTCGGGACAGTCGCCATGGGGGCGCTCCAGAGATGCGGGAAACAAAGACGGTGGAAGTCTATACGACCTTCAGAATTAATATACAGCCACCCGTGCCGCCCGCCCCGAGGCCACCCGCCGACCGGCTTAGACTGCGTCCCGCTCGATCGGGCAGCTCATACAGCGTGGCCCGCCCCTCCCCCGCCCCAGCTCGCTGCCCGGGATCTCTATGACCTCGACGCCCTGCTTGCGCAGATGGGTGTTGGTGGTCGCGTTGCGTTCGTAGGCGACGACGACGCCCGGCTCGACGGCCAGCACGTTGCAGCCGTCGTCCCACTGCTCCCGCTCGGCCGAGTGGACGTCCTGGGTGGCGGTCAGCACCCGGATCTCGCTGAGGCCGAGGGCGGCGGCGATCGCACGGTGCATGTGCTCGGGCGGATGGTCGGTGACCTTCAGCTCCTTGTCGCCGGCGCCCGGTTCGATCGTGTAGGAGCGCAGCATGCCGAGCCCCGCGTACTGGGTGAAGACGTCGCCGTCGACCATGGTCATCACGGTGTCGAGGTGCATCAGGGCGCGCCGCTTCGGCATGTCGAGGGCGACGATCGTCTGCGCCGACCCGGCGGCGAACAGCTTGTGCGCGAGCATCTCGACGGCCTGCGGGGTGGTGCGCTCGCTCATCCCGATGAGGACCGCGCCGCTGCCGATGACGAGGACGTCCCCGCCCTCGATGGTGGACGGGTAGTCGGCCTGCCCCTCGGACCAGAAGGGGAAGTCCTCGTCGCGGAAGAGCGGGTGGTGCCGGTAGATCGCCTCGAAGTGCACGGTCTCGCGCTGCCGGGCGGGCCAGCGCATCGCGTTGACCGAGACGCCGTCGTAGATCCAGGCGGAGGTGTCACGGGTGAAGAGGTGGTTGGGCAGCGGGGCGAGGAGGAAGTCGTCGAGCTCCATGACGTGGAAGCGCACGGAGATCGGTTCGGAGTGCGCGTCCAGGAACTCGCGCTTGGTCATGCCGCCGACCAGCGCCTCGGCCAGTTCGGGGGCGGGCAGCCCCTCGAAGGCCGCGCGGAGGTGGTCGGTGGCGAGGACCCCGTACTCCTTCTCGTCGAAGACCCGGTCCAGGACGAGCCGCCGGGCCTCCGGGATCTCCAGGGCCTCGGTGAGCAGGTCGCCGAAGAGGTGGACCTCGACCCCGCGGTCGCGCAGCACGTCCGCGAACCCGTCGTGCTCGGCGCGCGCCCGGCGCACCCACAGCACGTCGTCGAAGAGCAGGGCGTCCTTGTTGCTGGGGGTGAGCCTTTTGAGCTCGAGATCAGGCCGGTGGAGGATGACGCGGCGCAGCCGCCCGGCCTCGGAGTCGACATGCAGTCCCATGCCTTCATCCTGACCAAAGGGACCCGCGTTCACCCCCTCCTTGTCGACTACTTCTTTTCGTCCTCTTGACGACAAGTGGCCTCGCTCGTTATCGTCTCTATGACGAGAAAGAGGGGGCAGGCTCCATGGCCGACATCACCCGGCGCCTCGGCTGGCGCCATCTGCGCGGTGCGCCCACCGCGCACATCCGCCACCACCGCGGCGGAAAGCTGCTGCACGACGGCCCGGGCCTGAGCTTCTGGTACCGGGCGCTGACCGCCGCGCTCTCCGAGGTCCCGGTCGACGACCGGGAGCTGGCGATGACGTTCCACGCCCGCACCGCGGACTTCCAGGACGTGGCCGTGCAGGCGACCGTCACCTACCGGATCAGCGACCCGGCGACGGCCGCGGCCCGCCTGGACTTCTCCATCGACCCGGACACGGGCGTCTGGCGGGGCGCCCCGCTGGAGCAGCTCGGCACCCTGCTGACCGAGACGGCCCAGCAGCACGCCCTGGACGTCCTGGCCCGTACGCCGCTGGCGGCGGCCCTCGCCGACGGCGTCACCGCCGTACGGGAGCGGATCGCGGCCGGGCTGGCCGGCGAGCCCCGCCTGCCGGGGACCGGCATCGAGGTGGTCGCCGTACGGGTGGTGGCCCTGCGTCCCGAACCGGAGGTGGAGCGGGCGCTGCGCACCCCGGCGCGTGAGCAGATCCAGCAGGAGGCCGACCGGGCGACGTACGAGCGGCGGGCGGTGGCCGTCGAGCGGGAGCGCGCGATCGCCGAGAACGAACTGGCCAGCCAGATCGAACTCGCCCGCCGCGAGGAGCAGTTGGTCGACCAGCGCGGCACCAACGCGCGCCGTGAGGCCGAGGAGGGCGCCGCCGCGGACGCCGTGCGCGCCGAGGCGGAGGCGGCCCGGACGGTACGGCTCGCGGAGGCGGAGGCCACCCGGTCCGTGCGGCTGGCGCGGGCCGAGGCCGAGGGGGCGCGCGAGATCGGCGAGGCGCGGGCGCAGGCCCAGGCGGCCTGGCTGCGGGTGCACGCCGACGTCGACGTGGCGACGCTGCACGCGCTGACCGGGACCCGGCTGGCGGAGAACCTGCCGCGGATCGACAGCGTGACCGTGACGCCGGATCTGCTGACCGGGCTGCTCAGCCGGCTGGGAGCGCGGGAGTGAGCCTCGCGCCCCGGGTGGTCCTCGTCCACCGCACCACCGAGTACGAGGAGCTGGTGGCCCGGCACGGCACGCACGGCCAGGCCGCCTTCTTCCTCTCCTCGCGCGGCCGGGACATCGAGGAGATCGCGGACCGGCACCACCGCACCCGCCGGGCGCTGGCCGAGGTGGCGGCGGCGATCCCGCTGACCTGGCGGCAGGCCCGGGTGGAACGCGCCGACCTGGACCGCTTCCTGTTCGCGCCGGAGGACGTGGTGGTCGTCGTCGGGCAGGACGGCCTGGTCGCGAACGTCGCCAAGTACCTCGCCGGGCAGCCGGTGGTGGGCATCGACACCGACCCGGGCCGCAACCCCGGTGTGCTGGTGCGGCACCGCCCGAGCGACGCGGCGGCCCTGCTGGCGGCCACGCAGGCCCGCACGGCCCGCTGCGACGAGCTGACCATGGTCGAGGCCGTCACCGACGACACCCAGCGTCTGGTGGCGCTGAACGAGATCTACCTGGGCGCCGCCGGACACCAGACGGCCCGCTACCGCCTGGACCTGGAGGGCGACGGGGGTGTCGTCGAGGCCCAGGCCTCGTCCGGGGTGATCGTCGGGACCGGCACCGGGGCGACCGGCTGGCTGCGGTCGGTGTGGCAGGAGCGGGGAGGGCGGCCGGTGCTGCCCTCCCCCACGGAGGAGCGCCTGCTGTGGTTCGTCCGGGAGGCCTGGCCGTCCCCCGCCACCGGGACGTCCCTGGTGGCGGGGGAACTGGCGGCGGGGCGGCTCTCCCTCACCGTCGAGTCCGAGCGGCTGGTCGCGTTCGGGGACGGCATGGAGTCGGACGCCCTGGAGCTGACGTGGGGCCAGACGGTCCGGGTCGGGGTGTGCCCGGACCGTCTGCGCCTCGCCGGCTGAGGCTCACAGCCTCGGGTCGACCGGCTCCGACTCCAGCGCCAGCACGCCGAACACGGCCTCGTGGACCCGCCACAGCGGCTCGCCCCCGGCCAGCCGGTCCAGGGCCTCCACGCCGAGCGCGAACTCGCGCAGGGCGAGGGAGCGCTTGTGGTTCAGGAACCGCTTGCGCAGCCGCTCCAGGTTCTCCGGGCGCGTGTACTCCGGGCCGTAGATGATCCGCAGGTACTCGCGTCCCCGGCACTTGATGCCGGGCTGCACCAACCGGCCCCGCTCGTCGCGCACGACCGCGCCGAGCGGCTTGACGACCATGCCCTCGCCGCCGCGGCCGGTCATCTCCAGCCACCAGTCGACACCCGCCCGGACCGACTCCGGGTCACCGGTGTCGACGTACAGGCGCCGGGTGGTCCGCAGCAGGCCGCTGCCGTCGTGCTCCACGAGCCGGTCCAGGAGCGCGAGCTGCTCGTCGTGCGGGAGCGCGGCGAGGCTGCGGCCCTGGACCGCGAGGAGCTGGAACGGCGCGAGCCGTACGCCGTCCAGGCCGTCCGTCGTCCAGCAGTAGCGGCGGTACGCCTCGGTGAACGCGGCCGCGTCCGAGGCCCGCTCCCGCTGGCGCGCCAGCAGTCCGGAGACGTCGACGCCCCGCCCGGCGGCGCTCTCCAGTGCCGCGAGGGCACCGGGGAACACCGCGCCGGCCGCGGCGCCGACCGCCGCGTACTGCGAGCGCAGCAGCCCGGCGGCCTTCAGCGACCACGGCATCAGCTCGGCGTCGAGCAGCAGCCAGTCGGTGTCCAGCTCGCTCCACAGGCCCGCCTCGCCGGCGGCCGTGCGGATCCGCTCGAGGATCGTCTCCGTCACCGCCGGGTCGTCGAAGAACGGGCGGCCCGTACGGGTGTAGAGCGAGCCGGTCGGGCCGTCGACACCGAAGTGCCGGCGTGCCGCCTCCACGTCCCGGCAGACCAGGGCCACCGCGCGCGAGCCCATGTGCTTCTCCTCGCACACGACCCGCTCGACGCCGTCCGCCGCGTACTGGGCGAACGCCTCCGCCGGGTGCTCGAGGTAGCCGTCGACCGCAGAGGTCGCCGTGGGCGCCATCGTCGGCGGCAGGTAGGGCAGCAGCCGGGGGTCGACGGCGAAGCGGCTCATGACCTCCAGGGCCGCCGCCGCGTTCTCCTCGCGGATCGCGACCCGCCCGTGGTGACGGGTCTCCACGACCCGGCGCCCGTGCACGTCCGCCAGGTCCAGCGGCCGGCCGTCCTGGCCGCCGGGGGCCTCCGTGCGCAGCGGCCGGGCCGGCTCGTACCAGACCTGCTCGGCGGGTACGTCGACCAGTTCCCGCTCGGGCCAGCGCAGCGCGGTCAGCTTGCCGCCGAAGACGGCACCGGTGTCGAGGCAGATGGTGTTGTTCAGCCAGGTGGCCTCGGGGACCGGGGTGTGGCCGTACACGACGGCCGCGCGGCCCCGGTAGTCCTCCGCCCACGGGTAGCGCACCGGCAGCCCGAACTCGTCCGTCTCGCCGGTGGTGTCGCCGTACAGCGCGTGCGAGCGGACCCGGCCCGACGTACGGCCGTGGTACTTCTCCGGCAGGCCGGCGTGGCAGACGACCAGCCGGCCGCCGTCGAGGACGTAGTGGCTGACGAGTCCGTCGATGAACTCCCGCACCTCGGCGCGGAACTCCTCGCTCTCGCCCTCCATCTGCTCGATGGTCTCGGCGAGTCCGTGCGTGTGCTGGACCTTGCGGCCCTTGAGGTGGCGCCCGTACTTGTTCTCGTGGTTGCCGGGCACACAGAGCGCGTCGCCCGACTTGACCATGGCCATCACGCGCCGCAGCACACCCGGGCTGTCCGGGCCGCGGTCGACGAGGTCGCCGACGAAGACGGCGGTACGGCCCTCGGGGTGCACGCCGTCGACGTAGCCCAGCTTGCCGAGCAGCGCCTCCAGTTCGGACGCGCAGCCGTGGACGTCGCCGATGATGTCGAACGGGCCGGTGAGATGCGTGAGGTCGTTGAAGCGCTTCTCGGTGACGACGGTGGCGCGCTCGACCGCGTCGGCGCCGCGCAGGACGTGCACCTTGCGGAAGCCCTCGCGCTCCAGGTGCCGCAGCGAGCGGCGCAGTTCGCGGATGTGCCGCTGGATGACGCGGCGCGGCATGTCGGCGCGGTCCGTGCGGGCCGCGTTGCGCTCGGCGCACACCTCCTCGGGCACGTCGAGCACGATGGCTATGGGCAGCACGTCGTACCGCTTGGCCAGCTCGACGAGCTGCCGCCGGGCGTCCTGCTGCACGCTGGTGGCGTCGACGACCGTACGGCGGCCGGCCGCCAGGCGCTTGCCCGCGATGTAGTGCAGGACGTCGAAGGCGTCCCGGCTGACGCTCTGGTCGTTCTCGTCGTCGGCGACGAGGCCCCGGCAGAAGTCGGAGGAGATCACCTCGGTCGGCTTGAAGTGCCTGCGGGCGAACGTCGACTTGCCGGAGCCGGACGCCCCGACGAGGACGACGAGGGAGAGGTCGGTGACGGGCAGGACCCGCCCCTGCGTGGTCTCGGTCATGCGGCCTTCGCCTCCTTCTCCCCGGTCACGTCGCGTGCGAACACGGCCATCTGCGTCGGCGGCCCCACCTCGGGGTCGTCGGGTCCCACCGGTACGAACTCCACGCCGTAGCCGTGCCGTTCGGCGACGGCTGTGGCCCAGGCGCGGATCTCCTCGCGCGTCCACTCGAACCGGTGGTCGCCGTGCCGGACGTGCCCGGCGGGCAGGCTCTCCCAGCGGACGTTGTACTCGACGTTCGGGGTGGTCACGAGGACGGTGCGGGGGCGGGCCGACCCGAACACCGCGTACTCCAGGGCGGGCAGCCGGGGCGGGTCGACATGCTCGACGACCTCGCTGAGCACGGCGGCGTCGTACCCCTTGAGCCGGCTGTCGGTGTAGGCGAGCGAGCCCTGCAGCAGCTTCACGCGTGCGGCCTGCCGCTCCCCCATCCGGTCCAGCTTCAGCCGCCGCCCCGCGATGGTGAGCGCCCGCACGGACACGTCCAGGCCGACGATCTCGGTGAACGCCGGGTCCTTGAGCAGCGCCTGCACCAGCTGGCCCTGCCCGCAGCCCAGGTCGAGCACGCGCGCGGCACCGGCCGCCCGCAGCGCGGTCAGGATCGCGTCGCGGCGCTGCACGGCGAGCGGGGCCGGCTTCTCCTCGGTCTCGGTCTCGTCGGCGACCGCGTTGTCGATGTCCTCGACCTCGCTGTCGTCGCTCTCGGCGAGCCGCACCAGCTCCAGCCGCTCCAGCGCCTCCCGGGTCAGCGACCAGCGGCGGGACAGATAACGGCTGGTGATCAGCTTCTGCTCGGGGTGGTCCGGCAGCCAGCCCTCGCCGGCGCGCAGCAGCTTGTCGACCTCGTCGGGGGCGACCCAGTAGTGCTTGGCGTCGTCGAGGACCGGGAGCAGCACGTACAGGTGGCGCAGGGCCTGGGCGAGGGTCAGCGTGTCCGCCTCCAGGACGAGCCGGACGTACCGCGAGTCGCCCCACTCGGGGAACCGCTCGTCGAGCGGTACGGGCTCGGCGGTGACGTCCCAGCCGAGCGGCTCGAACAGCCGCCCGACGAGCGCGGCGCCGCCCCGGGCGGGCAGCGACGGCACCTCGACGCGCAGCGGCAGCGGCCGGCCGGGCAGCTCCGGGCGGGCGTGGCACACCCCGCGCATCGCACTGGAGAACACCGAGCTCAGCGCCACGGCGAGCAGCGAGGAGGCCGCGTACGGGCGGTCGTTGACGTACTGGGCGAGCGCCGCGTCGGGGGCGCCGCCCCGTCCCTTGCCCTTGCCGCGCCGGACCAGCGCCACCGCGTCGACCTCCAGCAGCAGCGCCACGGTGCAGCGCCCGGCGTCCGCCTCGGGGTAGAGGACGTGGGCCGTGCCGAAGGAGGTGGAGAACGCCTGCGATTTCCCGGGATGCTTGTGCAGCAGATAGCCGAGATCGGTGGCCGGGCGCTCCGGGGTGCCGGTGGTGGTGAGGGTCAGGAACACGGTGGATGACCTTGACGTAGTGGTCTGAACTGCGGTTCCGCACACCGTATCGAGCGCACGCCGGCGGCACCCGGGAATTTCGGGCGCACGACGACGCCCCGGGGACGGGTCCCCGGGGCGTGCGGACGCGACGGTCCGTGGCCGCTACGACAGCTGCGACTGGACCTCGGCGGAGATCAGCTCCAGGTGGTCCAGGTCGTGCAGGTCGAGCACCTGGAGGTAGATCCGCTGCGAGCCCGCCTCCTGGTAGCGGCCGATCTTCTCGACGACCTCGGCGGGCGAACCGGCCAGCCCGTTCTCCTTCAGCTCGTCGACCTCGCGGCCGATGGCGGCGGCGCGGCGGGCGACCTCCTGGTCGTCCTTGCCGACGCAGACGACGAGGGCGTTGGAGTAGACGAGGTCCTCGGGGCGGCGGCCGGCCTCCCGGACGGCGTCCCGGACCCGGCCGAACTGCCGCTGGGAGTCCTCCACCGAGGCGAACGGCATGTTGAACTCGTCGGCGTAACGGCCTGCCAAGCGCGGCGTGCGGGTGGCGCCGTGGCCTCCGATGAGCACCGGGATGCGGTCCTGGGCCGGCTTGGGCAGGGCGGGCGAGTCGCTGAGCGTGTAGTACTTCCCCTGGAAGTCGAAGGTCTCGCCGACCTTGGTCTCCCACAGCCCCGTGACGATGGCGAGCTGCTCCTCCAGGCGCCCGAACTTCTCCTTCGGGAACGGGATGCCGTACGCCTTGTGCTCGTCCTCGAACCAGCCCGCGCCCAGACCGAGTTCGACGCGGCCGCCGGACATCTGGTCGACCTGGGCGACCTGGATGGCGAGCACGCCGGGCAGCCGGAAGGTGGCGGCGGTCATCAGGGTGCCGAGGCGGATGCGCCGGGTCTCACGGGCGAGACCGGCCAGGGTGATCCAGGCGTCGGTAGGGCCGGGCAGCCCGTCCACGTCGCCCATCTTCAGATAGTGGTCGGAGCGGAAGAAGGCGTCGAAGCCGAGGTCCTCGGTGGCCTTCGCCACGGTCAGCAGCGTCTCGTAGGTGGCCCCCTGCTGGGGCTCGGTGAAGATGCGAAGATCCATGCCTCCATCCTGCACGCCCAGGCGCGCATCGGCCGCCCGGGGCCTGGCTCCGTTGTGGGCCACGGGCGGGTGAATCCGGCCGCCGCCCTTGACTGCCGCCGCCCGGCCGGTGACCGGCGCGGACGATGATCGTTTGCTCGGTCGGAGCCGGGCCGCCCGGCTCCCGCACCGGCCTGTCACCGCCGGGGTGTCACCAGGTCGGCCCACTGCCGTTGGGGCGCCGCGGGCCGGAGGAGGCCGTCATGTCCGAGGAGTTCGACCCACCGATGGGTGGCGGGGGGACCGGCCGGCCGAAGGGCCTGCTGGAGCAGATGGAGGAACTGATGGCGGCCCTGAACGCCGATCTGTCGGCCCTGGACGCCGGCCTCCAGTCGACCGGGGGCGTACGGGGCACGCCACCGGCGGCGGAGGGCGGAACCGTCTGACGGGCCTTCCCTCACGTGGGGGAGGTCAGCCCGCCTCCCGTTCCGCCAGGACCTCGTCGCGGTCCGCGAGTCTGCGGAGCATCTCCAGGACCCGGTCGCGGGACTCGTCCGCGGCGTCGATCGCCTCCATGCAGCGCCAGTACGTCGTCTCGTCGTCGGCCGAACTGGCCACGCCGACCAGCGCGATACCGGCCTCGCCGAGCAGGCTCCCCAGGTTCATCAGGGCCTGCCGCGCGTCGCCCAGCTCGGTGAGCTGGGCGGCGCGTAACGCGCCCTCCGCGAGCTCCGGGGCCTCCAGGACCCCGCAGCCACGGCCCGCGAGCTCGGTCAACCCGATGGCCTCCCCGCGCAGTTCGGGTGGTCCGTAGACGGCGAGGCGGCTGCCGATCGCCTGGGCGAGCGCCTGCGCCTGCCACACCTCGGTCATGATGTCCGGCGCGCCGCCGCTTCCCGCCAGCGCTCGCCTGCTGTTCATGATCAGCCGCACCGCGTCCATCCGCAGTCCCCGTCCGTCTGGACGCGCTGCCCACACGTCCACCTGAACTCCGAACTCCCTTATCCACTACCCAGAGTGAAGGGCGTTGAGACGAAAAGCCAGAGGAAGGCGGAAATCTGCGGACAACTTTTCGGATACGGACCGCCGAATCGCCACGGAGAGTGAAAGTGGAACTAATCCCTCACGGGGCGGCCACTGAGGCGTTCACTCAGGCGCTCACTCGGGCGCGGGGAACCTGCGCTCGTTGCGGTCGATCTTCGCGTCCAGCGCGGCGAGCGGGTCGATGCCGAGCACCTCGCAGAACTGGAGCAGATACGCCAGGACGTCCGCGACCTCGTCCCGCACGCGGGCGGCCGTACCGTCGTCGTCCATGACCCGGGCGGACTCCTCCGGGGTCAACCACTGGAAGATCTCCAGCAGTTCGGAGGCCTCCACGCTGAGCGCGGAGGCGAGGTTCTTCGGCGTGTGGTACGGCTGCCAGGCGCGCGCGGCGGCGAACTCGGTCAGTCGGCGCTGGAGGCCGGCCACATCGAGGGGTTCGGTCACGGCTCCAGGTGTACCACCGTCACACCGGGCGTCTCCGCCGGCCCCGAGGGGTCGCTGACCGACCCGACCAGCCGGATGTGGCCCCGCTCGCCCATACGGGCCGCCAGCGCGGTCAACTCGGCGCGTTGCACCGGGTCCAGGCCCCGGTCGAGGCCGTCCGCGAGGACGCTCAGGGTCTGCAGGGCGGCCGGCACCTCGCGCACCGGGTCGACCTCCAGGACCCCGGGCCCGGTCAGCAGTACCAGGGACAGCGCGAGATAGCGCAGTTCCCCGTGGCCGAGCCGGCCGAGCGTGGTGCGGACGCCGTCGCCGCGGTCGAGGAGGCCGCGGACCGTGCCGTCCGCCTGCAGTTCGGCGACGACGTCCGTGACCGGTCCGGCGCATCCGGCACGGGCGGCGGCGACGAGTCGGGCGTGCCGCCGTACGCACTCGGAGCGGGTGCGCCACAGCACGTCGGCGAGGTTGTCGCAGCTCCCGAGCAGCCGGCCGGAGCCGACCGGGACCGGGGCCCGCATCCGCCCGGGCCAGGGGTCGCAGGCGAACACCGACCGCAGGGCCACCACCATCTGCTCGGCGGCGGCGAGGACCCGCCGCTGGCCGTCCGTCCGCCCGGACACCCGCAGCGGCAGCAGCGCCGTGCCGAGCCGGTCGTCGGGGAGCGGCGCCCGGGTCACCGGGGTCTGGCCCGCCGTGTGCCAGGCGGCCTGCACATGGCGGCGGCCGGGGTCGCGCAGGGCCGTCTCCAGCAGTACGACGCCGTCCGCGCTCAACCGCTCCCCCACGATCCGCAGTTCGGGTTCCGCCTGCACGGCCACGTCGAGCCGTACCGGGCCCTCCGGGCCGTCGGCGGTGCAGCCGATACGGAAGCCGCGCCGCCGCTGGGCGTCCGGGCGGGCCCGCTCCGGAACGCAGGTCGCGGGGTCGGGGAACGCCTCGCCGACGGTGCGGCCCCCGGCGAGCCGGGCCAGTGCCTCGTACGCCCGCAGCGCGGTCGTCTTCCCGGAGCCGCTGGGGCCCACGAGGAACGTGCACGGGCCGAGCGGGAACACGGCCCGGCGGTGCCCGGCGAACGCGGACAGCCGCAGCTCGACGACGTGGGGGCGGGGTGCGTCCGGCTGACCGCCGCCGGGGCGCTCCCCGGCGGCCTCCGCCGCGATCGGTCCGGACGGGCGTGCGGGGACCTCCCTCGCCACCGGTCCGGAGGGGCGTACGGAGGCCGGGACCCCCGTGCGCCGGCCCTGGGGCGGTACGGACACGGCACCGGAGACAGAGGAAAGGCCCATGTCGGGGACGGTAGGGCCGGTTCCCTCAGGCGAACCGTTCCACCCTCGCGGGCTTCCTACGAACGGGCTACGGCGGCGGAGTGCGCTCCCCGGCGCCCGGGCGCGCGGAAGAGGTGACGCCCACGCCACCCCCCGCTCTCACGCGCCGGGGACGCCGGCCGTCTGCATCAGTCCGCTCACCTCGGTGCCCGGCGGGGTCAGCAGGAACACGTTCCGGTCGACGCGGTGCATCCCGCTGCCCAGCCCGAAGACCACGCCCGTGCTGAAGTCGAGCACCCGCTTGGCGACCTCGTTCTCGGCGCCCGTGAGATCCAGCAGCACCGGGATGCCCGCCATCAGCGTCTCCGCGACCTCGCGGGCGTCCCCGAAGACGTTGACCCGAAGGACGACGAAACGCCGGCGCGGTTCGGTCTCCGCCTCCGGCATCGCACGGTGGTCCACCGCCGACGGCCAGGCGTCGCGCCCCCGCAGCGGCACGACCTGGGCGAGCCCCTCCCACTGTTCATCGGTGACGTCGTAGCTGTTCACCGGCTCACCCCGACCTGAATCGCCCTCAATGCCTGCACCAGCCAATTCTTACGCCAAGTCACCCGTTCGGCCCAACACCGACACGGCCGGCGACCGTAACGACCGGGCCTCACGGAGCGGTACCCGGGTTGTCCGGGCCCTTGCCCGGTCCGGGTGCGACTCGGCCGGACGGGTGACAGACTGATGTCTCGAGCCGGGCAGTCCGTGGCGGAGCGCCCGGGAACGGGCGGGAAAGTCCGGCAGGCACACGACTGACCCAGGTATGCCCCCTGCCACAGGCTCGTGCGTGTCGGACGTGCGGACGGCGGTGGGCTCCTGTGCGAGCGAGCGACGAGACGGACGTGGTTCCCCCGGCATCGGGAGGCCCCGCCGGGCAGACGGTCGTGGTCGTGGGCGGCAGTTCGGGCATCGGCCTGGAGACCGCCCGGCAGGTCAGGGCGGCCGGTGGTGACGTGATCCTGACGGCCCGCGATCCCGCGCGTCTGGAGCGGGCGGCCGAGGAGCTGGACCCGCTGAGCACGGCCGCGTTCGACGCCATGGACGCCGACCGTCTGGAGGGGTTCCTGCGGGACCTCCCCGGACAGGTCGACCACGTCCTGGTGACGGCGGGCAGTCCGTCGTACACACCGCTCGCCGAGCTCGATCTGAGCGCGGGCGGACGGGACTTCGGCGGGCGGCTGGCGATGCTGCTCGCGGCCGGGCGGGCCTGCCGGGACAAGGTCAGGCCCGGCGGCTCGCTGCTGTTCATCGGCGGCACCGGGGCCCGGCGCCCCGCCCCCGGCATGGCCGTGATCGGCGCGCTCACCGCGGCCCTGCCCGCGCTGGCGGCGAACCTCGCCGTGGAACTCGCCCCGGTACGGGTGAACCTCCTCGCCGCGGGCTTCGTGGACACGCCCCTGTCCGCCTCCCTCCTGGGCGACCGACTGGAGGAACGCCGCGAGGAGTTGCGCCGAACCCTGCCGATCGGCCGGGTCGTCGGCCCGGCGGACGTCGCCGCCCTCGCGCTGCACATCATGGCCAACGGCGCCCTCACCGGCGCCACCTACGACATCGACGGCGGCCAGCAACTCGTCGCGCGCTGAGCGCCCGGCGTACGGCCGGACGCCTGCCCCCCCGCCGCCCCCACTCCGAGACGGGAGCCTCACAACCATGGACATGAAACTGGAGATCGTCGTGGTGCCGGTGTCCGACGTCGACCGGGCGAAGGACTTCTACACGGGACTGGGCTGGAGGCTCGACGCGGACGTCGCCACGGACGACTCGTTCCGGGTGGTGCAGGTGACCCCTCCGGGCTCACCGGCGTCGGTCATCTTCGGCACGTCCGTGACCGAACAGGCTCCCGGCACGGCACGCGGCCTGCACCTCGTGGTCGACGACATCGAGGCGGCCCACTCCGAGCTGAAGCGGAACGGCGCCGATCCGAGCGAGGTCTTCCACGACGCCGGCGGTGTCTTCCATCACGGCGGCACCGACGCGCGGGTGCCGGGACCCGACCCGAAGCGGACCAGCTACGGCTCCTTCCTGTCGTTCAGCGACCCGGACGGGAACGGGTACGTGCTCCAGGAGATCACCACCCGGCTCCCGGGCCGCCTCGACCCCGCGACCACGACGTACTCCTCGGCCGGGGACCTGGCGAGCGCCCTGCGCCGGGCCGCCGCCGCGCACGGCGAGCACGAGGCGCGCACCGGCGCGGAGGACCCCGACTGGCCGGACCGGTACGCCCGGTACATGGTCGCCGAGCAGGCGGGCACGGAGCTGCCGGAGTAGAGGCGCGCCTCTACTGACGTTCGTCGAGCAGTTTGACGAAAGCCGCGGCGACGCGGGCGACGGCGTGGTCGTCGTCGTGGGCCAGCCGGCGCAGCACCTCGAGCCCGGTGGTCCCCGGCAGTTCGACCAGCGCCTGGGTGAGCCGGATCCGGGTCGCCGAGTCGGCGCCGGGGGCGTCGAGTTCACCGGTCAGGGCGGTCAGGACGCGGTCGGCGGTCGCCGGCTCCTCCGACAGCGCGCCGAGTGCCTCCGCGGCGTCGACGTCGTTGACGCCCTCGGCCACCAGGGCGACGAGCACCGGCACGGCCTCGGTCACACCCCGCCGGCCCAGCGCGAGAGCGGCGGGCCCGCGGACGGTCGGGTCCGGGTCCGTGAGCGCCTCCTCCAGCGCGGCGGTCGCGGCGGGAACCCCGGCCAGTTCGGCGAGCGCGAGCGTCGCACGTCGCCGGACGGCGGCGTCCTCGTCGCGGATGCCGGCGGCCAGGGCCGTCACCCCGGCCGTCGATCCCTGGTCGCCGGCCCGGGCGAGCCCCCAGCGCAGGGCGCCGGACACGACCGGGTCGGACTCGGTCAGAACGGCCTTGGCGAGCAGGTCGGCCGGGACCGGTTCGTCGTTCCGCCGGGTCAGCACGGTCTGCTGGCGGCGCGCGGCACTGGGTGAGTCGAGGCCCTGCATGAGTGCGACGACGCGCAGGACGTCCTGCCAGTCGGTGGGCGCGGACGCGTCGATCGCGCGGAGCCGTTCGAGCAGTTCCCGTTCGCGTTCCAGCCGCTCCTGGGTCCATCGGATGAGGTCGCCGACCAGGGCGGCCGGGGTGAAGTCCGGGTCCTGCAGGGCCTGCCCGATCTGGTGCAGGGAGAGGCCGAGGGAGCGCAGGCTCTCCACGTGGAAGATCCGGCGGATGTCCTCGGCGGAGTACTCGCGGTAGCCGCCGACGGTCCGGCCGGTCGGCCGCACCAGGCCGAGGGCGTCGTAGTGGCGAAGCATCCGGGCGCTCACCCCGGAGCGCCGGGCCACCTCGCCGATCAGCACGGTCCGGCCCCCTGGGCGGCGGGCGGGACTTCGGGTGCACGGCTCAGGGCGACGATCCGCCGGGCCTCGTCCACCGCCGCGTCGAAGCCGGCCTCCGGCCGCTCCCTGAGCACCTCGGTGGCGGCGGCGTGCGTGGCCACCGCGGGGTCGGGGTCGGCGGCGGCCCGCTCCAGGGCGGTCCGGGTCGCCTCCCCGAGGTCGACGAGCGCCCTGCTCAGACTGAGCCGTACGGCACGGTCGCCGCGTCCGAGCTGCCGGACGAGTTCCCCGGCCAGGTCGGCCCGGGTGGCCTCGTCCTCGGGCGCGAGGGCGACCATGACGCGCCAGGCGGTCCGGGCCACCTCGTCGTCGGCGTCGTGCAGCAGCGCACGCGGGATCGACGCCCATACGCTCCTGTCGCCGATCTTGGAGAGGGTGTGCAGGGCCTGACTCCGGGCCTGGGCGCGGGCAGCGCCGAGCTCGCGCCGGACGCGGGCCAGGGTCGGCTCGGACGGGAGGCGGGTCAGGGCCCAGGACAGCATGTCCCGTACGAAGAAGTCCGGTTCGACCGCGCAGCGTTCCACGAGGGTGTCCAGCAGTCCGGGGTCGGCGGACGTGCCGGCCGCCAGGGCCGCCTTGAGCCGGATCGAGGGTTCCTCGGCGCTCAGGGCACCGGTCAGGCGGGCGTTGTGCGGGGTCGTGTCTGTCGGGTCGATCGGGACCACCTCCTGCACCCAGGGGACACCTTGTCACCGTGTCAAGGTCAAGGCACCCGGTCCGGGCCGGGTCGGAGGGGTGCGGGATTCCGCGCGCGGGCGACGCCGTCCCCTGTGTCCGGTCCCCCGGCCCGTCCGGCCGGGCACCTCGGCATCGTCGCGCTCGCCTGCGCGGGTGTCTCCGTCGCCGGTGCGCTGCTGTCGCTGTGCGCCTCGTACGTGCGGCTTCCGTGGTGCACGACGTCTGGGGCAGGTGGGGCGGTGCCACACTGGGAGGCGTGACGGAGACGGACCGGCAGCTCGACCGGTGCCTGGAGCAGGCCATCATCGGCCTGCTGGAGCGCCGCGCGGCCACGTCCTCGATCTGCCCGTCCGACGCGGCGCGCGAGGTCCACGACGGGGACGACGAGGGCTGGCGCGCGCTGATGGAACCGGCCCGCCGGGCGGCCTGGCGTCTGGTGGCGGCGGGCAAGGTCGAGGTGACGCAGGGCGGCCGGCCGGTGAAGGAGAGCGAGGCGCGGGGCCCGCTCCGCATCCGCCGCGCGGGTTGGTGAACCCCACCCCCCTCTTCCCGAAGCGCTTCTGAATTTTTCCGGCAGTCGGCCACCTATGGCCATGAATCGCCACCCGGCCATCTATCCGCGTAGACGAACACCCTCCACACTGAATCCGCACTCGCACGAGCACGGCCGTCGTGCGCCGCACGGCGGTACTTCCGGCATGCCCCCCACTCGGGCAACGCCCATGCATGGAGGACGAGTTGTTCGCTGAGAGACGGCTCCGCGCGGCACTGACCGCGCTCGCGCTGAGCGGCCTGGCCCTGACCACCCTTCAGGGAACCGCGGGGGCGGCCGACGCCCCCACCGCACCGGCCCCCGCCAAGAGTTCACCCGTCGCCGGGATCGAGGACACGACGGCGCGCGCGTTCGCCCGTACGCTCGCCGAGCCCGCCTGGCGCAAGCAGGTCGCGGCGGCGACGCTGGCCGGCGAGGACGTGGACCTGCTGGCCCTGACGGCGACGTCCCGGACGTCGTCCGTGAGGGGCTTCCGCGGCACCCTCGCCGGCGCCGAGACGGATGTCGCCCGCGCGAAGGGGCTCGGCAGGGAGGCGCCACCCCTGCTGCGGGTGAGCCTCGCCGGCCCGTCGGCGAGCGCGGCCGACCTCGCCCGGACCGCCCCGCTGGTCGCGTCGGCGCCGTCCGAGGACGCCGAGGTCGTCGTGGCCTACGACAGCGCGGGCAGGGCGCACGAACTGGACGCGGCCAAGGCACCGGACCGGCCCGTCTACGTCGTCGGCGTCGACGGGCAGACGGCGCTGGAGGCCGGCCTGAAGGTCATCGACAAGGAGCTGGCCGCCCGGGGCCTGACCAGCCCGGGCATCAACACATCCGCGTCCGCCTCCGGCTTCTGGACGACCCGGATCAAGTCGATCAGCGTGGCGGACGTCAAGGAGCCGTGGTTCAAGGGCGACGCCGAGATGTTCGGCCTGGTCACCGGCTTCGGCACGGACGGGAAGGTCCGCGTCGACACGGTCACGATGCCGTACATCGACGACGAGGGCACGACGTACTCCCCGGGCCAGATCCTGGTCAACTGGTCGAACTACAAGTACAACCTGGCCGATGTCGTCCTGATGGAGGACGACGGGGACACCAACTACTCGTCACTGGCCAAGGCACTCGCCGCGGTCCTGCTGACGATCGCCGACCAGGGCGCGTACATCCCGCTGGTCGACGCGGTCATCGACGCGATGCCCACGTCCTGGTGGACCGACGACCCGGACTACGTCGACGCGTTCTACACCCTGGCCCGCGAGACCACCGGCACCCGCACGGGCGCCTCGGCGAACGCGCGGATGACGGTGGAGCGTTACTTCGTGTCCGAGCTCTGACCCCGAAGCGGCACGTCCGCGCCCCGCTCCCGCCGGACAGGCCTCGCGGTCGCTCCGGCGGGGGTACCGGGCCAGGCCGGTACCCCCGGGCGGAACCGGCCCAGGACGACTCCTGCTCACCACGATCTGGCGATCAGATCAGCCATGGCGAGCAGTCCCACGGCGACGATCGCGCCGCGCAGGGCCGTCGGCGACAGCGACCGGCCGTACCGTGAGCCGAGCAGGCCCCCGAGGGTCGACCCCGCCGCGACGATCCCGGCGACGTACCAGTCGACGGTGGTGACGCTGACGAAGACGATCGCCGCCACCAGGTTCACCGTCAGCGCGAGGGCGTTCTTGATGGCGTTCAGGGGCTGGAGTTCCTTGGTCGTCAGGGCTCCCAGCAGTCCGATGAGGACGACACCCTGCGCGGCCCCGAAGTAGCCGCCGTAGATGCCGGTCCCGAACACCCCGAGCCGGAGCCCCGCTCCGCCCTGCCGTCGCCCGGAGGCCATTCTGCGGGCCAGGACGGGCTGGAGGATCACCAGGGCGCAGGCGGTGCCGATGAGGACCGGCACGATCTTCTGGAACCAGGCGGAGGGCAGCCGGAGCAGCAGGAAGCTGCCGATCAGCGCACCGCCCCCGGCGGCCACCGCGAGCCGCAGGAGGAGCCCGCCCTGTCCGGTGAGTTCCCGGCGGTAGCCGTACACCGCGCCGCCCATACCGGGCACGAGCCCGACGTTGTTGGACACGGTGGCCAGGATCGGCGGGTAGCCCATCGCCACCAGAGCGGGGAACGTGATCAGCGAGCCCGAGCCGACCACGGCGTTGACGGCGCCCGCTCCGGTGGCGGCGACCGTCAGCAGTCCGAAATCCCATCCGTTCAACGCTGTCCCGGACCTCTCATGGCGACCGCGGGTCCGGCTCGGCACCGAGACGGCTTCGGCTGAACAGCAGTGCGGGCTCCTCCGACAGCGTGCCGAACGCCTGCACGGCGCCGACGAGGATGGTGTGGTCGCCCGCCGGGTGGACGGATTCCACCCGGCAGTCGAAGTAGGCGATCCCCCCGAGCAGCACCGGCGCACCGGTGCGGGGCGCGGGCGCATGGGCGACGGCGGAGAACGCGGCGCTCCCCCGGGCCCGGACCGGGTCCGCGAACGACCTGGCGGCCGGCTCCTGGAGGGAGCTCAGCACGGTCACCGCGAACCCGTCGCCCGACAGCACCTGCCGGGTGGTCCGGGAGCCGGTCTTGAGCACCGCCAGAACGAGCAGCGGGTCGAGCGACACGGTGGTGAACGCGTTCACCGTCATGCCGTGCGGCTCCTCGTCCCGGACACAGGTCAGCACGGTCACGCCGGTGGGGAACCGGCCGGCCGACCGCCGGAACTCACTGGGCGGATGTTCCGGCAGCCGCACCCGGTCGGCGCTCTCGGTACGGGTCATCGGTGACGGTCCGAGGTGGCCGCCCGCAGTCGGCCGAGCAGGTCGAACCCGGCCACGACCTTCTCGCGGTCCACGCCGAAGTCGATCAGGCAGGCGATCTCGTCGACATCGGCCTTGCGTACCCGCTCGACGACGTCGACGGCCTTGTCGAGCGTGCCGAGCAGACCGCCCTCGTCGAAGTACCGCTCGAAGGAACGCGCGACCAGGGCGTCGAAGTGCCGGGGGCTGAGCGCCTCCGGGTCGATCCGCCGGCCCTTCGGACCGGAGCTCATGGTCAGTCCGGCGAAGCTGCGGAGATAGGCGGTCAGCGGTTCGCGGACCGTCTCCTTGGCGACGTCCCCGTCCTCGTGCAGATAGGTGTGGAGCATGAGGACGACGTTCCCGCGGTCCTCGTCGGAACCGGACCGGGCGGCGTACTCCTCCCGGTAGAGCGCGACCTTGTCGGACAGGTCCTCCAGGCTCTGCCCGACGAGGTGGGTGAGCAGTCCGGCCCGCGCCCGGCCCGCCGCCCGGAAGGTCTCGGGACCGCCCGAACTGGTGATCCAGACGGGGAGTTCGGCCTGTACGGGCCGGGGGTAGGACCGGACGGACCGGGTCTCGCCCGCCCCGTCGGTGCAGGACACGGAGCCGCCGCGCCAGAGTTCGCGCACGTCCTCCACGATCGTCTCGAGCTTCGCCTTGCGGTCCGCGAAGTTCTCCGGACGCAGGACGAAGTCGTGCGGGTGCCATCCGGAGGCGAACGACACGCCGGCCCGGCCGCCGGAGAGGTTGTCGACGACCGACCACTCCTCGGCGATGCGGACCGGGTGGTGCAGCGGTGCCACCACGCTTCCGGCCCTGATGCCGACGCGCTCGGTGACGGCCGCGACGGCCGCCCCCAGCACGGACGGGTTCGGGTAGATGCCGCCGAACTCGTGGAAGTGCCGCTCAGGGGTCCACACCGCGGTGAAACCATGGGTGTCGGCGAACTTCGCCCCTTCGAGCAGCAGACCGTAGCGGTCCGTCGAGTCGGCCTCCGCCTCCTGCTCGTTGGCGAAGTAGAACAGACTGAAATCCATAGGGTTGACGTCCTCCGTCAGATGTCGAGGGTCACGTCGTAGGCCGTCAGCCACCGGTTGAGCCAGAGCGCCATCTCGAGCCCGCCCCGGCTGTAGGGGAGGCTCGTCGCGCTCAGCGAACGGTCCATGACCCGGTCGACCTTGGTCCGGTCCAGGAGCGGGTGCACCGGCGCGTTGCGGTCGGAGAGCACCTCGGCCATCTCGGCCCGCAGCGCGGCCTCGTATCCGGGGTCCTGGGTCGCCGGGTAGGGCGTCTTCTTCCGCTCCAGGATCGACGCCGGCAGCAGGTCCCGGGCCGCCGCGCGCAGCAGGCTCTTCTCCTGTCCGTCGAAGGTCTTCATCTCCCACGGCGTGTTGAAGACGTACTCGACCAGGCGGTGGTCGCAGAACGGCACCCGGACCTCCAGGCCGACCGCCATGCTCATGCGGTCCTTGCGGTCGAGGAGGGTCTGCACGAACCGCGTCAGATTGAGGTACGACACCTTGCGCATCCGGCGGTCGACATCGCTCTCCCCGGGCAGCACGGGCACCTCGGCGAGCGCGTCGGCGTACCGGTCGGCGCGGTATCCGGGTATGTCGAGCTTCTCCCGCAGGCCGCCGTCGAGCAGCGAGGTGCCGCCGAAGTAGCGCGCGGATCCGGAGGTGAGCCAGGGGAACGTCGTCGCGTCGACGGCCTCCGGGCGGTGGAACCAGAGGTAGCCGCCGAACAGTTCGTCGGCGGACTCGCCGGACAGCGCGACCGTCGAGTGCCGGCGGACCGCGCGGAACAGCAGGTAGAGCGACGGCCACATGTCGCCCCAGAACGCCGGCGGCACGTCGGTGGCGCGGAGGACGGCCGCCCGTACCGACGGCTCGGACAGCTCGCCGCTGTCGAGCAGGATCTCCTGGTGATCGGTGCCGACGTGCGCGGACAGGTCGCGGACGAACGGCGCGTCGGGGGCACCGCGCACCGCGTCGGGCTCGAAGCTCTCGTTCGACCCCTTGAAGTCCACGGAGAACGAGTTGACGCGGCCGCGGCCCTCGCGTTCCAGTACCTGGGCGGCGATGGCGGTGATCGTCGAGGAGTCCAGACCGCCGGAGAGCAGGGTGCACACCGGTACGTCCGAGATGAGCTGCCGGGCGACGATGTCCTCCAGCAGGTCCCGGACGTTCGCGATGGTCCGGTCGCGGGTGTCGGTGTGCTCGGCCGCCTCGAGCTTCCAGTACCGGCTCTTTCTGATGCCGGTCGCGTCGACCCGCAGCACCTCGCCCGGAAGGACCTCGTGCATGCCGCTGAACACGGCGGCGCCGGGCGTCTTCACCATGTCCAGGGCCTCGCACAGCCCGGCCCGGTCGACGGTCCGGCGGGCCTGCGGGTTCGCGAGGATCGCCTTGGGTTCCGATCCGAACAGGAGCCCACCCGGCGTCGGGTGGTAGTAGAGCGGCTTCACGCCCATCCGGTCGCGGACCAGGACGAGTTCCTGCCGCACCTCGTCCCAGATGCCGATGGCGAACATGCCGTTGAGGTGCCGTGCGAAGTCCACGCCCCACTGGAGGTAGGCGCGCAGGACGACCTCGGTGTCGCTGTTCGTCCGGAACGTGTGGCCGTGCTGGACCAACTCCGCCCGCAGCTCGCGGTAGTTGTAGACCTCGCCGCAGAAGGTGAGCGCCGCGAGCGTGCGATCCTCCTCGTGCCCGGCGACCATCGGCTGTTTGCCGCCCTCGAGGTCGATGATCGACAGCCGTCGGTGTCCCAGCGCGATCGGACCGGAGATCCAGGTCCCCTCCTCGTCCGGACCGCGGCATTCCATGGTCTGGGTCATCCTGCGGACGACGGCGTGATCGCGTTCGGGCGCGCGATCACGGTCGTACCATCCGGTGATTCCGCACACGTCGTGTGTTCTCCGCTCTTCGGGTCGGAACTAGGCCAGACGGCTGTCGACGACCGCGAGGAGCCCGCGCGGTGTCTTGGCGTCGGAGGTGACGGACTCGGGGAGCTCGATCTGGTACTGGCGTTCCAGCTTCGAGATCGCGTTGAGCAGCGTCAGCGAGTCGTATCCGAGGGCATCGAACGTGAGGTCGAGAACGTCCGGTGTCGGGTCGACCGGGTCCTCGTAGTCGTTGCACTCGTTGAGCAGTTCGATGAGGTCTTCGAGGGTGAGCTTCGCCATCGGAGGTCCTTTCGTGAAGGGTCGTTCAGTGGGATGGGCCGGGGCGGAGCACCGCGTCGACCGATGCGACGAGGGCCCGCAGGAAGTCGGGGTCGAACGGCCCGTAGGTGCGCCGGCCCTCGGCCGAGCGGGGCGACATCAGGTGTCCGAGCCGCGGGTGGACGGTCAGCTCGGACCGCAGACCGTGGGCGAGCGCCGCGCGATGCAGCAGGTGGGCCTGGCGGGGCGGGGTCGTCCAGTCCTCGGCACCCACATGGATCGTGATCCGGCCGGTGATTCCGGCCAGCCGCAGATAGGGAGCGGGCTGCGCGTACCAGTCGCTCCAGAACGAGGCGGGCGCCGAGTCGTCGCCGTGCGCCAGGGCCTGACGCTCCCAGGTGTCGTACTCCAGGGCGAGTTCGGCGCGCAGCACTTCGAGGTCGACGGCCGGGCCGTAGCGGTCGACCAGGTCGAAGTCCTCCCACCATCCGCTGCGTCCTTCGTCGTCGGCCAGCGCGGCGGCGAGGTCCACGGTGCCGTCCGCGTCGGTGAATCCGCCCGTGCTCAGCCACTCCAGACGCCGGTCCAGGCCCATCCACCGCTGGAACACGGGGCGTGCCTCGGCGCTGGGGGCGACCACGGCCAGACGGCTCTCGCCCTGGAGGCGCTCGGCCGCGGCCACGGCGACCTCCGCGCCCATCGAGACACCCAGCAGCAGGACACGGTCGCCGTCCACGGCGGGGTGGGCGCGTGCCTGTTCGGCGACCCGGACGGCGTCGTCGACCAGCCCGGTGAAGGTGAACCGGGGCGAGCCCGCGCCGTCGCGGGGGTCCTCGCTCAGGAAGCGGGTGTCGAAGGCGGCCGCGGCGATGCCTGCCCGGACCAGGGCCGCGCCCAGGTCGTCGAACAGGCGGACCGGTCCGTTCCCGGAGGCCTCGGCGGGGAGGAAGGCGTCCCGGTCCCAGGCTCCGAAGGGGTGCAGCAGCACGACCGCCGGGACACCCCGGCCGGGTGGGAGCTCGCTCGGAAGTCGCAGGTGCGCGGTGCGGCCGTCGTCCAGCGACAGGTCGTCCACGCGGTCGGGTGCGGCGTTCACCGTCATGTCGGTTCTCCTGTCACCGTCAGACGCGTACGAGGGTGCAGAACCACTGCATCCCTCCGGACAGGCCGGCGAGCGCCACGAGATCGCCGGGGGCCAGCTCGTCCCGGGAGTCGTAGACGCTCAGGCACATGAGCTGGTCGGCGCAGCCGACATGGCTCAGTTCGGCGGCGAGTTCCGCGTTCGTCCTCTCCAGCGGCACCCCGGTCGCCTTGGCGACCCCGGCCAGGGAGTGCTGGTTGTCGTTCAGGTAGATCAGGCGCCGGATCTCCGACGACGAGACACCGGCCCGCCGGCAGGCGCGCTCCACGACGGCGGCGACCTGGTGGTCGACGTCCTTGACGAACTGGGCGAGTTGCTCGGGTTCCCGGCGGAAGTGCCGGTGGACCAGGGCCATCTGGTCCACCTCGAGATTGTCGCCGGCCGGGGCGGCGCTGCCGCCGTACTCGACCCGGAAGAAGTCGACGTAGCGCGGGTCGACGATCTGGTCGGTCGCCAGCCACCGCAGCCGGCCGTGTCCGCGCTGGACGACCGCGGCGGCGGCTCCGTCGCTGCCGAGGCAGGTGTTGTTGCGCATCCGGTTGATGTGGGTCTCGCTGACCCGGTGGACCGCGACCAGCAGGACACGCTCGATGTCCTCCCTGACCGCCATGAGTCCGGCGATCTGCTGGAGCGCGGTGACCGCCGACGCGCAGCCCTGCGTGGCCAGCAGCGTCGGTGTGGTGCCCAGTTCGAGTTCCCGGGCGACGGCCGCGGAGGCGTCCCAGTTGAGGTATTCCGGGACGCCGCTGTCCGCGACGACCAGGTAGTCGATGTCCGACGGCCGCAGGCCGGCGGCGTCCAGTGCCTTGCGGGCGGCGTCCGCGGCCATACGGGTCTGGCCGACGCCCGGCGCGGCCCGGTGGAAGGTGCGGTACCCCCAGCGGATCACGCGGTCCGGGTCGTCGACGTAGGAAGGGGCGGTTTCGGCGACGTCGCAGGGTTCGCCCAGTACATGGGCGAGGGACGAGATGCCGAGTGTCACGGGCGCGTTCATGCCGTAGGTTCCTTGGTCTCGTTGTTCTGTCGGGCCGCCAGCACGAGGAGGACGGTCGTCTGCGTCCCGGCGTTGATGATCATGGCGATCCAGGCCCCCGTCAGTCCGAGGGGCGTGAGGACGAGCAGCGGGGCCAGGCAGAGCTGCAGCGCGGCGCCGACCGTGGTGGACGTGGCCAGCGCCTTGCCGTTGCCGCCGCCCAGGAAGATGCCGCTCAGGGTCACGTTGCACAGCAGCAGGGCGACGTAGACCGAGAGCCACGGGATCTGGCCGTAGGCCGCGGAGCGGATCGCCGCCTCGTCCGTGACCGCGTCGACCGCGAGGCCGCCGAGGAGCAGCACCGCCAGGCCGCCGAGCGCGGACCAGGCGATGCCGAGCCGCACCGATGACGAGCGGCTCGCCGCCAGCAGTACGTCGTCCTCGGCGCCGTTGGCCTGGGCGGCGACGATGGTGGCGGCCTGACGCATCGCGTACGCCGCCATGGTGAGGAAGAGCAGCGTCCGTGTGACGGTGCCGTACGCGGCGACCTCGTCCGTTCCGAAGCGGGCCACCACGCCGACGATCAGCATGCCCGCGGCCATCCGCACCAGGAAGTCCACTCCCAGCGGCAGGCCGGCGGCGAGGATCTCGCGGACCGGGCCGGGTCCCGAGGTCTTCGGGGCGTCGGGGGCGGCCGTCATGTCCCGCACCAGCGGCGACCGCCGGTACAGCCACCAGGTCACCGCCAGGGTGACGGCCCGCGACGCGACCAGGGCCAGCGCCGCGCCGGTGACGCCGAGCCGGGGGGCGCCCAGCCACCCGAAGATGAGGACGGGGTCGGCGACGACGAGGATCAGGTTCGACAGGATGGCCATGCGCATCGGGGTGCGCGTGTCGCCCTTGGCCTTGAAGGTGCTGTCGACCAGGTGCTGGCCGTAGAACACGGCGATGCCGGGCACCGCGATGGTGAGGTAGTCGACGGACAGCCGGACCGCGGACGCCTCGTCGGAGCCGAGGACCACCTTCGCCAACGGCTCCCGCAGCACGAAGAGGACCACGCAGATCACCGCGGTGATGACGAGGGTGACACGGAACGCGGCCCGCAGCAGCGTACGGAGCTGCCCGTACTCGCTCGCGCCGACCGCGCGGGACAGCACGATCGTCGTGCCGCCGCTGACGGCCAGGATGACGCTCATGAGGACGTTCTCGAGCGTGGCGGCCATGGTCACGGCGGCCAGCGCGGGCCCTCCGAGGCGGGCGATCCAGACGACCGTGATGATGCTGGCGATGACACCCGACATGAGTTCGATGTAGACCGGCCAGGCGACGTTGAGCAGACGTGCCGGGTCGAGCCATCCGGTCAGCGGACTGCGCTTCTCCGGCGGGGTCGATTGCGCGGTTGGTGTGGTCATCGCGACGCGCTTTCCTTAGTCGTTCGGAACCGTTGGGGTGCGAATGCCGCCGGGATGCCGTCGCCGCCGTCGAGCATCGACGCGGTCATCAGGTCCGCCGCGACGGGTGCGAGCAGGTAGCCGTGCCGGTAGTGCCCGGTGCAGACCCAGGTGCCGGGGCGGCCGGGGACGGGGCCCATCAGGGGCAGGTGGTCGGGGGTGTCCGGACGCAGGCCCACACGCGTCTCCGCGACCTCGTGTCCGGCCAGGGCCGGCACCAGCGCGACGGCTTTGCGCAGCAGCGCGTCGGTGTCCCGCGCCGACGACCGTGCGTCGAAGCCCGCGTGGTCCAGGGTGGCGGCGACGATCGTCCCGTGGCCGTGCCGGCCGGCCAGGTAGACCGGCTCGCCCCGCACCACCGCGCGGATGCCGTGCCGCAGTCCGGGGCCCTTGGCCGGGTCGCGCAGCAGAACCACCTGGCCGCGCACGGGCGTGACCGGCCAGTCGTGCAGGTCGGGTGACCAGGCGCCGGTGGCGACGAGGACCGACTCCGCGGAGACCTCGTCGAGCGACCGGACCCGCTGTTCGACGTAGCGGACGCCTAGGGCCTCTCCGGCGGCGCGCAACGCGGCCCTGACGCGCTGCGCGTCGACGTGATGGTCCTCGGTGGCGAACCCGCCGCCCTCACACGCGGCCGAGAGCAGCGGCTCCCGCGCCCGCAGCTCGTCGGCGTCCAGGCTCTTCGGCGGCACGTCGTAGCCCTCGCGGAAGCCGTACATCGCGGCCACCCGCTCGCGGTCCTCGACGCCGTGGGCGACGAGGAGCAGTCCGTCGGTCGCGTACCCGAGGTCCATCCCGCTCGCGGCGGCGAGTTCGGCGGCGAACGCCGGCCATGCGCGACGCGCCTCGTGGGCGAAGGTCAGCAGGGCCGGGTCGGGGAAGTCCGCCTCGCTCACCGGTGCCAGCATGCCGGGCGCGACCGCGGAGGCCGTACCGGGGATCTCGTCGTGGAAGACGTGGACGTCGAGCCCGCGCTGGGCGCAGCGCCAGGCGACCGCGAGGCCGATGACTCCGCCGCCGATCACGGCGACGTCGGGGCGCCGGCTCATGCGACACGTCCCGCCGGCTCCGGCTCACGGAGCGTCAGGCCCCGTCCCAGGCTGGTGAGGACGTCGCGCAGCGCGTCGGCGAGGTCGAACCAGCGGTCCCGGTCGAGCGCCTGAGCTCCGTCGCAGAGGGCGGAGGCCGGGTCCGGGTGGATGTCGAGGAGCAGCCCGTCGGCGCCGACCGCCGCGGCCGCGAGCGCGAGCGGCTTGACCAGGTGGCGGTGTCCCACTCCATGGCTGGGGTCGACGATGACGGGGAGGTGGCTCATGTGCTTGACCACGGCCACCGCGCTCAGGTCCAGGGTGAACCGGGTCGACGGCTCGAAGCTCCGGATGCCCCGCTCGCACAGCACGACGTCGGGGTTTCCGGCGGCGAGCACGTACTCGGCCGCCTGCAGCCACTCGCTCACGGTGCACCCGAACCCGCGCTTGAGCAGGACCGGCTTTCCGGCCTGGCCGACGGCCCTGAGCAGGGTGAAGTTCTGGGCGTTGCGTGTGCCGATCTGCAGCACGTCGGCGTGCTCGGCGACGAGGTCGACCGTCTCGGCGTCGACGACCTCGGTGACGACGGGCAGGCCGGACTCCGCCCTGATCTGGGCCATGATCCGCAGGCCCTCGTCCTTCAGCCCCTGGAAGCTGTAGGGGGAGCTCCGCGGCTTGTAGGCGCCGCCGCGCAGCGCGACGGCGCCGCCCGCCTTCGCCATCGCCACCGAGGCGGACATCTGCTCGTAGCTCTCGACCGCGCAGGGCCCGGCGATCATCGCGAAGTCGACACCGCCGACGGTCGCCGTCCCGCCGAGGCGGACGATGGACCCGAGGGGCACGGCGGCCCGGTCGGTCAGTGGCGCGTCGGAGTGGTCGGTCACCACCCGCTGCACCAGACCGGACTCGTGCAGCGCGTCGGCCGGGGCGAGTTCGTCGCCCGGCACGTACACCAGCATCTGATCCCCGATGCGGCACATGGCCGTGCCGTGCGGGGTCGGGACGCGGGCGTGTATTCGCTCGCGTACGGCTTCCTCGTCGGCAGCCCTGCAGACAAGCAGCACTGAGACTCCTTCCAAAGGGGGGACACCTGATGCGTGTTCGGACAACTCAGTGCAGGAACCGGCCGCCGTCGACGACGAGCGTCTGTCCGGTGACACCGGTGGTGGTGGCGATCCCGAGCACCGTGTCGGCCACTTCCTCCGGCGTCACCACGCGCCGGAGCGCGGTGGCGGCCAGGAGACCGGCGAGGACGTCGTCGGGGAGCGAGTCGGTCATCGACGACGCGACCGGCCCGGGCGCGACGCAGTTGACGCGGATGCCCCGGTCGCCGAGCTCGCGGGCGGCCGACCTGGTCAGCCCCACCACGGCGGCCTTGGCGGCGGCGTAGTGGGGACCGAAGGCCCCACCGGTGAACGCCGCGACGCTGGACAGGTTCACGACCGCGCCGGCCGCGGCGGACAGCGGGCCCAGCAGCTCCCGCGTCACCGCGAACGGCACCTCGACGTTCAGTCGCATGCAGTGCCGCCACGCCTCGGTGCTCAGGTCGGCGTACGCGGTCGGCCGCGCCCCGCCGATGCAGTTGACCAGCAGGTCCACGTCCGTCCACGGCAGCGCCGCGACGAGTCCGGCGGGACCGTCGTCCCGGGTCAGATCCGCCTGGACCGACGACAGCGAAGGGTGCGAGAGGGCCGGGGGCCGCGTGTGGAACTGGGCGAGGACCTCCGCCCCCGCGGCCAGGGCCCGGGCCACGACGGCCGTACCGATGTCCCCGGACGCTCCGGTGACCACCACGTGCTTCATCCGGTCGGCTCCTTGTCCGAGAGCAACACCTTGGGCTCCAGCAGAAAGCCGGTCAGGCTGCCGTCGTGCGGCAGTTCCGGCCCGGTCGTCCAGGGGTCCGCCCCGCCGACGACGACGCGCCGGATCCGCGGCTCGGCCAGAGCGGCGGACGGCAGGCCGGGGTCGTCGCTGAGGACCGACAGCGCGAGCGTGGGACCGAACGGCTCCAGACCGTCGGCGGCCGACCACGACGTGACGACGGCGAAGGGGAACGGCAGCTCGGTGCCGAGGGCCGGGTGCCGGGGGTCGGACGTGCTGAGCACGACCGGACGCGCCGCGTACGAGCCGTCGGGCAACGGGACCGGGCCGGCGTCGGCCGAGTGGCGTCGCAGGCCCGCCCGTTCGAGGTCCTCGACCGTACGGCGCAGATGCGTGGCCTGTTCCGCGGAGACCGTCGGCAGCATCGCGTCGGGGTGGTCCGCCGGAAGACTCCGCGCGGTGTCCAGACGGGCCGCCAGGGCGTCGGCCACCTCCGACGGGTCCCCGCTGGTGCGGATCACGGACGTGTTGGTGCAGCGCACGCCCGCGTCCGCGGCGACGGAGCGTGCCAGTGCGTCGAGGACGTCCGGCGACATGGGCCGGTCCAGCAGCACGGCGCTGCGGCCGGGGCCCCGGGTCAGCACGCGGGGGTCGTCGGCCCATCGGCTCACGGCGGTCGGCCCGCCGTACACGATGCCGAGTTCGGTCGCGGTCAACAGCCGCTCCCCCAGCTCATGGGCACCGGGCAGCACGGCGAGGCAGTGCGGCGGCAGCCCCGCCGCCAGGAGGGCGGCCGCGAGCCGGAACGGTGTGAACGGGTCGCGTGTCCCCGGGCGCACGATCACGCCGAGTCCGAGCGACAGCGCCCGGGCCCAGGTCAGATGGGGGTCGACATGGTTCGACGGGGTCACGATCCCGAGGGTCCGGCCGCGGGGCACCCACCGGACCCGGTCCGCGGGCGCCGGCAGCTGCCGCGCGTTGCTCTCCTCCAACGCGGCCAGCCCGTCGCGGACACTGCGCAGACCGTCCCGTACGACGCGGTACGGCAGCCCCGTTGAGGCCGTCACGCGGCGGCTGTACTCGTCGGCCGACTCACCGGCCGGCTCTGCCTCGGCGAAGAGCTCGCCGGCCTGCCGGAACACGTCCGCCGGGACAGCGGCGCCCCGCAGCCGGCGCAGGGCCAGTTGCAGCAGGAGCGGCGGGGAGACCCCGACACGGGCCACCGGCACACCGTGGACGCCGAGCAGGTCGGTGGTCTCGTCGCAGGCGAACGTCTCGCCGTGGACCAGTGGTTGCAGGGTCGAAGCGCTCATCTAGTACACGCCCTCGATCACCTTCGCACCGGACGCCGGACGGAAGGGCTGCACATCGGCGAGGTCGTCGCCGTCGCCCGATCCGCGCGGGACGACCCGGATCGCGGTGTCGCGCTCCATCACGTTGGGCAGGAAGAGGTCCTTCGTCAGCAGGTGCACGAGGACCCGGCCGCGTTCGCCCGGGGCCACGCGCTCACCCGTGTCCGGGTCCACCACCTCGACGACCGACCGGGGCCGGAAGGTCTGGAAGACGCACGGATGGGTGTCGCCGGGTTCCGGGGAACGCTGGGGCGCGATTCCCATGAGGCTGTTGCCGTAGATTCCGCGCACCTCGGCCTGCGGGAAGAACTCGGTCCGGAGCAGCCTGAGGGACGTTCCGCTGATGCTGGTGCCGCTCCAGATGATGCCGGTGACGCGGTCGGCCAGCATCCCGTAAAGCCTGGGGCGGGCGCACAGCGCCTCCAGCACGGGCGGTGTGATGAACAGGACGCGGATGTCCTGCGACGCGGCGATGGTCTCGACCTGGTCGAGGACGTGCTGGATGTACTCGTCGGCCAGGGGCCGCCGATCGGTCCGGATCAGCAGCTTCACCCAGCGCGGATCGAAGTCCACGGTGAAGAACATGGAGCGGCGCAGCTGCGCCAGCCTGCGCACCGATCGGCCGACTATGTGGGGCCCGGTCGGCCCGATGTGCAGCCAGTGTCCGGAGCCGCCGAACGACGGCAGCACGGTCTCGACCCAGTCCACTCCCTCCAGCCGGGACCGGTGCTCGACGACACGCTTCGGCACGCCGAGGGTGCCGCCCGACTCGTACACCTCGAAGGGGCTGTCGCCCGCTCCGGCCGGCTTCAGGTCGTCGACGGGGACCGTGCGCAGTTCGTCACTGAGATCTGGGAACTTGCGCAGGTCGGCGAACCCGTCGATGTCACGCAGGGGATCGAAGCCGAGGCTGTCCTTGCGCTTCAGCCAGAACGGCGATCCGGTCCCGGGGCCGAAGTGCCACTGGAGGATGTCCTGAAGATGCGTGGCCATGTCCTTGTCTCCGTAGCCGGTCATGCCGTCACCCGCTCGGCTGCCGTCAGCGCGTTCGCGACCATGTCGAGGCCCTTCTCGGTGAACAGGGATTCCGGGTGGAACTGCACGCCCTCGATCGGCAGTTCGCGGTGGCGCAGGCCCATGACCTCGCCGTTGTCCGTCCAGGCGGTCACGACGAGTTCGTCCGGCAGGGACGCGGGGTCGACGGTCAGCGAGTGGTACCGCGTCACGGTCAGCGGGCTCGGCAGTCCGGCGAAGGCCCCGGTCCCGTCGTGGCGGACGGGGCTGAGCTTGCCGTGCATCGGCAGCGCCGCCCGGATCACGCGCGCGCCGAACGCCTCCGCGATGCACTGGTGGCCGAGGCACACCCCGAGCGTCGGCACACGCCGGCCGAGGTCCCGGATGAGGTCGAGCGAGATGCCCGCGTCCCGCGGCCCGCCCGGGCCGGGCGAGATGAGGATCAGGCTGGGGTCGAGCGAGGCGATCTCGTCCACGGTCGCCGCGTTGTTCCGCACGACGCGGCACTCGTGCCCGAGCTGGCCGGCGTACTGGGCGAGGTTGTAGACGAAGCTGTCGTAGTTGTCGATGATGACGATCACGCGTGCACCCCTGCTCCGAGACGGACGTCGGCGGCGCGGGCGGCGGCCTGGAGCTTGGCCACGCACTCCTCCCGCTCGGCGAGGGGGTCGGAGTCGTGGACGATCCCGCCACCGGCCTGCAGATGGATCCCTCCGTCGTGCACGACGAGTGCGCGAATGGTCAGGAACAGGTCGGCGTGGCTCTCACCGAAGGAGCCGACGGCTCCCGAGTACAGTCCGCGACCGACGGGTTCGAGCTCGTCGATGATCTCGATGGCACGGACCTTGGGGGCTCCGGTCATGGTGCCCGCGGGGAAGCTCGCACGCACGAGATCGTCGGTTCGGCAGCCGGGGCGGAGCCGCCCGCGCACATCCGATGTCATATGCATGACATGGGAGTAGCGCTCGACCTCCATCAGGCGCGGCACCCGGACGGTGCTCGGCGCACAGACCCGCCCGAGGTCGTTGCGGGCCAGGTCGACGAGCATCCGGTGCTCGGCGAGTTCCTTCTCCGACGAGACGAGGTCCCGCTCGGCCATGAGGTCCGCGGCACGGTCGGCTCCGCGCGGGCGGGTGCCGGCCAGCGGCCGGATCAGCACGTCCCGATCGGCGAGCGTGACGCACGGTTCCGGCGACGCGCCGACGACCTCGAAGTCCGTGCCCCGGTAGTAGAAGTGGTACGGCGAGCGGTTGAACTCCGCCAGCCGCCGGTACACCGTCAGACCGTCCGCCTCCGCGGGCGCCGAGTACCGCGTCGACAGCACGACCTGGAAGATGTCACCGGCCAGGATGTACTCCTTGGCCTTGCGCACCGCCTCCAGGTACTCGTCCACACCGTGCCCGAAGCTGCCCGCGCCCGCCCGGGTCGGCGTCTCCGCGAACGTCCCGGCTCCCCTGAGCACCCGTTCGACCCGCTCGGCGGCGGCGCGTGCCTCCGACGCCGTGGTGCCCCGGCCGACCACCGTGGTCCCGGTCCGGTCGAAACGGACCAGCACCTCCGGCAGGAACATGTCGTAGGTCGGCAGGCTCGACGGCTGCAACGACAGCCGCTCGAAGTCGGTGACCGCCCCGTACCCGATGCATCCGAACCAGCTGCGCTCGTCCGGTCCGGCGCCGGGCGTGAACTCGAGGCCGGCCAGGAAGTCGATCGCCGCCGTGACGGGAGCGGGTTCCGCCGGATCGCGCCGGGGCCCGACCCGGCTGACGACCGCCAGCTCGCCCACCGCGAGCAGGACGACCGGTTCGGCCTCCGTGTCCCGGCAGCTGAGCATGATCCGGCCCGAGCCGCGCAGTGCGGCGGCCGCGTCCACCGCGTCGACGGCGGGTCCGCGTGAGACGTGCCGGTGCACGACGTCGCCGGGACGTAAACCGCTGTGCGGAAAGGCGGGTGACTCCACGGTGGTGGTCATCTGGGGCGCCCCTCGGTGACTGCGGCCGTACCGGCTTCCTCGATCGCCACCACGCGGGCCGGCGCGGCCTCCACGTCGGCCACCTTGATGGGCAGGGCGAACAACTGGACCACCGGCTGGCGGAGTTCGTGCAGGTTGGCCACGTACTCCAGGATCGGGATGCCGGCCGCCAGGAGGGCGTGATGCACCGGTGACTCGGCATCACCGGGACGTTCGGTCAGGCAGTCGAACCCGACGAGGGCCGCACCGTTGTCGATGGCCCACTGCGCGGCCGACGGGGTCATGTACGGCGGACGGTCCCAGTAGTCGGCGGCTCCCCAGTTGTGACGCAGGTAGTCGGTGCGGATGAGGAGCCGGTCCCCGGGCGTCCACAGATCGCCCACGGCCTTGTCCAGGTCCTCGGCCGTCACCGGTTCCAGGTCGCCCTTGTGTGACAGATCCGCGACGCAGGCACGTCCGATCAGGGTCTCGAGCGGCACTTCCTCGATTCCCTCGGTGCCGGGATAGAAGTGCAGCCTGTATTCGATGTGCGTGCCGTTGTGCGGGAAGATGTGCAGCGTGGAGAACGTGCGGTTGGTGCCGTACGGATCCGTCTGCGGCGTCATCGCCCGGTCGAAGGAGAAGGGCGGGAACCAGTCCGCCGGATACGAAGGCATTCCCTCGGAGAAACCGTGGGTCAGATCGACAATACGCATGTGTCAGCCGTTCTGCTGGTAGTGATCCACGTCGTAGAAACCGGCGCCGTCGAGGTACCTGATCGTGTTGAGATCCCGCTGGAGAACACCGTCGGACGCGTGGTGCAGCGTGACGGTGAGCGGGTAGGTCAGATCATTGACGGTGGGCTGTATCGCGTTTCCCGGCTCGACGAGGATCCGGGCCGCGCGGAAACTCGGCAGGGCCTCGATCTGCTCGATCCCCCGATAGGAGTTGAGCGTCCCGCGGTACGGCGAGACCATCGCCGACCAGGCGAAATGATGCTTGAGTCGATACGGCGCGCCGCAGCGGGCGTCGAAACGCTCCGGCCGGACATAACAGTCGACGGTCCAGTCGAGCTGTGATTCACCGATCGCCTCGTCGGCGAAGTAGGGCAGTTCACCGCCCGAGATACGCGCGCCCACCTCGACGAGGCAAGGACCGTCCGGAGTCATCTTTATCTCCAGATGGGCCGGACCGAATCGAATACCGAGAGCGTCCAGTACCGCGAACGCATAGGCGGTCAGCGCGTCGACGCCGGGTGCGTCGGCCTCCACGAGAACGCTCTCCACCAGCAGATCCGTGATCCCGTTGGCGGACAGCCGGCCGGATCCCCAGATGTCCGTGACATGGTGCCGACCGGCTCGGCTCACCGTGTTCACGATGTATTCCGCGCCCACGAGGTACTCCTGGGCCACGACTCCGTGATTCGGCAGCGAGAAGATGTTCTCCCGCCCCATGATCCCCGCGAGCGCCGCCGCCGACTGGTCGGGACCGTCGCAGAAGGTGACGCCGTCACCGGCGGCACTGCGCAGCGGCTTGACCACGATCCGGCCACCGATCTCGCGGTGCCACGCGCGTAGCTCGGCCTCGTCGGTCACGTGCACCTGACGCGGCGTGCGCAGCCCGGCCTCCGCGACCCGCTCGATCATCTCGAACTTGTCCCGCCGGGCGGCGCTCAGCTTGGTGCCGTTGGTCGCCAGCCCCATGAACTCGCTGATCTCGTCGGCCAGTTCGACCCCGAGTTCACTGCCGGTGATGACGGCGACCGGATCGTAGGCGGACAACTGGCGGACGGTGTCCTCGATGTCGCCCCGGTGGACCACGTTGGTGACGTAGTCACTGAGGTCGAGCGGGCCGCGATAGACCTGCGGGACGTCCTCGGTGCTCTGCAGACGGACGCAGGGATACCCCGCCGCGAGGAACGCGGGCGGCAGCCCCCGGGCCGGAGCGTACGGATCGACCAGTACGACATGACTCATGCGATGTCTCCCACGGGCTCGGCACTGATACGGAAGTCGGCGGCGGCGATCCGGATGGCGTCCTCGACCGTCCGGCTCGTCGGCCCCCGGAACCGGAACCTGCCGCCCACGTGTTCGTAGTAGGCGTCGGCCAGCGGGAGCACTTCGCCCGGGTCCAGGAGCGCCTCGGCGTACAGGCCGGGAACGCGCCCGCTCAGCGGGGTGACCTCGGTGATACGGCAGGGCCGCCGTGCCGGCGACGGGACCAGCAGCCAGCCGGCGACACCGTCGTCCTTCAGTACCGGCTTCTCGAGGGGCTCGCCCAACTGGAGCCTGAGCGCCGCCGCCATCAGGTCGTACCCATGGACCTCCCGCCACAGGAACGGGATCTCGCTGCCGCCCACCCGGGCTCCGACCTCGAGGAACGTGCACTCCGGCGCACCGGTGGCCGCGGCCGGCGCGACGAACAGCTCGAGGTGGAACACCAGGGGGTCGGTGTCGAAGGCGCCGACGAAGCGTTCCGCGGCGGCACCGATCGCCGAGACGATCGCCGGGTCGTCCTCCTCGACCGATCCCAGATGGTCACCCGTCCGGAAGCCGAGGCAGTTGTTGACGTACCGGGAGGCACGGAAGGCGACGAGACGGCCGTCCAGGTACACACCGTCCACGTGGTAGATGGGGTGCGGGTTGAAGACCTGGGCGAGCATCGGCCGTGCGGCGAAGTCGATCTCCTTCGCGTCGTACGGCCCGTCCAGGCGGGCCACACCGTCGCTGGAGCTGCCGATTCTCGGCTTGACGATCACGGGCCAGCCGTGCTCGGCCGCGAACTCCCGGACGTCCTCGGCGCTGTCGACCGCCGTGAGCGGCGGGACCGCGAGCCCCCGGGAGGCGACGACCTCGGCCATCACGAGCTTGTCGAGGAAACGTAACGCCTGATCAGGCTTGGTCCCCTCGCACCCCCACTCGTCCCGCAGCGTCGCCGCGGTCAGCAGATCGTCCTCCTTCAGCGCGACGATCCGCCGCGGCGGCCCGTGCCGCTCCGCGAGCCTCGAGACCGCACGCCGCACCTCCTCGAGATCATCGGTCTTCGCGACGATCTCTACACCGGCGGCCGGTGCGGGCACCCTCGGGAGGCCGACCTCGGTCGTGACGTAGGAGACGCGATGCGCGGTGTGGTCCAACACGGCCGCGTAGTCGACGTACTCGGCCCGCCAGCGGTGGATGACCACCACATGGTCCTGCTCCGACACAGTCGCCGCGCATGCTAAAGATCTTCGATCCACGAAACCCCCCGTACACGGATCATCACTGCGCCGCGAAACGTATCCCGAGTCTGATCAATTTCGCAAGCAACTGTTGAGTGAACAGACAAGGGCGCTTCCAAGATCACCAAGCATCCCTGCGGACACATGCCGGGCGACCCGAGCAGCCGCCCGCCCGAGCCCGGCCCACGGTAATCCACTCGGGCCGGCGAGGCGGCGTGCCCACCTTTCGGCGCGTCGGAATCATCGCCCCGGCCACCCGAAGCCTCTCCGGCGGCCTGCCTTTCGATGGTCAACTCCGGTGCAGAGCAAGCGATATGCGGCTCGGACGGGGCGAGGCCCCCAGGGCCCGCCGATCACGCGCAGCCGCGCCCGCCCCGGGCGCCCGGCCACATCCTCGACCACCTTCCCGTCGCAACGGTTCTCCGCCACCCCGCCACACGCGGCCCGCAACCCGGTGCGCACCCCCCGCCCACACCCCCGCGACGCGATGCCGGCACGGCGCGGCCAGGCGTTTGCTATCGAGAATCCAACCGCCCTTGACGGCGACACCCGACCACACCCGGCGACACGGCGATCCGGCCGCGAGCCGCGTTGACACGCCCATGACCACTCCCCCCATAACACCCATCGAGAACATCCACGCCGGACCAGCGGACCCGAACGGGCGGTCCAGGGGTTCCCGAAAGGCACGGCGAACAGATCCCGCACAGCGGGCCGGATCGCTCCCATCCGATCGCCACCGCAATCCGGATTGCCTACTTCCGCGGATGGGGAGTTCGACCGTCGCACAGCGAATCGAATATTCCAGAGGCAAAAAGCCTGTGAGTGGTGCGGAATTCAAATTTCTGACATCGATATCAGAGGCCTGACCTGGCGTTCCCCGAAGCGGACTCCGGCGACGGATATGGCTGAATCGAAGCTTGCCCGCGCACCTCTCGCAAAGGAAGTCGGGGACGTGTGAGGTGCCGTCGCGCAGGTCGTCCAGGAACTGCCGGTAGGCACGGGCGACCGCGTACGCCGCCGCGTCGGCCCTGGGGTCCAGGTGCGGGACGCGGATGTACGACGAGGTCGCCCTGAGAGCCCGTCAGGCCGTCCGGTCGGCCGGGCGGCCGGGCGCGGATTCACGCCGTACCTCTCAGGAGAGCCGCTGCAGGATCCCCTCCACCTCCGCCAGGATCGCGGCCCCGGCCGGCTCCGGTCGCGCCCGCTCGTGCAGCAGGGTCCACGCGGCCCGCACGATCTCGGTGCGCTGCGCCAGATAGCCGCGGATGTCGGTGGTGGGCACCTCCGGGACGCCCTTGTCGATCAGCAGGGCGGTCAGGTGGATCTCGCGGGCGAAGGAGTAGCAGCCGTGGAAGACCGCGGTCAGCGGCCGGTCGGCGTCGACGACGGGGCTGATGGCGCGGTCGTCGGGGTTGGCGCACAGGGGCATCAGGTCGATGAGGGTGCTCATCCGGTTGTGGCCCGTCTCGTGCACCAGGGTCTGCGCCGCCATCAGCGCCGGGCGGGGGCTGCTGACGATCTGGCCGCGGAAGGCGTGGATGCTGTAGTTGTGCGGCCGCAGACCGGCCCACGGCATCGGCAGCAGCCGCTCCACGCACACCCGGGTCTCGTCCCAGGCCTCCGGCCACACCGCGCGCAGCAGTTCGGCCGCCTCGGTGAACTCGTCGTGGAAGCGGGCCACGTCGGCCGGTTCGACGGAGGGCAGCACCTCGGTCGGGGGCAGGTGCCGGTCCAGCCACCGGGACGGGCTGGGCACGATCGAGGGGCCGTCCAGGACGCGCCGCAGCGTCCGGGTGTCCGGACCGCTGTCGGCGAGGGCGACCGTGGTGGCGCCGTCGCGGGCGAGGACGGTGCCGTCCTCCGCGACCGTCAGCGACCAGGTGCCGGTCGCCGAGCGGGCGGCGACCGCACGGCCCAGCCGGGGCACGGCCAGTCCGCCGTCGCGGTCGGCGGGGACGCGGATCTCCGGCACGGGCACCGCGCCCGCCGACGCGGTCAGTTCGGGCAGCAGGAAGAACGCCAGCCAGTGGGCGAGCGGGTCCTCCTGCCGGGGAACGGGCGGTTCGCCCGGCTCCTGCTTGGCCACGGCGATCCACGAGGTGACGTCGGGGCCCGTGAGCAGGGCCTCCAGCGCGGGGGCGGGAGCGGTGGTGAGGGCCGTCACCGCGGCCTGGTAGAGCTCGCGCTCGGTCTCGCCGGAGGTCTGCGCGAAGCGTCGCAGCACCAGTTTCAGCAGGTCGCGCAGGTTCTTGCGGGCGAGGAGCGCGTTGAGCGGTGCGGCGGTGTCCATGGTGCCGCCGGGCAGGACGAAGCCGTCCGCCGGGGGCGCGGGCGCCGTGGCGACGAACCCCTTCACGGCCGCCATGTCGATGTCGAGCCGGTCGACCGGTCCTCGTGCCGCGCGTGTGGCCACTTCCCGTTCCGCCTTTCTCCTGGTGCGTTCCAGTGCGCCGCTGTCGCTGAGCGACGTGACGGCCTCGGTGAGCCGTGCCCTGCGGGCCGGACCGGTTCCGGGCCCGACCGGCAGCGGCCGTTGCCATGTCTCCTCGTGCCGCAGTTCGGCGCCGAGGGTGCGGTGGAGGGCCTGCCAGACGGTTCTGGCGTTCACCACCAGGCTGGCGCTGAGGCTGTCGCCGGACGAGACACCCCAGTGCCGCCACAGCAGCGGGATGTACAGCACGTCTCCCGGGTGGAGGGTGAACTCCCGTGCGTCGTCGGTCATCGGGGCGTCGCCCACGCCGGGTTCGCCGAGCAGGCGCAGCCGTCGCTGCTCGGGGTCGAGGGTGGTGGGCGGGGCCAGGCGCCAGCGTTTGCTGCCTTCGAGCTGGATGGTGAAGTTGTCGCTGTTGTCGATGTGCGAGCCGATCGAGGAACTGCCCTCGGTGAGGAACACGTCGCACCACAGGTCGTCCCAGTCGAACTTCTCGCGGGCCGCCGCGCACAGCCCGGCCACGCCGGGCAGTCCCTCCCGCAGCGCTTCGAGGAACCAGATGGAGCGGCCGTCCGTCTGGACCGCGGAGGTGGCCCCGGCCAGGGCTCTGACCTCCTCGCGGCCCGGTGCCGTGGCGAGGAAGTCCTTGGCCGCGCCGCGCAGCACGACCGGTGCGCGCCGCCAGTGGGTGTCGAAGAATTCGTCGTCGAGCACGGCCAGCGCTTCCGGCCGTCGCGCCGAGGTGGGGCTCATGCTGCCGCTCCGTTCCCGAGTAGCCGTTCCTGTGCGTCGATCTGCCGTGAGAGCCAGGGCTGCCGCTCGTTTCCCAGACGGTCGCCGAGTCCGGCCGCGAGCCGGGTCGCGTCGGCGTGGAGCGGATAGCGCCGGGCGAAGTCGAGGAGGGCGCGGTACGCCTCCTCGTACGCGCCGGTCCGCAGCGTGCACAGGGCCGCGAGGAACGCCGACTTGACCTCGATCGTGTCCGTCCGTTCCCCGGTGGCCCGCCGGAACCACTCCCCCGCCTGCGTGAAGGCCCGCCGTCCGTAGTGGGACAGGCCGATGCCGTACGCCAGCCAGGACGAGCGGCAGCCCGATGCGGCCGCCTCGTGCCAGCACCGGCCGGCCTCGTCGAAGTCGCCCGCGGTGTGCAGGTGCAGCAGGCCCAGCAGAGCGGTGCCGACCGCGCCGAGCGGCTCCAGCTCGGCCTCGTACCGCTCCGGGGGTAGGGGATCCGCCGCGCCGCGCAGGGCGGTGAACGTGGCCTGCGGCAGAGGGAGGGCGTCCCGCTCGCGCTGCCGGGTGCCGCGGCCCAGTTCCGCGGCGAGCAGCGGGGCGAGGTCGCGCCGGGCCTCGGGCAGGAAGCCGCTGCGCACCGAGTACGTCATGGAGTCGACGTTGCCGAGGAGGCCGTGCCCCTCCAGCAGGCGCAGCAGTTCGTCCGGCCGGTGGTCCTGACCGGTGCGGACGTCGGCGAACCAGTCCAGGTCGAGGTCGACCCGGCTGGCGGGGTCTTGGGGTGTCGCGCCGAAGCTGGCCGGGGTGTGGACGGCCAGGTCGAGCCCGCAGACGCGGGTGTGCAGGGCGCCGTGTTCGTCGAAGCGGGTGGCGTCGAGGACGCCGGGTTCGGCGGCGATCACGCTGAGCGCGGCGAGCAGCCGGCGCCGGGCGGCCGGGGTGTCGGCCTCCTGCGTGGCCCGCACCCAGGTCAGCCTGGACACCAGGCCGAGGGTGGCGCCGGCCGCGTAGAAGTCGTCCAGGCCGTAGCTGCCGTCGACCTCTCGGATGGGCAGCTTGCGGTTCTCGTCCTCCACGGACCGTACGCCGGTGAGACGGGCCAGCCGGGCGGTCGCCGCGCGGCTGAGCGGTTTCAGGTCGAGGTGCCGGTCGAAGCAGACGACCGTCTCCGCCCGGTAGCCCAGCCGCGTCCAGCTCGCCACGACCTCGCCGTGTTCCTCGTGCAGCGCGATCACGGGATCAGTCCCTTCCTGCGGAGGGCGTCACGGGCGCGGCCGACCGCGTCGGCGCGTTCGGGGGTGGTCCGGTCGCGGATCCAGCCGGGCCGGGGTTCCGCCTCCCCCAGCAGGGCGACGGTCAGGGGCATGCTCAGCGCGCCCGCGAAGTACCGGCCGCCGCAGGCGACGAAGACGGCCGGTGCCACGGGCGCCCGGTCGGCGTCGCGCAGCAGGCGGGTGCGGTCCGTCCAGGCGGCCCAGGAGCCTTCCCCGGTGCGGCGTACATGCGGATGGCGGATCAGATAGCCCGGCTCAGGGTGCCTGGCCAGCGTCTTGACCAGGGCGGCCAGCAGTTCCCGCTCGATGAGGAGCGCGATGTCCGTGCCGTGTCCGGCCTTGTCGAGCAGGAACTCCCCGAACGCCTCCGTCACCGACCGGCCCCGGCACAGCCCGAGCATGTCGACGTCGGAGCAGTGCGGGCCGCGCAGGAACTCCGCCACCGCGCGCTGCCCGGCGTTGTGCCGGTCCGCGTACAGCGCGCGCAGGCTGTCCGCGAAGTGCTCGCGCAACGGGACCCCGCCGATGGCGCCCTGCGAGATGCCCTGGGTGAGTTCGTGCGCGACCCTGGCCAGCTGCTCGGCGTCCACGGCGCGCAGCGCGGCGGGGGCGGCCGGGTCCATGGCGGCGACCCCGTCGACGCCGCCGGTGCGGCGGGGGCTCGGATAGGTGAGGCGGTGCTTGAACGCCCGGTTCAGCTCGGTCAGTTCGTCGCCGCCCATCGGTCCACCGCCTTCCGCAGACGTTGGAGGTTGGGGAGGCTCTTGGGCACCAGCGTGCCGGTCCTGTCGTAGTTGGGGTCTTCGTACGTGACCGCTTCCAGTCGGGGGCACAGCTCGAGGAGCCGTTCCGCCAGGACCAGTTGCTCGTCGAGGAGCACGCCGTGGTGCAGGTCGAGGAAGCGGTCACGGCTGAACGCCGAGCCGGACAGGTGCAGTTCGGTGCACTGGTCCAGCGGCAGCCGCTCCAGGTCGGCGTAGAGGCCGGCGCCCCGCTCGCCGCGCCACCATCGCCAGCTGATCAGGTGCCCGACGTCCAGGGTGACGTCGGCGCCGCTGAGCTCGGCGACCCGGCGGAAGAAGTCGTACGCGTCGATGTCGCCCACGACGACGGTGACGCCGTCGGTGAAGCCCGGGAACTCCACCCGCAGCACCGGGTCGAGTTCCCGCATCGCCTCACGGATGGTGCCGGCGACGTGGGCGACGTTCTCCTCGACGAGGTACGGCGGCAGCGGGTAGGGCATGGGGATGCCGCCCAGGGACCACATGCCGAGGTCCTCGACGACCCACTGCCAGTCGAAGTGCCGGTGCAGTTCGTTGGTGAAGTCGTAGACGGGGCCGCGGTCGTACGGTTCGACGGTGCCCAGGTTCAGCATGGTCTGGTGCAGGGCGACCGGGGTGCCGGCGGGGAGCTGCGCCATCAGGCGCCGGTAGGGCTCCACGTAGTGTCCGGCGTGCAGCGGCACCGGTCCGCGGGGCTGGAAGGCGAAGGCGTAGTAGGCGTAGTCGCCGCCGTGCCGGGCGAGGAAGTTGCGGACGCGTTCGTTGGGTCCCGGGTCGTCGGGGTCGAAGCCGATCGGGGCTCCCCAGGGCAGGTCCATTCCGGCGCCCAGTCCCCGGCGTGCGGGACGGCTCGTGCGGCCGGGACGGGGCAGGGGTTCAGTTGTGGTCACCGACGTCCGCCTCCTTCAGCAGGCCCAGCAGTCTGCGGCCCTGGTCGGTGCGGGCCGTCAGGCGGTGCACGGCGCCGGACGAGCGGAGCGTGACGTGCCCGGGTCCGATGCCGTACCGCATGCGCCAGCGCAGGTCGATCAGGCGTCCCTCCAGCGGGACGATCCAGGGGTGCAGGACCAGTTCGTCCATGGGCCGTGCGCCGCCGGCCTTCTTCCACCGCGGGTGTTTCTCGTCGTTCTTGCCGGGGAGCACCACGCGGACGGTCTCGCGGAGCCAGTCGGCCCGTTCCTCGCGCGAGGTCCCCTCGTAGGCGATGGCCCTGCCGTGCCGTCCGGCCAGATAGCTGAAGCCGCTGTTGGACTGGAGCGTGTCCCCGTCGGCCAGGGTGAGGCCGACGCGGTGGCGGGGTTCGGAGGCGAGCAGTGAGGTCGGTTCGGCGATCATCATCTGGGCGGCGTCGATGCCGAGCCGGGCGGAGTTGCGGACGAGGAACTCCCGGCTCGCCCGGGCCTCCTCGGCCGTCTCGCCGGGCAGCCCGCCCATGACGCTGAGCCGCAACACGATGCCCACCTCGTCGAGCAGTTCGACGATCCGCTCGTACAGGTCGGCGCGTACGCCTTTGTCGACGAGGTCGAGCAGCCGCTGGGAGTTGGTCTCGTAGCCGACGCTCATCAGCCGGCAGCCCGCGTCGTGCATCCGCTGTACGAAGGCGCGGTCGGCGAGCAGGGGCTCCAGCCGGTTGCGGGTCGACCAGGTGAAGGTGTGGCCGCGGGCCCGCACCAGTTCGGCGGCGCCGAGGACGAGCCGCAGGTTGCAGTTCTCGTCGACGAACGCCACGAAGCGCGCGCCCGTACGGCGCAGGGCGTGCTCCACGTGGTCGGCGAGCTGCTCCTGCGTGAGCTGCTGGTAGCGGCCGCGGCTGCGGTTGCCGTAGGAGCAGAAGGTGCAGCGGCCCCAGTAGCAGCCGACGCAGGAGATGAGGGGGAGCTGCGGTTCGGGGCTGAGGTACGAGGAGAAGGGCAGGCCGTCGAAGTCGGGCGGCGGGTTGTCCGCGAGGTGGTGCTCGGGCGCGGGGGTGCCGCCGCCCTGTGCGGTGACGAGTCCCGGTACGGCGTCGAGGGGGCGGCCCGACTCGACGGCTTCGGCGAGCCGGCGCAGGACGGCTTCGCCCTGGGTGGTGACGAGCGCGTCGACGTGGCGGAAGGTCTCGGGCCGGGCGGCGAGTTCGGCACCCCGCATCATCAGCTGCTGTCCGCCGAGGACGACGACCGTGCCGGGGTCCCGCTGTTTCGCCAGCCGTGCCACGCGGAAGGCGGGCGCGAGCTGGCTGAAGTACGCGACGGAGAGGCCGAGGACGCGGGCGGGCCGGTCGGCGAGCGCGGCGAGGGTGAGGTCGTCGTACCGTCGGGCGGCGAGATCGTCGGCCGCCGGCTCCCGCTCGGCGAGGGGGAAGACCTCGGGCAGGCTGGTGACGGTACGGGTGAGCGCGCTGCCCCGCAGCATGATGTCGAGGACGTTGTTGACCAGCCGGAAGCCCACGTCCCAGGGCAGCGTCGTCGTCTCCTTGCGGACGACGGTCCGGTGGAGCAGGTCGTGCCGTTGTTCCGCGAAGGACAGCAGGGTCTCGTCGAACTCGTCCAGTCCGCCCAGCCGCAGGCGTTCCTTCAGCGCCACCGGTTCCAGGAGCCGGTGGGTCAGCGCGATGTTGAGGTCGCTCTGGGCCGCCGTGACCCCGTGCCGGCGCAGATAGGCGACGAGCATGGGGAGGCTGAGGTAGGGGAACAGGCGGGCCTCGGTCACCCCGGGGAAGACCAGATGCACCGCTGTGGGAGGTGTCCGCTGAGGCACCGCTTCTCCTCGTCGGGCCGGCGGGGTTCGGTTCGGGCGCCGGGGCCGGCGAGCGGGGTCCAGGACGGGGCTCCGCTCGCCGGCGACGGCCGTGCGTCAGACCGCGAAGCGGAAGGCGTGGAACGCGGCGCCGTCCTGGAGCTCGGCGGCCTCGACGACCTCGAGGCCGTCCAGCTCGGTCAGCAGGTCCTCGTTCACGTCCGTCTGGATCTGCTCTTCGTTCATGGCAATTCCTTTCTCGACAGGCGAGGGACAGCGTGCGGACACACCGGACCCCACAACGGAGTTTTTTCCTTCTCCCCGGCGGAACTCCGGCATGAATTCACAGCGGAGAAATCCGAGGAGGCACAGGGCGCCATAGGCCCGCTGACGCCACGGGAATTCATTGCACCCGGGCATGCCGTGGCCTGGCGTATCCCACCGGGCGGTGCGGTCCGGGTGCCTCTCACCGCGCCGGCGCACCGGGCGCACGCAAGGAGAGGAAAGGGACCGCGCTGCGGCGGGAATGGAGGAAAGGATCAGAGAGAACAGGAAGGAGCGCCGTAACAGGGCCCCGCACGAACGGCAGACATCACAGTAAAGCCCCCGTGGTCACGCATCGCTGTGTCAGGCGATGCCCCCGTGAAGCCCGATCCCGGGCTTCCGACACAGCGAGGCTAAGGAGATTTTCCCGAGCGTGTCAACAAGAAGTTCAAGCCAGTGGATCAGGATTCAACAATTCCAGAAGCGCACTCCGGACGGCAATGCATGGCAATTCCCGGCGCACGGCGACAGCGGAATCGATGAGTACCGTGACAGATGCGCGCACCGACCCGTAAGCTTCTTCGGCACCATCACGTGAGCGACTGTCCCGAAAGCACCGACCGAAAACAGTCCTCACGTGGCTGGAATTCCGGCGCGGCGAGCCTGCCGGCCGCCTGGGCGATCCGTCACTGGGGGGAATCGTGGGGCGTGGGCCCATTTCACATGCCGGCTACCGCTGGCTGTGGTCCGGTCAGCTGGTCAGCATCATCGGCGATCAGCTGTTCCCCATGGCCGTCGTCGCCCTGGCGCTCGGCCGCGAGGAGTCCGCCTTCTCGCTCGGTGTCGTCTTCGGCTCCCGGTTCGGCGCGCTGGCGCTGCTCATCCTGGTGGGCGGTGTGCTCGCCGACCGGATGGACAAGCTCCGCCTGATGATGTCCAGCGACGTGGTCCGGCTCTCCGCCGTCCTGCTGCTCATCGCGCTGGGCAACGGAGCACCCCTGTGGGCGCTCGCCCTCATCACCTTCCTGATGGGCGCAGGCGAGTCGATCTTCCAGCCGGCCTACGACTCCGTCGTGCCGTCCCTCGTCCCGGAGCGGACGCTGGAACAGGCCAACGCCGCCACCAACATGCTGAAGAACACCGGCCAGGTCGTCGGCCCGGCCGGCGCGGGACTGCTGGTGGCGGCGGTCGGGCCGCGCAGCGCCCTGTGGGTGGACGCCGCGACCTTCGCCGTCTCCTCGCTCACCCTCCTGATGGTCGGACGGCGGCTCGGCGAACGGCGCAAACCCGCCGCCCGCGACGAGGAGTCGATGTTCGCCGAGGCCGTCGCCGGGATCCGGGTGGTCGTGCGGATGCGGTGGCTGATGGCCCTGGAGGCGATGGCCGTCGTCCATGTGCTGTTCGCCGTGGGCCCCTGGTTCGTCCTGGTCCCGCTGATCGCGGACGACCGCCTCGGCGGTCCGGCCGGATACGGGTTCGTCCTGTCCGCGTTCGCCCTCGGCGGCATCGGCGGTGCGGCCGTCGCGGGCCTGACGCAGAAGCTGTTCCGGCGGCCGGGCCTGTGGGCGCTGGCCGCGATCAGCCTGTTCGGCGTCGCCTGCCTCGCGTTCGCGGCGACCTCGTCCCTGCCCGTGCTGGTCGCGCTGTTCGCGCTCGGCGGCGCGGGCGTGCAGTTCTTCGACGTACTCAAGACGACCGCCATCCAGCGGCATGTCCCGCGCGCACTTCTCGGGCGCGTCTTCGCCCTCGACTTCTTCGCCTCCTTCGTCGGGATGCCGGCCGGGCAGATGCTGGCCGGTCTGCTGGTGGCGGGCGCCGGGCAGGCCGTCACCGCGATGGCCGCGGCCGGTGCCGTCGTCTTCGTCACCTCCGTACTCCCGCTGGCCGTACGGGACGTGGCGACCCTCGGTGCCGCCGGCACGGAAGCGCCGGAGCCGGACCCCGCCGGGCAGACGGCTGCCGCCGGGGGCGGCACGGCCGAATGAGTACGGCGGTGACGACGCGCTCGCTGACCGCCGAACTGGCGGCGCTGTGCGAGCGGTTGCCCGGGATGGATGTCACGGTCGAGGCGGACGCCACGGGATGGGCCCTCCTGGTCACGCACGAGGGCGGAGGGCTCGTCCAGTGGGGTGCCCGCGCGCCCGACCCGTCCGGCCTCCGGACGGCGCTGCTGTCGGAGGGCCTGGACTCCCTCCGCACCGATCTGGACGCCGTCCGGGCCGCCCGCCCGCTGCCAGCCCGCACCGCCGTGCCCGTGGTGATGACACCGCTGATGGCCGCCATCGCCGTGCACGAGTGCGTCGGGCACACCAGCGAGGCCGACAACCACGCCGACTACGGGCACCGGCTGGGCATCGGCCTCGGGGACCGCTGGACCCGCGTCCCGCTGACGGTGACCGACGACCCGACCCGGCCCGGCCACTGCGGGTCCTACGTCCGCGACGACGAGGGCACGGCGGCGGCGCCCGTCCGGCTGGTCGAGGACGGCCGCTGGACCGGGCTGCTGACCAGCCGGTCCCACCCGGGCCGCAGCGGCAGCAACGGCCACGGCCGCCGCGCCCCCACCGCCCGCGAGGCGCTCCCCCGGATGGGCGTGCTGAGCGTGGCGCCGGGCGAGCACCGCGCCGAGGACCTCATCGGGCGGGTCACGGACGGGTTCCTGCTCGGCGCACCGCGCGAGGGCGGCTCCGTACGGGAGTACGTCCTGCTCAAACCGGCCTGGGCCCGCCGGATCCGCCACGGCCGGATCACCGACGAGGTGTACGGCGACCTGGTGCTGCGCGGCCACAAGGTGCAGCTCATGAGGAGGCTGCGCGGCGTCGGCGACCACGCGGTGCCGCACGACCCGTACCACCGCTGCGACAAGAAGGGCCAGCAGGTCTCCGTCTCCCTGGAAGCCCCGTATCTGCTCTTCGACGACCTGCTGCTGTATCCGGACGGAGGAACACCATGACGGAGTTCGTGAGGGGCCTGTCCTACGAGCGCTTCCTGGCCGAGTACTGGCGCCGGAAGCCGCTGTTCGTCAAGGGCGGCGCGCACGACCTCCTGGGGCTCACGCTGGGCTACGAGGAGGCCGACGCGATCGTCGAGCAGGTCCGTGAACAGGCACCCGACCGGCTGGCCCACGACCCGGGACGCATCGAGTTCGTCAAGGGCGCGGACGCGCTGAGCCCCCGGCTGGCGCGGCGGGCCGGCGAACTCCAGCGGAGGCTGGGCTGGCCGCGCGTCACCTTCGACGTGTCGCGCACCCACGCGCCCGGCAGCATCGGCTGCCACTTCGACTACGACGACAACTTCACGCTCCAGCAGGACGGCAGCAAGATCTGGCGCATCGGCTCCCCCACGGCCGTACCGGAGACGGACCGGCGCCGGCGGGTCCTGGAGGATCCGTCCCTGTCGGGCCAGTTCTATCTCACCGACGACTACGAGGAGTTCGTGGTCGAGGCGGGCGACCTGCTGTACATCCCGCTGTTCCATCCGCACTGGGGCACGTCGACCGGCCGCTCCCTCTCCCTCACCATGACCTGCAATCTGGTCACCCCGCTCACCGAGCTCTGGCCGCTGCTCCACGAGGAGTTGTCCGGGCACCGCGCGTGGTGGCACCCCTCTCCGCTGCCGGCCGCTCCCGACGAACAGGCCCTCGCCGAACTCCTCGACGTCCTCGCGGACCCCGTGTCACGACGGCGCGTCCTGGCCCGCTGGCAGGAGTCCCGCCGCTCCACCGTGGCCCGGCACCGCCCCGAACCGGACCCGCTGCGGCCGGAGCCCGTCCAGGTCTCCCCGGTCACGGTCGACGTCACCCCGATCAAGCCGCTGTTCACGGGCGCGGCACCGGCGGTCGACCTCGCGAAGGCCGTCCTGCCCGGCGGGACGACCACCCTGCTCGCGGACCTGTCGGCCAAGCGCTGCCTCAAACGGCTCCTGGTCCTGGCCCGGGACCGGGCCGGCGCCTGCGGCGACCCGCGTCTGGCCTCCTCGGTCCAGGCGGTGGTGAACGGACTGACACGCCTGCCGCACCCCGCCTTGCTGGCGTGGTGCCGCACCCCCGAGGTGACGTCCTGGGTACGGCAGGCGGAGCGCGAGCGCGAGGCGGGCTACCGGCGCGCGCCGGACACCCTGCTGGCCCACCTCACGTCGTTCAGCCTGCCCGAACTGCTCCGCCACGAGGTACCGGCACCGGGAGTCCCCCTGGTGGCCGCCCTCAGCGCCCCCGGGCAACTGGCAGTGCTGTCGGCGGGCCGGGTGATCGAACTGCCGGACACGGCAGGTGAGACGGTGACGGTGGAGGTGCACGGGGCACACGCGGACGTGGCCGGCGTACGGCTGCCGTCGACGGATCTGACCGGCGAGACGGCCGGCCCGCACGTGACCGTGCTCCCGGCCCTCGCGGAGAACGGCCCCCGCCTCCTGCCGCCGCACTCCTGGTACACCGCCTTCCACCCGGCGGGCCGCCGCTTCCCGCAGCCACCGGACGGGACACGGGCGGAGGAGTTCCTGGAGACGGTCGCCCAGGCCCTGACCCTGATCGACAAGGTGTGGCCCCCGGCGGCGGACGACATCCGCGCCTCCCTGAGCCGCCTCACCCCGGCGCGGACGCCGCTGCCGGAGACGGTGCCCGCGTTCCGGGGCGCGGCGGTCGTCCCCGCCACCACCCCGCTGGAGACCGCCCGCCACCTGTGCCGCGCCGCCGCCCAGACGCGCTACGACACGATCGCCGACCTGTACACGCTGAGCGAGGAGCCGGGAACGGCCGTACGCCCACCATCGGTGGAGACAGCCCTGCCCGTCTCCACGTTGCTCCGGGACACGTACACGGCCGTGAACGAACGGGAGTTCCTACGCCACCACGGCGAGACACCGCACGCCCTGGCGTCCTTGTCCGAACGCATCCGCGACGCGCTGACGGCACTGCACGACGACGGACGCCTGACGCCCCAGGGCCAGGCCCTGTGGACCGGGCTGTCGGAACTGGAGCCGTAGAAAAGGGGACGGGGACGTCAGCGCAGTTGCTCGGCCAGTCCGACGATGATGCCCTCAGGGCCACGGAGGTGGCACAGCAGACAGCTGTCCTCGAACCGTGCGATCTGACCCACGAGTTCAGCACCGTGAGGGCGCTGACGGGCGACGGTGTCCTCGATGTCGTCGACGGGACAGCCCTTAGGCGCCCTTCGCCACAGGCTCCAGAATCGCCACACACTCCACGTGATGCGTCATCGGGAACAGGTCGAACACCCGCAGCGACCGCACCCGGTACCCCCCGTCCCGGAAGTACGCCAGGTCCCGGGCGAGGGCGGCCGGGTCGCAGGCCACATAGGCGATGCGGCGGGCGGACAGGGACGACAGGTGCTCGACCGTCTTGCGGCCCGCGCCCGCGCGCGGCGGGTCCAAGACGATGAGGTCGACCTCGGTGATGCCGGTGCGCGGCAGGACCGACTCGACCTTGCCCTGCTCGATGCGGACGCGCTCGAACTCGGCCAGGTTGTGCCGGGCGTCCTCCACCGCGCGCTTGCCGGACTCGATGCCGAGGACCGCGCCCTTGTCGCCGAGGCGGTCGGCGAGGGCGCCCGCGAAGAGGCCCACCCCGCAGTACAGATCCAGGGCCATGTCGCCCTTGCGGGGCAGCAGGCCCTGCATGACGGCCGTCACCAGGGTGTCGGCGGCCTTCGGGTGGACCTGCCAGAAGCCTCCGCTGCCGACGCGGTGTGTACGGCCGTCGGCGCGCTCGCGGACGAAGGGGCGGCCGTGCACCCGGTGCGTGCCGCCGTCCTTCTCGCCGACGCGCATGACGGAGACCGGACGGTCGAGCTCGACGATCGGGAGGCGTGCCCCCGGCCGCGGCGTCAGGATCACCTGGCGGTCCTGGGAGCCGGTCGCCGCGATGGCCTCCACCGAGGCCATGCCGGACCAGTCCCGCTTCTCGATGCCCAGCTCGCTGACGCCCTCGGCGGCGATCATGCAGTGGTCGATCCGCTCCACGTCGTGCGAGCGGTGCCGGCGCAGACCGGCGTGCCCGTCGGCGTCGACGGCGTACTGCACACGGGTGCGCCACTGCGGCACCTGCCCGGCGGGCAGCTTGTCGCCCTCGGCCGGCATCACCGTGCCGTCCCAGCCGACGTCCTCGGGGGACAGTCCCGCGAGCCGCTGCAACTGCTCGGCGACGACCTCGCCCTTGAGCCGGCGCTGCGCGCCGGGCTTGGCGTGCTGCCAGTCGCAGCCGCCGCAGCGGCCGGGACCGGCGAACGGGCAGGGCGCCTCGATACGGTCCTTGGAGGCGGACAGGATCTCCACGGCGTCCGCGCGCAGGAAGCGGTCGCCCTCCTCGCCCTCGGTCACCCGGGCCACGACGCGCTCGCCGGGCAGGGTGTGCCGGACGAACAGCACCTGGCCGGCGTCGGTGCGGGCGATGCAGTGCCCGCCGTGGGCGACGGGGCCGATCTCGACCTCGTACTCCTCCCCCACCAGCGACCTCACCAGCGACTTCTTCTCTTCTGCGTGCATGGTGGGGTGACTCCAGATCGAGTGGGGGTTACGGCCCGGGCGCGCGGCTCCCGGTGGGCCCGACAACAGCCCACCAGTCTACGTGCGTGTGCGGGCTCCTCGTCCCGGCCCGGTCACTTCCGGGTCTCGGGCTCCTTCGGCCGCTCCTGCGCCGGTCCGCGCCGCACCGAACCGGGGGCGTTCCACTCGCCGCGCCTGCGGGCGCGCAGCTTCGCGGCCTCGGAGGACTCGAGCTGGTACGGGACCGAGGTCACCATGACGCCGGGGGTGAACAGCAGCCGCCCCTTCAGGCGCAGCGCGCTCTGGTTGTGGAGCAGGTGCTCGTACCAGTGGCCGACGACGTACTCGGGGATGATCACCGACACCGCGTCGCGCGGGGACTCCTTGCGGAGGCTCTTGACGTACTCGATGATCGGGCGCGTGATCTCGCGGTAGGGCGAGTCGAGGACCTTCAGCGGTACGTCGATACCGCGCCGCTCCCACTCCTCGCGCAGCGCCTTGGTCTCGGCCGGGTCGACGTTGACCGTGAGCGCCTCCAGGGTGTCCGAGCGCAGCAGCTTGGCGTAGGCCAGGGCGCGCAGCGCGGGACGGTGGAGCTTGGAGACCAGGACGACCGAGTGCACCCGGGAGGGCCGTGCGATGTCGTCGCTGGGGCCCTCGGGGGCGGCGAGCTCCGCGGAGACGCGGTCGTAGTGGCGGCGGATCGCGGTCATCGTGCCGTAGAAGATGACCATGCCGAGCAGGGCCACCCAGGCGCCGTGGGTGAACTTGGTGACGAGGACGACGATCAGGACGAGGCCGGTGAAGAAGGCGCCGAAGGCGTTGATCGCGCGGGAGCGGATCATATGGCGCCGCTTGGCCTGGTCCCGCTCGGCGGCGAGCAGCCGGTTCCAGTGCCGGACCATGCCGATCTGGCTGAGCGTGAACGAGACGAAGACGCCGACGATGTAGAGCTGGATCAGCCGGGTGGAGTCGGCGCCGTAGATCCAGACCAGGAGGGCGGCGGCGCCGGCGAGGAGCACGATGCCGTTGGAGAAGGCGAGCCGGTCGCCGCGGGTGTGCAGCTGGCGCGGCAGATAGCGGTCCTGGGCGAGGATCGAGCCGAGCACCGGGAAGCCGTTGTAGGCGGTGTTGGCGGCCAGGAACAGCACGAGGGCGGTGGCCCCGGCGAGCACGACGAAGAAGAAGGTGCCCTTGCCGAAGACGGCCTCGGCGACCTGGGTGATGACCGGGTTCTGCACATAGCCGGAGCCGACGGCGACGCCGTCCTTGATCAGGTCGACAGCCGGGTTCTCGGCCATGCGGACCTTGGTGGCCATGGCGAGCCCGATGATGCCGCAGAACATGGTGACGGCGAGCAGGCCCATCAGGGCGAGCGTGGTCGCGGCATTCCTCGACTTGGGCTTGCGGAAGGCCGGGACGCCGTTGGAGATCGCCTCGACGCCGGTGAGCGCGGCGCATCCGGAGGAGAAGGCGCGCAGCAGCAGGAAGACGAGCGCGAAGCCCGCGAGTCCCTGGTGCTCGGGCTTGATCTCGAGCGTCGCGGTGGGCGCCCGCATGGTGTCGCCGAGGACGATCCCGCGGAACGCCCCCCACGCGATCATGATGAAGACGCCCGCGACGAACACGTACGTCGGGATGGCGAACAGCCCGCCGGACTCCTTGACGCCCCGCAGGTTCATCACGGTGAGCAGCAGGATCACGCCGACGGCGCACTCGACCTTGTGCTCGACGACGAACGGGACCGCGGAGCCGAGGTTCTCGATGCCGGAGGAGATGGACACGGCCACGGTCAGGACGTAGTCGACGAGCAGGGCGCTCGCGACCGTGAGGCCGGCCCTTGGGCCGAGGTTGGTGTTGGCGACCTCGTAGTCGCCGCCGCCGCTCGGGTAGGCGTGCACGTTCTGGCGGTAGGAGGCGACCACCGTGAACATCAGCACGACGACCGCGGCGGCGATCCAGGGGCTGAAGTGGTAGGCCGACACGCCCGCGATGGAGAGGACCAGCAGCACCTCGCCGGGCGCGTACGCCACGGACGACAGCGGGTCGGAAGCGAACACGGGCAGGGCGATGCGCTTCGGCAGGAGAGTCTCCCCGAGCCGGTCGCTGCGCAGGGCGCGCCCGATGAGGATCCGCTTGGGCACGTCGGTCAGTTTGGACACAACAGAGAATCGTATGCCCCCGGTCGGGCATGGAGCACATCCGGGGGAACATGACGCGCGGGGCCGGGCACCCGCCGTGCCGGGCCCGGTGACCTCCGTCCCGCGCCACCGCCCGGAGCGGCGGGATCCGGACGTTACCTTGGACGTGGGTGCGGAGCGTGGGAGCGGAGCGTGCGGGCGGGCGGGACCGCGGCGCGGGTGCCGTCGGGCCCACGATGCGAACCGCGGGGGATCATCGGCGGGAAACCCCGGCATGATGTTGCCCAGCGGTCTGCGACCGGACCGCGCCTGTTGCCCGGCGATTCGAGAGAAGAGATATGAGCGCCACGTTCACGCAAGTCGGACGCCTATCGAGGAGTGCGGGGTAGGGCCGTGCACATCGTCATCATGGGTTGCGGAAGGGTGGGCTCGGCTCTGGCCCAGACCCTGGAGCAGCAAGGGCACACGGTCGCAGTGATCGACCAGGACCCCACCGCGTTCCGCCGGCTGGGGCCGGGCTTCGGGGGCCGGCGCGTCACCGGCGTCGGCTTCGACCAGGACACGCTGCGCGAGGCGGGCATCGAGGAGGCGGGCGCGTTCGCGGCCGTCTCCAGCGGCGACAACTCCAACATCATCTCGGCCCGGGTGGCCCGCGAGATGTTCGGCGTGGAGAACGTCGCGGCCCGGATCTACGACCCGCGCCGCGCCGAGGTCTACCAGCGTCTCGGCATCCCGACCGTGGCGACGGTCCGCTGGACGGCGGACCAGATGCTGCGCCGGCTGCTCCCCTCGGGCGCGGAGCCGCTGTGGCGGGATCCCACGGGCGGGGTCCAGCTCGCCGAGGTGCACACCTCCCCGGAGTGGGTGGGCCACAAGATCAGCCGGCTCCAGGAGGAGACGGGCGTGCGGGTGGCGTTCCTGACCCGGCTCGGTGAGGCGATCCTGCCCAGCTCGCAGACGGTGTTGCAGGACGGCGACCTGGTGCACGTCATGATGCGCACCGACGAGGTCGACAAGGTCGAGGCGGCGTTCGCCATGGGTCCCGAAGAGGAGGGCGGTCACTGATGAGGGTCGCCATTGCCGGTGCCGGTGCGGTGGGCCGTTCCATCGCGGGCGAACTGCTGGAGAACGGCCACGAGGTCCTGCTCGTCGACAAGGCGCCGACCGCCATCTCGGTCGAGCGCGTCCCGCAGGCGGAGTGGCTGCTGGCCGACGCCTGCGAGATCACGTCGCTGGACGAGGCGGCGCTTCAGCGCTGCAACGTGGTGATCGCCGCGACGGGCGACGACAAGGTGAACCTGGTCGTCTCCCTGCTGGCGAAGACGGAGTACGGCGTCCCGCGCGTCGTCGCCCGGGTGAACAACCCGAAGAACGAGTGGCTGTTCAACGAGGCCTGGGGCGTGGACGTGGCCGTCTCCACCCCGCGTCTGATGTCGGCCCTGGTCGAGGAGGCGGTGAGCGTCGGCGATCTGGTCCGGCTGCTGCGCTTCAGCCACGGCGACGCCAACCTGGTGGAGCTGACGCTGCCGGAGGAGTCGGCCCTGGCCGGCACCCAGGTCGGCGATGTGGAGTGGCCGCAGGACACGTCCCTGGTCACGATCATCCGCGGCACCCGGGTGCTCACCCCGTCCCGGGAGGACTCCCTGGAGGCCGGTGACGAGCTGCTGTTCGTGGCCGCGCAGGCCCGTGAGGAGCAGCTGGAGGACCTGCTGTCGGTCCGTCGTCGTGGAAGCGGCTGGTAGAGGTGCCTACACGTCGCGGCGGTGCCGGCCGCCGGTCGTCGTCTCCCCGGTCTCGGGGGCCGTCCCCGCCCGGCGCTCCTCCTCGGCCCTCTCGGCGGCCTCGGCCGCCTCCATCTCCGCGAAGACGTCGATCGGCGCGGGGGCCTTCGCCAGGAACACCCAGGTCAGCCAGACGGCCAACAGGAACGGCGGGATCTTGAGGGCGACCAGCACCCAGCCCAGCTGGGTGGTGTCGGCCCACCAGTACAGCGGGAAGAGGATCGCGCACTTGGCGAGCAGGATCAGGCCCCAGGCGTAGCTGGCCTTGGAGTACGCCTTCTTGCGGCCGGGGTTGCGGGTGCGCCAGGAGAGGTTCTCCTTGAACACCGGTCCGAGGATCAGCCCGATCAGGGGGACGCCGCACAGCGTGGTGATGATGTACGCGAGGGCGAGGCCCAGCGTGTAGATCATGCCGGGCAGGTAGAAGTCCTTGGCGTTGCCGGTCATCATCGCGAAGACGACACCGAAGGCCACGCCGAAGACACCGCTGAAGGCGTGCTTGACGGTGTCCCGCGTCGCCAGGCGGACCACCACGAGCACGACGGACACCGCGAGGGCCGCGAGGGCCGACATGTGCAGATTCTTGTTGATCGTGTAGATCGTGACGAAGAGCAGACCCGGCAGGACCGTCTCGATCATGCCGCGCATGCCGCCGAAGGCCTCGAACAGCGCGGCCTCCGTCACCGCGCGGGAGTCGTGCCCGGCGTCTGCGGTGGTGTCTTCGGTCGGCTTGTCGAGCGACGTCACCGGCTACTCCCGTCCGAGGGGTCTCAGTTCGTATTTCGGGTTGAACAGCACCCGGCGGCCCCGGCTCATGGCGATCCTGCCGGATGCGATCAGCTTGCGTCCGGGCTCTATGCCGACTATGGAGCGCCTGCCGAGCCACACCACGTCGAGCGCGGCGGTGCCGTCGAACAGTTCGGCCTCCAGGGCCGGGACTCCGGCGCGCGGCCGCAGGGTGACCGTGCGCAAGGTACCAGTAACCGTCACTATCTGCCGGTCCCGGCAGTCACCGATCTTGGTACAGCCGGCGGTCTCGGCGTCCTCACGCAGCTCCTCGGACTCCAGGTCCTCCTGCGACGAGGAGAGCCGGTCGAGCATGCGCCGGAACCGGCCCACCGCCTTTTCCGAACGAGGAACAGCAGTCATGTCTTGAAGCGTACCGGGCCTCACTTCTCGAACCGATAGCCCATCCCCGGCTCGGTGACGAAGTGCTTGGGGTGCGAGGGGTCCGCCTCGAGCTTTCTGCGCAGCTGGGCCATGTAGACCCGCAGATAGTTGGTCTCCGTCCCGTACGACGGCCCCCAGACCTCGCGCAGCAGCTGTTTCTGGCCGACGAGCTTCCCGGTGTTGCGGACCAGCACCTCCAGCAGGTGCCATTCGGTGGGGGTGAGCCGTACGTCACGCCCGCCGCGGTGGACCTTCTTCGCGGCGAGGTCGACGGTGAACTCGTCGGTCTCCACGATCACCTCGCCCTCGCCGGCCCCGGTGGGCTCGGCACGGCGGACGGCGGCCCGCAGCCGGGCCAGCAGCTCGTCCATGCCGAACGGCTTGGTGACGTAGTCGTCGGCGCCCGCGTCCAGCGCCTCGACCTTCTCGTCGGAGGAGTGCCGGGCGGAGAGCACCAGGATGGGCACCCGGGTCCAGCCGCGCAGTCCGCGGATGACCTCGACGCCGTCCATGTCGGGCAGGCCGAGGTCGAGGACGACGACGTCGGGGTGACGGGCGGCGGCGATGTCGAGGGCGGTGGCCCCGTCGTGGGCGGCGTCGACCTCGTAGTGGCGGGCCTTGAGGTTGATCACGAGGGCGCGCACGAGCTGCGGCTCGTCGTCCACCACGAGCACCCGGGTCATGTGGTCTGCCTTTCGGGTCGTACGTCTGATCCGGCGGGGCCGGGCTGTGCTCCGGCGGCCCGCAGCGTCAGCACCATGGTGAGGCCCCCGCCGGGGGTGTCCTCGGCGCCGAGCGTGCCGTTCATCGCCTCGGCGAAGCCCCGGGCGACCGCGAGGCCGAGTCCGACGCCGGCGCCGCGCGGGGCGTCGCCGTACCGCTGGAAGGGCTCGAAGATGCGCTCCTTGGCGGCGTCCGGGACTCCGGGGCCCCGGTCGACCACCCGGACCTCGACCCGGTCGGCGAGGGCGCTGGCGGCCACCAGGACCCTGCTGTCGCGGGGGCTGTACTTGACGGCGTTCTCGACGAGGTTGGCCACCGACCGCTCCAGCAGCCCGGGGTCGACGGCGACCATGGGGAGCGTCTCCGGGACGTCGAGGTCGACGCTGCCCTCGGGCACCCCGCCCAGCGCCGCCGGCACCACCTCGTCGAGGTCGATCTCCCTGATCAGCGGGGTGACGGTGCCGGTCTGGAGCCGGGACATGTCCAGCAGGTTCCCGACGAGGTGGTCGAGCCGGTCGGCGCCCTCCTCGATGCCGGCCAGCAGTTCGGCCTCGTCCTCGGGCGACCAGGCCACGTCGTCGGAGCGCAGCGAGGACACCGCCGCCTTGATGCCGGCGAGCGGGGTGCGCAGATCGTGGCTGACGGCGGCGAGGAGCGCGGTGCGGATGCGGTTGCCCTCGGCGAGTTGCCCGGCCCGGTCGGCCTCGTGCCGGAGCCGGCGGCGGTCCAGGGCGACGGCGGACTGCGCGGCGAAGGCGGCCAGGACGCGCCGGTCCTCGGCGGGCAGCACCCGGCCGGTCAGGGCGAGCGCCATGTGGTCGCCGACGGGGACGTCGACGTCGGCGTCCTCGGGGCGGGCCGGGGCCGGTCCCGCGCCGACGCGGCCCGCGCAGGTCCAGGGGGCGAGGTCGTCGGTGCGTTCGAGCAGGGCCGCGGACTCCATGCCGAAGGTCTCCCGGACCCGTTCCAGCAGGTCCTCAGGGCCGGTTTCGCCGCGCAGCACGCCGCCCGCGAGGAAGGACAGGATCTCGGACTCGGCGCGCAGCCGGGCCGCCTGGTGGGTGCGGCGGGCGGCGAGGTCGACCACGGAGGCGACCGCGACGGCGACGCACACGAAGACCAGCAGGGCGAGCAGGTTCTTGGGGTCGGCGATCGAGACGCGGTGCAGTGGCGGGGTGAAGAACCAGTTGAGCAGCAGGGAGCCGAGGGCCGCGGAGGCGAGGGCCGGGGCGAGCCCGCCGACGAGGGCCGCCGCCACGGTCAGCGTGAGGAACAGCAGCATGTCGTTGGCGAGGCCCAGTTCGGCGTCGACGTGCGACAGCAGCAGGGTGAGCAGCGCCGGCCCGCCGACCGCGATCAGCCAGCCCCACAGGATGCGCCAGCGGCCCAGCCGGGCGCCCCGGGCGGCGGGCAGTCCGCGCCCCTTGGCGACCTCGTCGTGCGTGACGATGTGCACGTCGAGGTCGGGTCCCGAGTCCCGGGCGACGGTGGCGCCGACGCCGGGTCCGAGGATGTACTGCCAGGTCCTGCGGCGGGACGAGCCGAGGACTATCTGGGTGGCGTTGGCGCCGCGCGCGAAGGCCAGGAGGGCCGCGGGGACGTCGTCGCCGACGACGTGGTGGAAGGTGCCGCCGAGGTCCTCGACGAGGGTCCGCTGGACGGCCAGTTCCTGCGGGGAGGCGGAGGTGAGGCCGTCGCTGCGGGCGATGTAGACGGCCAGCACCTCGCCGCCCGCGCCCTTCTCGGCCAGCCGCACCGCGCGCCGGATCAGCGTCCGCCCCTCGGGGCCGCCGGTCAGTCCGACCACGATCCGCTCCCGGGAGCCCCAGATCGCGGACACGTGGTGCTCGGCGCGGTACTGCTGGAGGTGGGCGTCGACGCGGTCGGCGACCCAGAGCAGGGCGAGTTCGCGCAGCGCGGTGAGGTTGCCGGGCCGGAAGTAGTGGGACAGGGCGGCGTCGACCTTGTCGGGCCGGTAGATGTTGCCGTGCGCCATGCGCCGCCGCAGCGCCTCGGGCGACATGTCGACGAGTTCGATCTGGTCGGCGCGGCGCACCACCTCGTCGGGCACGGTCTCCCGCTGCCGTACGCCGGTGATGGACTCGACGACGTCGCCCAGTGACTCCAGGTGCTGGATGTTGACGGTCGAGACGACGTCGATGCCGGCGGCGAGCAGTTCCTCGACGTCCTGCCAGCGCTTGGCGTTGCGGGAGCCGGGGACGTTGGTGTGGGCGAGCTCGTCGACTAGCGCGACTTGTGGGCGGCGGGCGAGGACGGCGTCGACGTCCATCTCCGTGAAGGTCCCGCCCCGGTGCTCCAGCCGCCGGCGCTCCACCTGCTCCAGGCCGTGCAGCAGCGCCTCGGTGCGGGGCCGGTCGTGGTGCTCGACGAAGGCGACCACGCAGTCCGTGCCCCGCTCGACGCGGCGGTGCGCCTCGGCGAGCATGGCGTACGTCTTGCCGACGCCCGGTGCCGCACCGAGGTGGATCCGAAGCCTGCCGCGTCCCATGGCGTCGACATTACGACGCGGGAACGCGACAAATGGGGCGGGGTGAGACGGCGGCGGCGTCCTTGACGCAACCCTGACGCCACCGCCGCCACCCGTGGGGGGTGGTCAGGCCGGGTTGTCGCCGTGGGTGAGCGTCTCCCAGGCGACGAAGAGGTTGTCGGTGCCGGAGGGGCGGTTGCGCGCGTTCAGCGCGGCGGTGTTGGTCATGGCGTGGCCGAGCCGGTTGGCCAGGGCGTTGTGCCCGACCTCGGTGACGGGTCCGAGGCCGAGGTGGAGCGACCCGCCGCACAGCCAGCTGGGCACGGCCGCCCCGAGTTCGTACTTGGCCTGGAAGCCGAGCGCGTGCCGCAGCCGCTCGCCGACGTCGGTGCCGTACAGGTCCTGGCCCTGGATGCGGCTGGTCTCGGCGATGTGGGAGATCGCGGAGATGCCGTATCCGGTGTGGGTGAGGTCGCGGCAGGTCTCCTGGGTGAGGCCGGTGACGAAGGTGCCCTGCCCCTGCCAGTAGTTGACGATCTTGTCGCGGGTGTTCAGGTTCTGGCTGGGCACCGTCTTCGGCAGGTCGCCGTCGGAGGCGAGGTAGACGTAGGCGGCGGTGCGGGTGCGGAACTTCGCCATGGCCTTGTCGTAGGAGGCCTTGTCCTCCAGGAAGACGGAGATGCCGACGGCGGCCTCCATCATCGACAGCTCCCAGTTCCCGTTGGAGTTCGAGCCGTTGATGATCTCGGGCAGGTAGACGGTGCGCAGCATGGTGGCGAACCGCCCGGAGTTCGCCCAGCCGCCGCCGTAGGTGTACTTGATGATCTCGGCGGCCTTGGGCCAGGAGGAGCCGGCCCAGCCGGTCTGCAGGGGCGCGTTGCTGTTGGTGTGGTCCCTGATCACGGCGGACCAGGCGTCCATGAGCTCGATGGCCTTGCGGGCGTGCCGTTCGTCGCGGGTGACGTACCAGGCGAGGGCCTGGGTGTAGGCGGCGATGGCGTCCTCGCGCTCGTCGGTGCAGCCGTTGTTGGGGTTCGAGTACGAGCCGCACTCGACGACTGCGCGGGGCTTGGGGGCGCGGTTCAGATCGGCGTACTTGCTCGCCGTCATCCGGTCGAAGGCGCCCTTCCAGGGCTGGGCCCCGGAGTTGACCTTGGACCGGGCGAAGTCCAGCTGGGCCTGGGAGACGGTGACTCCGGGGTGGGCGAAGGCGGCGGGGGCGGCTCCGGCGGGCCGGGCGAGGGCGGTGGCGAGCAGGGCCGCGGCGACGGTGAGGAGGGCGGTTCTGCGCATACGTGGGGGGCCTTCCGTTCTCGTATGTGAACGCGAAGCGCCTTTATGAACAGAGGCGCTGGGCCGAGACGGTAGGTACGGACCAATGAGCCGTCAAGGGTTCACGCACGAGAAAGGGCCGTACCCCGTCGGGGTACGGCCCTCGATGTGCTGTGGCTCAGCGGACCTCGGTGATCTCCGGTCCGCGCTGGAGCTGCCCCATGCCGCCGGAGAAGCGCGAACCGGCCTCCTCCTGCTGGACCCCTTCGGGGACCATCTGGGCGTCGTCGGGCAGCTTGAGGACGATCGGGTCGCGCGGGGCCATCGGGCCCTCGCCTCGGACCACGACCGTGTCCCGGAAGATCTGCTCGAGCAGGCCGGCCGCCTGCGGCTGCACCGCGCCCTGGCCCGAGATCACCCCGCGCAGGAACCAGCGGGGGCCGTCCACGCCGACGAACCGCACGACCTGGAAACCACCCGTGCCGTCCGGCAGCTGCACCGGCACCTGGGCCCGCAGCTCCCAGCCGAGCGGGCCCTCGACCTCGTCGACGATGCCACCCTGCTGGGTGATGCCCGAGCCGATCTCCTCGCGCACCTCGCCCCAGATGCCCTCGCGCTTGGGGGCGGCGAAGGCCTGCAGCTGAATGGCGCTGTCGCGCAGCACGACGGTCGCCGCGACGATGGCGTCGCCCGCGACCTCCACCCGCAGCTCCATGCCGTCGACGCCCGGTACGAACAGGCCGCCCAGGTCCACCCGGCCCTCGCCGGGGTCCCTTACCTCGGAGCTGTCCCACGGCCCGTCGGGGCGCGGTTCCGGCTCGAGCCGTACGCGCTCGCGCGTGCCGTCGTCGTCCGCCTCAGTGTCGATGTCGACGACCTGCTCGGGCTCGCCGGCCGCGTCCTCGGCGGCACCCTTCTTCTTGCGACGTCCGAACACGTCACTGTCCTTCCCGGTCGGATACGACCGAAGCGTATCGATTCCCACCCGTAGCGCCGCCAACGGCGGCCCCATCGCCTGTATCGCTTGTGGCGCTTTCGCCGCCCACCTCGGCATGACCGCCGGTGGACCCGAAGCCCCCCTCGGCCCGTGCCGAATCGGGAAGCTCCGCCACCTCCTGGAAGCGAACCCTCTCGACCTGCTGGACAACCAGTTGGGCAATCCGGTCGAAGCGCTCGAACCGCACGGACTCGCGCGGGTCGAGATTCACCACGATCACCTTGATCTCCCCACGGTACCCGGCATCAACCGTCCCCGGGGCATTCACGAGGGCGACACCGAGGCGGGCGGCCAGCCCGGAACGGGGGTGCACGAACGCCGCGTAGCCCTCGGGCAGGGCGATGGACACCCCGGTGGGCAGCACGGCCCGCTCCCCCGGCTTCAGCTCGCGGCTCTCGGTGGTCCGCAGGTCGGCCCCCGCGTCCCCGGGGTGCGCATACGTCGGAAGCGGTACGTCCGGATCGACGCGCCGGATGAGGACGTCCAGGGGCGCCCGGCTCACGGGTTCACCTCGAAGGCACGGGCCCGGCGCACCTGGTCCGGGTCGTTCATCGCGGCCTGGATCTCCTCCGGGCGCCCGTTGTCGATGAAGTGGTCGACCTTGACCTCGATGAAGAGGGCGTCGGCGCGGACCGCAACGGGGCCGTCGGGCCCGCCGATCCGCCCGGTGGCGGTGGAGTAGATCTTGCGGCCGGCGACCGCCGTCACCTCCGCCTCCAGGTGCAGGACCGTGCCGACCGGCACCGGCCGTACGAAGTCGGTCTCCAGGCGTCCGGTCACCGCGATCGTGCGCAGCAGCCAGTTCAGCGAGCCGAGGGTCTCGTCGAGGGCGGTCGCGAGGACGCCGCCGTGCGCGAGGCCGGGCGCGCCCTGGTGCGCGGGCTGCACGGTGAACTCGGCGGTGATGCTGACGCCGTCCCCCGCCCGGGCCTCCAGGTGCAGTCCGTGGGGCTGCTCGCCGCCGCAGCCGAAACACTCGCCGTAGTGCGCGCCCAGGAGCTCGCCGGGCGCGGGAGCCTCCGGGTGCCGTACGGGTTTCACGGCGTCGGCCGGAGGCTGAAGAGCTGGGGAAGTACCTCTCACAGCCGCAGACCTTACCCGCGCGTCGGCCGTGCCCCGACACCGTGCCAAGCTTGGATCCATGCAGCTCTCCGCCGCCCCGTACGAAGAACGCCTCACCGCCCCGCGCTCCTGGTGGCTGGTCTCGTTCCTGGTGGGGCTCTCGCTGGCCCTGATCCTGCTGCCGTTCGGCACCCTGCCGATGCTCGTCGGCCTGGTCGGCGGCACCGCCGCGGCGGCGGTCGCCGCCAGTTCGTACGGCTCGGTCCGCATCCGTGTGGTGGGCGACTCGCTGGTCGCCGGTGACGCGCGCATCCCGCTGACGGCACTGGGCGAGGCCGAGGTCCTGGACGCCGAGGAGGCGCGCGCCTGGCGGACGCACAAGGCCGACACCCGCGCCTTCCTGCTGCTGCGCTCCTACATCCCGACCGCCCTGCGGGTCGAGGTCACCGACCCCGAGGACCCGACGCCGTACCTGTATCTGTCGACGCGGGAGCCGGAGCGGCTGGCGGAGGCGATCCGGTCGGCCAAGGCCGCCGCGTAGGGAGCCCGCCGCGGCGTCTCAGGCGCCGCCGTCCAGCCCCTTGTGGCCGTGTTCGGGCAGGATCTCGTCCAGGTCGAGGGGCTGCTCCGGCCGCTCCAGCGGGGGCAGCTTCTCCAGTTCCTCCCAGGGCACCTGGACCTTGCGCAGGTCGGCGCGGATGCGCGCCGCGAGTTTCCTGGTGTCCCGGCGGTTCATGAAGGCGCCCACGGCGGCGCCGACCATGAAGGGCATCAGGTTCGGCAGGTTGCGCACCATGCGCTTCATGATCTGCTGGCGCAGTTCGCGTTTCATCTGCCCGCCCAGCGCCGCGTTGATCGTCACGGGCTTGAGGGGGTCGATGCCGCGTTCCTCGGTCCACGAGGAGAGATACGCGGTGCTGCGCTCCCGGAGGTTGCCGGGCGGGCGTACGCCGTAGACCTCGTGCAGTTCGGCGATGAGCTTCAGCTCGATCGCGGCCACGCCGGTGATCTCGGCGGCCAGTTCGGTCGGCATCGCGGGCGGCACCGGCAGCATCGCCGCGGCACCGACGCCCGCCCCGACCGTGGAGCTGGCGTTCGCGGCGCCCGCCACGAGCTTGTCCGCGATCTGGTCGGGCCCGAGGCCCGGGAACTGGCGGCGCAGCGTCGCGAGGTCGCGTACGGGGATGCGCGGGGCGAAATCGATGATGCGGTCGGCGAGGTACCCGAGGCCGGCTCTGGCGCGGCTGCCGCCCTTGCGGACGCCCTGTGCGGCCCTTGAGCGCACCGCGGCGGCCCGTCGCCGGGTCGCGGGAGCCCGCACCGGGGCGGGCACAGCCACGTCGGACGCCGAATCGAGCGAGGCTCCCTGGTCGGGTGAGCCCCGCTCGTCGTCACGCGCGCCGTGCGGACCGTCGGACGGCCCGGGGTCCGCTCCCCGAAGGAAGCGGCGCTTCCGAGGAGGGGTCGAGCCGGTCATGCCCGACCCGTCCTCAGTCGCAGTCGCGGCAGATCGGCTGGCCGTTCTTCTCGCGGGCCAGCTGGCTGCGGTGGTGCACCAGGAAGCAGCTCATGCAGGTGAACTCGTCCTGCTGCTTGGGCAGCACCCGGACGGCCAGCTCTTCGTTCGAGAGGTCCGCGCCGGGCAGTTCGAGGCCTTCCGCGGCCTCGAACTCGTCGACGTCCACTGCGGAGGTCGACTTGTCGTTACGCCTGGCCTTGAGCTCTTCAAGGCTGTCCGAGTCGACGTCGTCGTCGGTCTTGCGTGGGGTGTCGTAATCCGTTGCCATGTCGCTCTCCCCCTCTGGGTGTCTGCGGTGTCTCCAGCGCACGTAACGCGTGAGAGGCCGGACTTGTGCCCGACCCGAGGCGGAGATTTTGCCTCACATCAAGGTCTGTTACTCAATCGACACCCAACCGGACTCCTCAAGAGTGATCGGCTTGGATGGCGAACGGGACCGTACACGGTCCGAATGCCGCAGTTCAAAGGCATCTCACCGTGTACTTCCCGTGATCAGGACCCCCGAAAACCCGGATTTTCCCGGCTTTCCGACCGGTCACATGATCACGGACAGTAGATGGCTGGAAAATCGCCCTTGTGATCGATCACACACGAGTTCCCTTCCACGGCGTTGTGAAAATTCCGCGCAAAGCGAACAAGTGCGTGGAGTGGCGTGTGTCGGGCCACATGCTCTCAGACCGGGAACGTCACCCGCATCACGAGACCACCTCCTTCGCGCGGCTCGGCCGCGATATGGCCGCCGTGCGCCCGGGCCACGGACCGCACGATGGACAGTCCGAGGCCGACGCCCTTGTCGCTGCCGGTGCGCTCGGTGCGCAGCCGCCGGAAGGGCTCGAAGAGGTTGTCGATCTCGTACGCCGGCACCACCGGCCCGGTGTTCGTCACGACGAGCACCGCCTGCCCGTGCTGGACGTCCGTGGTGACCTCCACCCAGCCGCCCTCCGGCACGTTGTACCGGACGGCGTTCTGCACGAGGTTCAGCGCGATCCGCTCCAGCAGTACGCCGTTGCCCTGTATGACCGCGGGTCTCCGCTCGCCCTGGATCGTCACGCCCTTGGCGTCGGCCTCTGTGTGCACCTGGTCGACGGCCTGCTCGGCCACCTCCGCGAGGTCCACGGGCTTGCGCTCGATGATCTGGTTCTCGCTGCGGGCGAGCAGCAGCAGGCCCTCCACGAGCTGTTCGCTGCGCTCGTTGGTGGCCAGCAGCGTCTTGCCGAGCTGCTGGAGCTCCACGGGGGCGCCCGGGTCCGAGAGGTGGACCTCCAGGAGCGTCCGGTTGATCGCGAGCGGGGTGCGCAGCTCGTGCGAGGCGTTGCCGACGAAGCGCTGCTGGGCCGTGAAGGCCCGCTGGAGCCGCTCCAGCATCTCGTCGAAGGTGTCGGCGAGTTCCTTGAGCTCGTCGTCCGGGCCGTCCAGCTCGATCCGGCGGGACAGGTCCGAGCCGGCCACCGCGCGCGCGGTGCGGGTGATCCGGCCGAGCGGCGACAGGACGCGGCCGGCCATGGCGTAGCCGAACGCGAAGGCGATCACGGCGAGGCCCAGCAGGGCCAGCAGGGAGCGGCTGAGGAGGTTGTCCAGGGCGGCCTTGCGCTCGTGGTCCATGCACGCGTTGATCGCGTCGTTGAACTCGGCGAGGGACAGATCGCTGGTGGCGATCCCCGGGCAGTTGTTGCTGGTGACCTTGAGGCTCTGGAACTGGACGATCTTGAACAGCGGTTCGTTGCCGGTGCGCAGCGCCTGGGCGGCCAGCAGATAGATGATCGACAGCAGCAGGATGCCGGCGATCAGGAACATGCCGCCGTACAGCAGGGTGAGCCGTATGCGGATCGTCGGGCGCAGCCAGGGGAAGGGCTGGTCCGGCTTGCGCGGGTCCCAGGTCGGCTTGGGGGGCGTGGCGGGCGGTGCGGGTGTCGCTGCCATCGCCGGTCAGATCCGGTAGCCGGAGCCGGGCACGGTGACGATCACCGGCGGCTCACCGAGTTTGCGGCGCAGGGTCATGACGGTCACCCGCACGACGTTCGTGAACGGGTCGGTGTTCTCGTCCCACGCCTTCTCCAGCAGCTGCTCGGCGGAGACGACGGCTCCCTCGCTGCGCATCAGCACCTCCAGGACGGCGAACTCCTTCGGCGCGAGCTGCACCTCCTTGCCGTCGCGGAAGACCTCGCGGCGGTTGGGGTCCAGCTTGATGCCGGCGCGCTCCAGGACGGGCGGCAGCGGCACGCTGGTGCGGCGGCCGAGGGCCCGGACGCGCGCGATCAGCTCGCTGAAGGCGAAGGGCTTGGGAAGGTAGTCGTCGGCGCCGATCTCCAGGCCCTCGACCCGGTCGCTGACGTCGCCGGAGGCCGTCAGCATCAGCACGCGCGTGGGCATGCCGAGTTCGACGATCTTGCGGCAGACGTCGTCGCCGTGCACCAGGGGGAGGTCGCGGTCGAGGACGACCACGTCGTAGTCGTTGACGCCGATGCGCTCCAGGGCGGCCGCACCGTCGTACACGACGTCGACGGCCATGGCCTCCCGGCGCAGTCCGGTGGCCACCGCATCGGCGAGCAGCTGCTCGTCCTCGACGACGAGTACGCGCACGTCGCTTGTCCTTCCTGTGTCCACCCGCGTAGCGCGCTCGGCGCGCGCGGGCAGGGGTGTGGTCGGGTCCGTAGGCCTCCATCCTGCCCTTTTCGGCCATAAGTCGGCGGTAAGACGGGTGAGGGGGCCGGGGGCGGGCGGGAAACCCCAGGCGAAGGGCGCCGGCGCGGGAATGCCGGAATTTCCGCGCGGGTTGAGGTTTCCGAGGAAGACGGCAGGGGGAGGACGGCATGTACACCCCGCGATCACGCTCTGCTTGTGCCGCACCACGTGCGGTACGGGATGATCCGCTTCCGCAGAGTGGTGGTGGGTGTCCGGCACCGTCGCCGCCCGGCTCGGGCAGCGCTGGGCATCTACTGGAGACGTGATCGCCCCTTCCGACGGCACACCCCCGTGCCACCGACCCACCGACCCAGGACGAGGGGGCGCAGCATGGACGCTTTCACCGCAGGACTTCTGCAGCGCATAAAGGCGACCGAGTCCGATCTGACGCGGGCTCGTGACGAGGGCGACGACTTCCTCGTCGAGGTCGAGCAGGGCGAGCTCGACGACCTGCGCCGCCTCGCGGCCGAACACGGCGTCGAGGTCGGCGCGACCACCGTCTGACCGCTTGCGCTACACACGAGGGCCCCGGTGAATCCAGCACCGGGGCCCTCGCGCGTGCGGACGACCGTTCAGTCGTGCCAGGCGCCGAAGTCCTCCAGGAGGCGCTGGAGGGGCTCGAAGACCCCGGGGGTGGCGGCCACCGTCAGATCGCGTGAGGGGCGCTCACCGGGGCGGCCACCGGTCACCGCGCCCGCCTCCCGGGCGATGAGGTCGCCCGCCGCGACGTCCCAGGCGTTCAGGCCGCGCTCGTAGTAGCCGTCCAGGCGGCCCGCGGCGAGGTCGCACAGGTCGATCGCGGCCGAGCCGGAGCGCCGGATGTCCCGCAGCAGCGGGATCAGCCGCCGGGCCACCTCGGCCTGATGGGTGCGGACCTCGCTCACGTAGTTGAAGCCGGTCGACACCAGGGCCTGGTCGAGCGGTGCCGTGGGACGGCAGGCGAGCCGGCGCTCGCCCTCCCACGGGCCGGTCGCCCAGGCGCCCCCGCCGCGCACGGCGTAGTACGTCTCGCCGCGCATCGGCGCCGCGACCACCCCGGCCACGGTCTCGCCGTCCCGCTCGGCGGCGATGGACACCGACCAGGTGGGCAGGCCGTAGAGGTAGTTGACCGTGCCGTCCAGGGGGTCGATCACCCAGCGGACGCCGCTGGTGCCCTCGGTGGCGGCGCCCTCCTCGCCGAGGAAGCCGTCCTGCGGGCGCCGGCCGGAGATCACGTCGGTGATCAGCTTCTCCGCCGCGATGTCCATCTCGGTGACCACGTCGATCGGGCTGGACTTGGTCGCCGCGACGGCCAGGTCGGCCGGGCGCCCGTCGCGCAGCAGGTCACCGGCGCGGCGGGCGGCCTCGCGGGCCAGGGCGAGCAGGTCCGAGGGCGGGGCGTCGGTCACGGGGCTCCTCATGCGTAGGGGCTGTCGGCACCGGCCGCCGCGGGCCGGGGTGTGCGGGCCGGGCAGCAGCCGACCGGGCACACCTGGTGGCTGGGGCCGAGGCTGCCGAGGGCGCAGGGCCTGACCTCCTCGGCCCGCTCGACGGCGGCCCGCTCCAGGACGAGGTCGCGCACGGCGGCGGCGAAGCGCGGGTCGTCGCCGACGGTGGCCGAGCGCCGCATCGGCAGCCCCAGCTCCTCGGCCTTCGCCTCGGCCTCGGTGTCGAGGTCGTACAGGACCTCCATGTGGTCGGAGACGAAGCCGATGGGGGCGATCACGACCGCCGGGACGCCGGCCGCGTGCCGCTCCTCCAGGTGGTCGCAGATGTCGGGCTCCAGCCACGGGATGTGCGGGGCGCCGGAGCGCGACTGGTAGACGAGCTGCCAGGGGTGGTCGCGGCCGGTGCGCTCGCGGACCGCCTCGGCGATCGTGCGGGCGACGTCCAGGTGCTGGGTGACGTACGCGCCGCCGTCGCCGTGGGCCTCGACCGGGCCGGAGGTGTCGGCCGCGGAGAGCGGGATCGAGTGGGTCGAGAAGGCGATGTGGGCGCCCGCGCGGGCCTCCTCGGGGAGGTCGGCCAGCGACGCGAGCACGCCGTCGATCATGGGCTCGAGGAAGCCGGGGTGGTTGAAGTAGTGCCGCAGCTTGTCGATCCGCGGGAGCTCCAGGCCCTCCGCCTCCAGGGCGGCCAGCGCGTCGGCGAGGTTCTCCCGGTACTGGCGGCAGCCCGAGTAGGAGGCGTAGGCGCTGGTGGCGAGGACCAGGATGCGACGGTGGCCGTCGGCGACCATCTCGCGCAGGGTGTCCGTCAGATACGGGGCCCAGTTGCGGTTGCCCCAGTAGACGGGCAGGTCCAGTCCGTGGTCGGCGAAGTCCTTGCGCAGGGCGTCCAGCAGGGCGCGGTTCTGCGCGTTGATGGGGCTGACGCCGCCGAACCGGAAGTAGTGCTCGCCGACCTCCTTCAGACGTTCCTTGGGGATGCCCCGGCCGCGGGTGACGTTCTCCAGGAAGGGGATCACGTCGTCCGGGCCCTCGGGGCCGCCGAAGGAGAGCAGGAGCAGGGCGTCGTAGGGGCTGGCATCACGCACGTCTGGCATGGGTCGATCCTGTCATCCGGTACCGACAGCGGGGCAGCCGACCGGGTGCCCTGATCAGCCGGACGAGTACGTTAGGGTCACCTAACTCGCACGTGGTGGCGGATGTCCGTACAGCGTGTCGAGCCTTTTCCGTCCGCCGAGCCGCCGCCGTCCGCTGCTCCCGCCCGCCCGGAGTCCGCCGTGCCGAGCCCCTATCGCGCGCTGTTCGCCGCTTCCGGCAGCAAGCGCTTCACCGCCGCGGGCCTGCTCGGGCGGATGCCGCTGTCGATGATGGGCATCGGCGTGGTGACGATGGTGTCCCAGCTGACCGGCCGGTACGGGCTGGCGGGCGCCCTGGCGGCGACCATCGCGCTCTCCGCCGCCGTGGCCGGGCCCCAGGTCTCCCGGCTGGTCGACCGGTACGGGCAGCGGCGGGTGCTGCGCCCGGCCACCCTGGTCTCGCTGCTCGCCGCCGCCCTGCTGCTGCTCGCGGCGCACTACGCCTGGCCGGACCCGGTGCTGTTCGCCGCGTGCGTCGGCATCGGCTGTGTGCCCAGCGTCGGCGCGATGGTCCGGGCCCGCTGGGCGGCGCTGTACCGGGGGACGCCACAGCTGCACACCGCGTACTCGTTCGAGTCGGTGATCGACGAGGTGTGCTTCATCTTCGGGCCGATCATCTCCATCGGGCTGTCCACGGCGTGGTTCCCCGAGGCCGGGCCGCTCCTGGCCTGCTGCTTCCTCGCCGTCGGCGTCCTCTGGCTGACCGCGCAGCGGGTCACCGAGCCCGCGCCGCACCCGCGCGAGCGCCAGGGCGGGCGCACCGCTCTCGCCGCGCCGGGGCTGCAGGTCCTCGTGGCCACCTTCGTGGCGACGGGCGCCGTCTTCGGCGCCGTCGACGTGGTCACCGTCGCCTTCGCCGACGAGCAGGGGCACAAGGGCGCCGCGAGCGTGGTCCTCGCGCTGTACGCGGCCGGCTCCTGCGGGGCGGGCCTGGTCTTCGGGCTGCTGCGCTTCAAGGGGGCGCCCGAACCTCGCTGGCTGCTGGGCATATGCGCGATGGCCGTGAGTATGATCCCCCTCCTACTGGTCGGGAACCTGCCGTTTCTGGCCGTGGCGCTGTTCGTCGCCGGCATGGCCGTCGCTCCCACGATGATCACCACCATGTCGCTGATCGAGCAGCACGTACCACGCGCGCAACTGACCGAGGGCATGACCTGGGTGAGCACCGGGCTGGCGGTCGGGGTCGCGCTCGGTTCGTCCGTGGCCGGCTGGGTGATCGACGCCGCCGGAGCGGACGCCGGGTACGTGGTCCCGGCGGTGTCCGGGGCGGCCGCGGTCGCGGTCGGTTTCCTGGGGTACCGCCGGCTCAGCAGGCCGGCGCCGCGTCGGGGAGGCACCGTTGGTCAGCACGGCGAGCGCGAAGAACGGCACGTGGCGTAACTGGGGCGGCAATGTGGCGGCGCGGCCCGCGCGGGAGGTCGAACCGGCGTCCGTGGAGGAGCTGTCGCGGGCGATACGCCGGGCCGCCGAGGACGGCCTGAAGGTGAAGGCGGTCGGCAGCGGCCACTCCTTCACCTCCATAGCGGCCACCGACGGCGTGCTGATACGTCCGCAACTGCTGACCGGCATCCGCCGTATCGACCGCGAGGCCATGACGGTCACCGTGGAGGCCGGCACCCCGCTCAAGCGGCTCAACATGGCGCTGGCGCGCGAGGGTCTGTCCCTCGCCAACATGGGCGACATCATGGAGCAGACGGTCTCCGGCGCCACCAGCACCGGCACCCATGGCACCGGCCGCGAGTCGGGTTCGATCGCCGCCCAGATCAAGGGACTGGAACTGGTCACGGCCGACGGCTCGGTCCTGACCTGCTCCGCGACCGAGAACCCGGACGTCTTCGCGGCGGCCCGGATCGGCCTCGGCGCGCTCGGCGTCGTCACCGCGATCACGTTCGCCGTGGAACCGGTCTTCCTGCTCCAGGCGCGCGAGGAGCCCATGCCGTTCGACCGGGTGCTCGCCGAGTTCGACGAACTGTGGGCCGAGAACGAGCACTTCGAGTTCTACTGGTTCCCTCACACCGGCAACACCAACACCAAGCGCAACAACCGCAGCGCGGGCCCCGAGCAGCCGGTGTCCCGGCTGAAGGGCTGGTTCGAGGACGAGTTCCTCTCCAACGGCGTCTTCCAGGCGGCCCAGTGGGCGGGCCGCGCGGTGCCCGCCACGATCCCCGCGATCGCCCGGATCTCCAGTACGGCCCTGTCGGCACGGACGTACACGGACATCCCCTACAAGGTCTTCACATCGCCGCGCCGGGTCCGCTTCGTGGAGATGGAGTACGCCGTCCCGCGCACGGCCGTCGTGGAGACGCTGCGCGAACTGAAGGCCATGGTCGACGGCTCGGGGATGCGGATCAGCTTCCCCGTCGAGGTGCGCACGGCGCCGGCCGACGACATCACGCTGTCCACGGCGTCCGGCCGCGACAGCGCGTATGTGGCGGTGCACATGGCCAAGGGCACGCCGTACCAGCGGTACTTCACCGCGGCCGAGCGGATCTTCACCGCGCACGAGGGGCGCCCGCACTGGGGCAAGGTGCACACCCGGGACGCCGAGTACTTCGCGAAGGTCTACCCGCGCTTCGGCGAGTTCATCGCGCTGCGCGACCGCCTGGACCCCGATCGCCTCTTTCAGAACGACTACCTGCGGCGGGTGTTGGGTACCTGACCCTGGTGCGTCAGTACGGCCGAAAGCCATTCGCTCCGTTTCTGCGCATTGCGTGAAGTACGCCACGCGCAAGATCCACGAACCGCTCAACGGACGGCCGATCCGGGCTTCTTGCCAGAACTTGGGCGGCGTGCCAATCCACGCACGTGGCCCAAATGGAGTACTGTTGCGAGCCCTGGGTCCGGTCTCCCGCCTGGGCGTCCGTGGCCTTCAAGGACCGCCGGGAGGGGGCTAGTTGCACAGGGTGACGGAGTTGGTCACTTAGCGTTGCGAATAGGTAACCGTGCCATAACGGCGATCCAGGGCCCCGGCCCGACACGCCGGGCAACTCGGCAAGGTTGTGGCAGGCTGCACCCGGGCAGGCCACACTCGACTAGCGGAAGCAGCGACGCACGTGACGTCGGCAGGCACCACCCGGGAGGTCCCCATGCCCGAACTGCGTGTCGTGGCCGTCTCCAATGACGGCACACGGCTGGTGCTGAAGGCTGCCGACGCGACGGAGTACACCCTTCCGATCGACGAACGCCTGCGCGCCGCCGTGCGCGGCGACCGTCCCCGCCTCGGCCAGATCGAGATCGAGGTGGAGAGCCATCTCCGCCCGCGTGACATCCAGGCGCGTATACGAGCCGGTGCGACCGCGGAAGAGGTCGCCCAGCTCGCCGGCATCCCCGTCGACCGTGTACGGCGCTTCGAGGGCCCCGTGCTCGCCGAGCGCGCCTTCATGGCCGAGCGCGCCCGCAAGACGCCCGTCCGCCGCCCCGGTGAGAACGCCGCCGGTCCGCAGCTCGGCGAGGCCGTCCAGGAGCGGCTGCTGCTGCGCGGCGCCGACAAGGACACCGTGCAGTGGGACTCGTGGCGCCGCGACGACGGCACCTGGGAAGTGCTGCTGGTCTACCTGGTGGCGGGCGAACCGCACTCGGCGAGCTGGACGTACGACCCGCCCCGGCGGCTCGTGCAGGCCGTCGACGACGAGGCGCGCTCGCTGATCGGCGAGTCCGACGACCTCGCCGCGCCCGAGCCGAGCTTCCCGTTCGTGCCGCGTATCGCCCGGCTGCCGCGGGAGCGTTCGGACCGGTCGCTGGACCGCGCGTTGGACCGTGCGCTGGAGCGGCCGAGCCTGCCCGCGCAGGCGTCCGAGCCGGCCGAGGAGATGACGGAGGAGCGGGACTCGCTGACCAGCCTGCTGGAGGCGGTGCCGAGTTTCCGCGGCGACCTGGTGGTCCCGGAGCGGCCCATCGAGCCCGACCCGGAGGAGCCGGTGGTCGAGCCGGCCGCCGAGGAGCCCCCGGCGCCCGCCGCGTCGGCCGGGTCCGCGTACGCGGACGTCCTCATGCCGCGCTCCGTCGGCAGCCATCGTGACCGTCTCATCGGGGCCACGGACCGTCAGGCCGAGGCGGACGGTGTCCGCCCGGGCCGCCGGGCCGCCGTGCCCAGCTGGGACGAGATCGTGTTCGGCACCCGGAGGAAGAAGCAGGAGTAGCGGGCGGGTACTCGTGTCTCGCTGAGCGTTCGGGGAGGGCCGCGTCGGACGGACGCGGCCCTTCCCCATGCCGCTACTAGGGGTCAGGCCTTCTCCCCGTGCCGCTACAGGGGGTCCGGGCCCACGGCCACCGGCCGGTTCGGGTCCGACGACCACTCCGACCACGAACCGACGTACAGGGCCGCCGGGATGCCGGCCACGGCGAGAGCCAGCGCCTCATGGGCCGCCGACACGCCCGAGCCGCAGTACACGCCGACATCCGTGCCCTCGACCGCGCCCAGCTCCTTGAAGCGCGCGGCGAGTTCACCGGCGGGCAGGAAGCGGCCGTCCGGGCCCACGTTCTCGCTCGTCGGCGCGGACACCGCACCCGGGATGTGCCCGCCGACCGGGTCGATCGGCTCGACCTCGCCGCGGTACCGCTCCCCCGCCCGCGCGTCCAGCAGCACACCCGACCGCGCGAGAGCCGCCGCGCCGTCGGCGTCGAGCAAGCCCGTCGGCGACGGCACCGGCTCGAAGTCGCCCTCCACCGGGGCCGGTACGGCCGTCTCGAGCGGCCCCTGCCAGGCCGGCAGCCCGCCGTCGAGGACCCGCACATCGGGGTGTCCGCTCCAGCGCAGCAGCCACCAGGCGCGGGCCGCCGCCCAGCCCTGCCCGCCGTCGTACACGACGACGGGACGCGCCGCCGACACGCCCGCCCGCCGCATCGCCCGGCCGAAATCGGCCAGGTCCGGCAGCGGGTGACGGCCGCGCGGGCCGGGCGCGGAGGCCAACTCCCGGTCCAGGTCGACGTAGACCGCGCCGGGGATGTGCCCGGCCGCGTACTCCGCCCGGCCGTCGAACGGCGGTTCGCCGTTCGCCGTGGCGAGCGTCAACTGCCAGCGGACGTCCAGCAGCACCGGCGGGGCGTCCCCCACCAGCGCAGTGGCCAGATCGGATGCGGTGATGATGGCGTTCATGCCCCCATCCTCGCGCACAGGGTGGCCGTGACGGCTCACGCCGGTTAATCTGCCCGCCGGACAGGCCCGATCACGAGGCGTACGGGATCGGGCACATGCTGTACAGCCGATCGACATCCGTCGGCCATCGCACGGCACGGACGGTACAGCGCACACCGGGCACCCTCCGCGCGCCGGCCGCCGTGCGGCGGCGCGCCCGCGACACGCGCGGCCGCGGTGGTGCGAGCATCGGCTCGGGGGTCCGGACAGCGGAAGCGACACGGCCGGTGCCAGCGGCCGAGGAGAGAGTGACGATGACCGAGGCACGGGGGTCGGCCGGCCCGAACGGCGCGACGCACGCCCGGCACGCGCCCGGCACGCCCTGCTGGGTGAGCTTGATGGCACACGCACCGGACGCCACCCAGGAGTTCTACGGAGCGCTGTTCGGCTGGGAGTTCCGGCCCGGCCCCCAGCAACTCGGACCGTATCTGCGGGCGCTGCTCGACGGGCGCGAGGTGGCCGGTATCGGCCAGTTGCCGCCCGACCGTGATCTGCCGATCGCCTGGACGCCCTATCTCGCCTCGCACGACGTCGACGCGACCGCCGAGACGGTACGGCTGTGCGGCGGCACGGTGGGTGTGGGGCCGCTGGACGCCGGTGAGGCCGGCCGCATGGCGATCTGCTCCGACCCCGCCGGGGCCGTCTTCGGCGTCTGGCAGGCCCCCGCCCACCTGGGGACGGCCGTCTCCGGCGTCCCCGGGACCCCCGCCTGGAACGAACTGCGGACCTACGAGTCCGAGAACATCGCCAAGTTCTACGCCACCGTGTTCGGTTACGAGGAGGAGCCGGCCGGCGCCGACGACCCCGACCACGTCACCCTGCTCGTCGACGGCCGCCCGGTCGCGGACATCCACGGAGACGGTGCCGCGCTTCCCCGGGACCGGGGCGCGCACTGGCTGACGTACTTCACCGTGCCGGACACCGACGCCGCCGTGGACCGGGTCGTCGGGCTCGGGGGAAGGCCGTTGGTCGCGCCCCATGACACCGCGCACGGCCGGGTGGCCACGGTGACCGATCCGGAGGGGGCGCGGTTCGCGGTGGTGGGGGCGGCGAGTTGACGGCTTTCGGTGAGCGGGGCTCCGTGACATGCGCGGCTCTTAGCGGGGCGCCGTGAAGCGGGCGTCGAGGCGGTAGCGGGACTGGACCGCGAGCGCCGCCGCCATGAGGAGGGCGGGAAGGAGCGTGAAGCCGAGCAGGATGGCGGTGTGCGCGCCGCCCGACTGGGTGACCTCCTCGCCGGCCCGCGCGGCCGCGTAGCCGCCGAGGGCGAGCGCCGCCGAGTAGAGGTAGGGACCGGCCGCCGCGCCCGTCGCCTCCGTCGCGGTCCACACGCCGGTGTAGGCGCCGGTGCGTCCGGTCTCGTCGCCGTCGGCCGCGCGGACCGTGTCCGGGACCATCGAGAACGGGAAGAGCTGAAGTCCCGCGAAGCACACGCCGAGGACGAGCGTGCACAGCACGGGGACGACCAGCCCTACCGCCTTCCCTGCCGCGAGGCCGAGCGCCCCGGCGGCGAAGAAGCCCTGGCACAGCAGCAGGCAGCGCTGTTTGCCCCAGCTCCGGGAGAGACGGAACCACAGGGGCGTGGTCAGCAGGGCGGGTGCGACGAACGCGGCCATGAGGACGGTGGTGAAGCCGGGGCGGTCGAGTTCGTGGCGTGCGTAGTAGGGCAGTCCGGCGAGGACGAGGTGGGTCGTGGTGGAGACGAGGAGGTAGCAGGAGACCAGCACGCGGAAGGGCCGGTTGCGGCGCAGGACGTCCCGTACGTGGGTGAGGGCGGGGCCGTGCCGGTCCACGGTCTTCCCGGTCGGGTCCTGCGCGGGCAGGAGGTCGCGGACGCCGCCGATGCCGACGTACTGGAAGACGACGGTGAAAGCGCCGAGGACGAGGGCCATGACGACGTACCGGCCGACCGAGTCGCCCTCCCCCGCGAGCAGCGGGGCCAGCGCGCCGCCGACGAGGATGCCGACGGTGAGGACGACCATCCGGAAGGACAGCACCCGGGTGCGGCCGTGGTAGCCGATCTCCATGTCGGTGGGGGTGGCGAGATACGGCACCTGGTACGCGGCGAACAGGGCGTTGGCGACGACGAACCAGCCGGCGACCCAGAGCGCGGCGGCCCACGGACGGTCGGCCACCGGGCCGGGTACGGCGAACAGGGCGACGAACGCGGGCGCGAGGGCGCAGCCCGCCGTCAGCAGCCGCAACCTGGTCCCCCGGCGGGCACGTTCACGGTCGGAGAGGGAGCCGACGAACGGGTGCAGAACGATGTCCACGGCCTTGGGGACGAGCAGCGCCAGACCGGCCAGCCAGGGGGTGACCCCGAGGGTGTCGGTGAGGAAGTACAGGAGCAGCAGGCCGGGGACGGTGACGTAGACGCCCATGCCGGCCGAGCCGAGCGCGTAGCGCACGAGGGCGGGGCGGGGCACGTCCGCGCCGTCCCCGGGGTCCGGCACGGCGGCGGGGGCGGGGTGTCCGGGGAGAGGGGCTTCGGATCCTGTGGCGGCGTTCATGAATCCCTCAGGTGTTGGATTGCGAGGTCTGCGGATCCTAGCCAGACTGTGCCGGATGAGGAAGAGCAGCGAGACACCCCCCGACGAGCGGCCTACTCGGCGCGGTCCCGGCCGGCCCCGCCGGGCGGAGCGGGACGGGCCGTCCACCCGTGAGCTGATCCTGCGGGAGGCGACGGAACTGTTCGCCGCGCGCGGCCCGGAGGGGACCTCGCTGCGCGACATCGCGGCGCGGGTCGGCATCGACGTGTCGAGCCTGCACCATCACTTCCCCGCCAAGGAGGCGCTGTACGACGCCTGTTTCGAGCGGGTGCACGCGGCCGAGCGGGAGGCGCTGGCCCCGCTGGTGGCGGGCCTCCGGGAGGCCGCGACGACCGGCGGGGAGCCGTTGGCGGCGGCGCTGCGGGCGCTCGCGGACGGCTTCGTGGACTTCCTGGAGGAGCATCCGCACACGACGTTCCTGTGGCTGCGCCGCTGGCTGGACCCCACGCGCGGGGCGGGCCTGGACGAGGCGTACGCGCTGCCGCTGTACGGCGAGGTGGAGCGGGCGCTGCTGGAGGCCGCGCAGGCGGGGACGGTACGGGAGACCACGCCGCACGTCACGGTGCGCAGCCTGGTGTGGGCGGCGCACGGTCATGTCACCGCGCTGGCCGCCGCGTCCCCCGCCGACCGGGAGCGCGAGCGGTACGAGTTCCGCCTCTGGGTGCGCCGCTTCCTCGACGCCCTGTACGGGCCGGGGTCTGGTGCCGGCGACGGACCTGACGTAATAATCCATCGCACGTTGGAATAACTTCGGGAACAACTCCACGGGACAGCCGCACGGGACGGCTGTACGTCCCGGGAAGGGCGCGGGCGCGATGGGCGCAGGGCTGGGCACGGCGGGACCGGGACGGGTGGCCGTCGTGGGCGGCGGCATAGCGGGGATCGCGGCCGTGAAGGCGCTGCTCCAGGCGGGCGTCGAGGTGTTCGGCGTCGAACGCGCCGACGAGCTGGGCGGATTGTGGCGGCTGTCCCCGGACACCGCGGCCTACGAGGGTCTGCGGCTCAACACGTCCAAGCCGCGCACGGAGTTCAGCGACCACCCGATGCCCGAGGAGTGGCCGGACTACCCGTCCCGCGCCCAACTCCTGTCATACGTCCAGGACTACGCCGAACGCTTCGGCGTGACCCGGCACTTCCGCACCGGCACGGAGCTGGTCGCCGCCCGGCGCACCGAGGACGGCTGGCTGCTCGAACTGACCGGTCCCGAGGGCCCGTACGAGGAGACGGTCGCGCACCTCGTGGTCGCCAACGGCCACAACCACACCCCGCGCCTGCCCGAACCGCCGTACCCCGGCACGTTCGAGGGCACCACCTCGCACGCGCACTCCTACCGCGAACCGTCCGAGTTCGCGGGCCGACGCGTGCTCGTCGTCGGCACCGGCAACTCCGCGATGGACATCGCCACGGAGTTGGTCGGACAGGCCGACGAGGTGCTGATCTCGGCCCGGCGGGGCGTGTGGGTGCTGCCGAAGCGGCTGTTCGGACGCCCGACCGACCAGTGGAACGGCGCGCTGGCGGCCGTCCTGCCGTGGCGGCTGCGCCAGCGCATCTCCCAGGGGATGCTGCGGCTTGCGGCGCGGGGCACGGAGGGCCCGGCGCTGCCGCCGTCCCCCGAGGGTGTGCTCCAGGACCACCCGACGCTGAGCGACACGGTCCCCGCGCTGGTGCGGGCCGGGCGGATCGGCGTGCGGGCGGGTGTCGAGGGGTTCGAGGGGCGCCGGGTGCGGTTCACGGACGGGCGCGAGGACGAGGTGGACCATGTGCTGTGGTGCACCGGGTACCGGGCGACCGTGCCGTTCCTCGACCCGGCGCTGGTCCCCGACCCGGCTCGCCTTCCGCTCTACCGGCATGTGTTCCCGCTGGACGAGGACGCCCTGTCCTTCGTCGGGCTGATGCAGTCGACGGGGTCGGCGCTGCCGGTGGTGGAGGCGCAGAGCCGGCTGCTCGCCGCCCACCTGACGGGACGGCTGCCCAGGCCGTCGCGGGACCGGATGCTGGCGTCGGTCGGCGGGGAGCTGCAGTCGGCGCGGGAACGCTGGGGCGACCGGCGACCGCACATGCGGATCGACGTCGACCGGTATCTGCGCCAGGTGGCGCGGGACCTGGAAGCCGTGACGACCGAGACCCCGCTGGCGGGACGACGGGTGATCGTCACGGGCGCGGCGGGCACTTTCGGCCGGGCACTCGGCGCCCGCTTCACCGGACTCGGCGCCCGGGTGGTGGGCCTGGACCTGCACGCCGACCCATCGGCGCCGGTACCGGTCGTGGCCTGCGACCTGACCGACCCGGAGTCGGTGACCAAGGGCGTGGAGGAGGCGGTACGGCTGCTGGGCGGGGGCGTGGACGTCCTGGTCAACAACGCGGGCCGCGGCGGACCGGCCCCCGCCGAACTGCGCCCGTCCGCGGAGGTCCACGCACAGCTGAACCTCAATCTGCTGGGCGCCTGGGACGTGACGGCGACGGCCCTCCCCCACCTCGAACGCTCGCGCGGCCGGGTCGTGTTCATAGCCTCGCGCATGGCGCTGCTGCCCCTGCCCCTGGCCGCCGCCTACGGAGTCTCCAAGCGAGCGCTGGCCGCGTACGCGGACACGCTGCGACTGGAGGTCGGCACTCATGTCGGCGTGACGACCGTCTATCCCAGCATGGTGCGCAGCCCGATCCACGACAGCACACGCGAGGCGGGCCTCTCCCTGGACGGGGTGTCCCGGCCGGAACCGCTGGAGGGCGTGGTGTCCGCGGTGATCGACGCGGTCACCGCCCGCCGCGCCCCACGCGACGTGGCGACGACGCGACGCGGCCGAGCGGAGATGGCCCTGTCCCGGCACGCCCCAGCCCTGGCCGACCGCATCGTCCGCCGCACGGTGGCAGCACGGGTAGCGGCAGGCGCCTTCGCCAAGGCCCCCCTGGCAGAGGGCCTGCGCCGCCGCCACGGGTAAGCACGGGGGCATTCAGACGACGTCGAACTCGTTCCCCTCGGGGTCCTGCATGGCGGTGGCGTAGAACCCGGCGTCGGGCTCGTCCTTGACACGCACCACGGTGGCACCGGCTTTCACGAGTCGTTCCACCGTGGCCCGCACCCGCTGGGCACGTAGGTCGAGCGGGACGTCACGCCCCCCACCGACCTTCAGGTCGAAGTGCCACCGGTTCTTGACGCTCTTGGGCTCCGGGACCTGCTGGAACCACACCCTCGGCCCGCGCCCCGCCGGATCGACGATCGACTCCGGAACATCCCCGGCACCGGACGGCAGTTCCTCATCGGGCACCCCCATCGCCGCCCAATAGGCACGCCAGGTGGCATGCCCCTCCGGCGGAGGCTCCGGCACATATCCCAGAGCCTCGGCCCAGAAGGCCACCATCCGCTGCGGGTCGGAACAGTCGATCGTCAGCTGCACGGTCATCGCCATCCCCGAAGCATCGCAGCCAGGTCTGACAACGGGACCGACTCACCCGAACACCCTTAGAGCGAGGGCGAGTCCGTGCGTTCGTCGTACGTGGCGCGGGCCGTCTCGATGGCGTCGAGGTGGCGGGTGCTCCACTCCAGTAGGGGTGCGGTGGCCTCGCGGAGGGTGGCTCCCATGGGGGTGAGTTCGTAACTGACGTGCGGGGGCATGACGTTGCGGACCGTGCGTGTGAGGATGCCGTCGCGTTCCAGGCTGCGCAGGGTGACGGTCAGCATGCGCTGGCTGATGCCGGTGGTGGCGCGCTTGAGTTCGGTGAAGCGGCGCGGGCCCTGGCTGAGGTTGCGGACGACCAGCAGGGACCACTTGTCGCCGACGATGCCGAGTACGTCGCTGGTCCGGCACGGGTTTTCTGCGGTCATGGTTACCTCCAGGGAACCGGGTCACCGAAATGTGCCTTATTGCCCCAGGTCAGGCGGGTGCATCACGATGAAGGGGCGGTTCCCGAAGCGTACCGAGGTACGAAAGGGAACCGCTCTTCCCCCGTGCTCTGCTGAGAGGTCCCCCTGTGTCGACTTACCTACTTGTCCATGGCGCCTGGCACGACGGCCGCGCCTGGAACCGGCTGGCCCCGCTGCTGCAGGCGGCCGGTCACCGCGTTCTGCACCCCTCCCTGACCGGCTACGGCGACAAGGCGCACCTGCTCGGGCCGGAGGTCGGCCTGGAGACGCATGTCGAGGACGTCGTGCGGCTGATCAAGGACGAGGATCTGACCGATGTCGTGCTGGTCGGCCACAGTTACGCGGGGCTGGTCGTCGCGTCCGTGGCCAATGACGTCCCGGAGCGGATCGCGCATCTTGTGTACCTGGACGCGATGGTTCCGGAGCACGGCGAATCCGCTGTCGACGTACAGCCCATCACGCAGCAGCTGATCGACCTGGCCGCGGCCTCGGACACCCCGTGGCGCATCCCTCCGCTGCCGGAACTCCCGCCGCCGTTCGGGCTGTTCGGTGTGACGGACCCGTCGGACGTGGCCTGGCTGCGCGCCACTCTCTCCGACCATCCTGTGCGGTGCCTCCAGCAGCCGGCCCGCCTGGACAACCCTGCGGCGCACCGCATCCCCCGTACACACGTCCACTGCGTCGGCCCGGCACCGGAGGGCATCACCCGCCGCCGGGTCCCGGCGACCCAGCCGAACGGTTCCCCGTCCCGGGTCCACGAACTGCCCACCGGCCACGACTGCATGATCACCATGCCGAAGGAGCTCGGCGAACTGCTGCTGAACCTCAGCGGCTGAGCGCTCAGGTACCCGGACTGTCGGTGGAGGTCGACTCCTTGCCGGACTCCGCGGGCTGCTGGGTGAAGAAGGCGAGACGCCAGGCGCCGTCCTCCCGTAGCACCGTGAAGGTGTCCCGCAGGGGGCGACCCGCCTTGTCCTCGGCTTCGAGGCGGGCCGAGCCGGTGTCCGGGCCCATGTCGAGGTCGACCCGCACGCCCTCGATCCGCCATCCTCGTCCGCCCCGGTCCGCGAGGATCCGTTCGGCCTCCCGCCTGGACCACGTCTCGTCCTCCACGCCCCCGACGTCGATCAGCCGGGCGACGCTACGGGAGTTCAGGGCGTCGACGTACGCCACGACAGCGGCGCGAGCCCCGTCTGCCGATGCCGAGGAGCTGGATGACGCGGGCTGGTCGTCGCCGGACGCGCAGCCGGACAGCAAGGCCAGTGCGGCCACCGCCGTCAAGGCGGTCGGCAGGCGCCGGCCGGCGCTCATGTCGCCGTCACCGGCAGGACGTCCGGTGACAGGGCCGCCGCGCGGGCCGTCGCCGCCGTCATGCGGCGGCGGTGGTGGCGGCGGCACAGGACCTCGTAGCCGATGGCGTCGGACTGGTTGACGTCGCCGACGACGACCTGGGCGCCCTCGACGACCATCTCGCCGCCGATCGTGCGGGCGTTGTGCGTGGCGCGGGCGCCGCACCAGCACAGGGCCTCGACCTGGAGGACCTCGACGCGGTCGGCCAGTTCGACCAGGCGCTGGGAGCCGGGGAAGAGCTTGGTGCGGAAGTCGGTCGTGATGCCGAAGGCGAAGACGTCGAGGCCCAGGTCGTCGACGATGCGGGCGAGTTGGTCTATCTGCTCCGGGGCGAGGAACTGCGCCTCGTCGGCGATGACGTAGTCGGCGCGGCCGCCCCGGGAGAGGTGGTCGACGACATAGGCGTACAGGTCGGCGCCGTCCTCGACCTCCACCGCGTCGGTGACCAGGCCGAGCCGGGAGGACAGCTTGCCCTCGCCCGCGCGGTCGTCACGCGTGAAGATGATGCCGGCCAGGCCCTGTGCCGAACGGTTGTGCTCGATCTGGAGAGCCAGCGTCGACTTCCCGCAGTCCATGGTTCCGGAGAAGAACACCAGCTCGGGCATGTGGGGTCGAGCGCCTTTCGGTGAGGGAGCCATCAAGGGGTGCGGGGCTTCAGGAGCGTACTTCGAGCAGGGGGACCAACTGCTCGGCGGGGGTCATCGAGCCGTGATTGCCGACCATCGCCGACTCCTTGGGCTCCCGTTCGGACGCGATGATCAGGACGTCGTCCCGCGCGGCCGCGATCACGTCGCCGAGGCGGCCGTGCACCCGCTCGTCGATCTTCGGGCCGAACCAGCCCGCCTCGATCGCCTCGTCCCGCGACGCCACCCAGAACTGCTCCCCCAGCACCTCGCGCCAGCAGGTCAGGACGTCCTGCGCGGCACCGGGCACCGCGTACACGTGCCGCGCTCGGCCCTCGCCGCCCAGCAGGGCGACCCCGGCCCGGAGCTCCCAGTCCGCGTCGAAGTCGATGCGGTGGTCCTCGTCGAAGGGCACGTCGATCATGCCGTGGTCGGCGGTGACGTAGAGCGCGGTGCGCGGCGGGAGCTGTTCGGCCAGGCGCTGGACGAGCCGGTCGACGTACATGAGCTGGCCGCGCCAGGTGTCGGAGTCGACGCCGTAGCGGTGTCCGGCGCCGTCGAGCTCGGCGTAGTACGTGTAGACCAGGGAGCGGTCGCCCGCCGCGAGCTGCTCGGCGGCCAGGTCGACGCGCTCCTCGCCGGCCAGGCGCCCGAGGAAGCGGCCGCCGCTGAGGGCGACCCTGGTGAGCGGGGTGTTCTCGAAGGTGGGGGACGAGACCTGCGCGGCGTGCACGCCCGCGCGGTGCGCCAGCTCGAAGACGGTGGGGTACGGCTGCCAGATCTGCGGCGGCGTCCACGGGTTCCAGCGGAGCTGGTTCATCAGCTCGCCGGTGTCGGGGTTGCGCACGGTGTAGCCGGGCAGGCCGTGGACGCCGGGCGGCTTGCCGGTGCCGACGGAGGCGAGCGACGTCGCCGTGGTCGCCGGGAAGCCCGCGGTGATGGGGTTCCCGCTGCCGCCTCGGGAGCCGGCGAGGAGCGACGTCATGAAGGGCGCCTCGTCGGGGTGCGCCCGCAGCTGCTCCCAGCCGAGCCCGTCGATCAGGAACACGCAGTTGCGGTCGGCGGCGGACAGCTCGGTGATCGCGGCCGTCATGTCCGGTACGCCCATGCCCGCGGCCAGCGTGGGCAGCAGGTCGGCGAGGGATCCGCCGCCGTACTGGGGGGCGGGGGCGGAGGCGACGGCGAGGGGTTCCGGGTGGGCGTCCCAGGCGGCGGTGTGGACCATCAGCGGGCGACGTCCGCGGTCGCCTCGGAGAGCGACTGGGCGAAGAGAAGGGCCTGGCGGACGGTCTCCGGACCGTCACCGGCCTCGCTGACGCGCAGGCTGAGGTCGTCCGCCGTCGAGCTGCCCGTGTAGCCGTGGTCGGCCTCGCAGTTGGGGTCGCCGCAGGCGGCGGGCTCCAGGTCGATCCGGGAGACCGCGCCCCACCCGATGGTGAGGACGATCTCGCGGGGCAGGGTGCCCGGCGTGTACTGCTCCGGGTTGGCGACGACACGGCTGACGACGACCGACGAGATCCGGCCGAGCTTGACCGACTCGGTGGACGTCGTGGCGTACGGCGTCGGGGAGGTGCTGTCGGCGGCCTGCTCGTCGGTGTGGCTGACGATGAAGCGGTTGTGGGTGAGGACGAGCACGGTCACATGCCGGCGCACCTCGTTCTGGTCGAACGTCGTCTCCTGGTGGACCAGGTACGACCGGATGGGCTCGCCGCCCACGGCGGCCTCCACCGCCTCGGCCACGAGGGCCGGGTAGTAGCCGCTGCGCTCGATCGCCGCACGCAGCCCCTGGGTCGTCGTACTGGTCTTGGCCATGACGCCATCCTACGGGGGTGCACTGACTGCGAGGCACCGGTCAAGGTGCTCAGTAGGCGGGCAGGGTCCGCGGCCCGAGGTCGTCGCGGGCGGGCGGCGGCGCCAGCCGCACGGAGGCCCCGAGCACGCTGAGGCCGTGCCCGGCGACGACCACCGGTTCCAGGGTGATGGCGACGACCTCGGGGTGGTCGTGGACCAGCCGTGACACCCGCAGCAGCAGCTCCTCCAGGGCCGGGGTGTCGACGGGTGCGGAGCCCCGCCAGCCGAACAGCAGCGGGGCGGTCCGGATGGCGCGGACCAGCGAGGCGGCATCGCGGTCGGTGACCGGGACCAGGCGGTGCGCCATGTCCCCGAGCAGCTGGGAGGCGGCACCGGCGAGCCCGAAGGACAGCACGGCACCGGCCGCCGGGTCGATCACGGCGCGTACGACGGTGTCGACGCCGCGTGGCGCCATGCGCTGCACGACCGGCCTGAGCTCCTCCGGCTTGCCGAACAGCTCGGCCAACTCGGTGTACGCCCGCCGCAGTTGCTCCTCGTCCGCGAGGTCGAGCCGGACGCCGCCGAGGTCGGCGCGGTGCCGCAGATGGGGCGCGGTGGCCTTGAGCGCGACGGGGTAGCCGAGCGTCTCGGCGGCCTCCACGGCGGCGTCGGCGGTGGGCGCGTGCAGCGCGCGGTGCACCCGGACGCCGTAGGTGCCGAGCAGCTCGCAGGTGTCGTCGGTGCCGAGCGTGAGGCCCTGGCCGCGGGCGAGCAGCCGGTCGATCAGCCGGGCGGCGCCCTTCTCGTCGATGTCGTCGTACTCGGGGACACGGCCGGGTTCGGCGGCCTCGCGCCGCCACTGGGCGTACTTGACGGCTTCGCCGAGTGCGCGGACGGCTCGTTCGGCGGCCGGGTAGGCGGGGATGAGACGGGGTGCGGCGTCACCGTCGCCGTCCGGTCCGGGCTGCGGGTCGGCCGGGAAGTCGAGGGGGCGGACGGGGTGGGGGCGGGGCAGGGTGCCGCGGGCCGTGGCGCCGGTCCGGGGTGCGGTGCTGGCGGCGGCCGACAGGGCCTCGGCCAGTCCGCCCAGCTCGACGTGGACGACCAGGACCGGCTTGCCCGGCACCCGCTCGGCCGCCGACCGCAGGGCTTCGGCGAGCTCGGCGTCCCGGGTCGAGGCGTCGCCGATCCCCGGGATCGCGGTGACCACGACGGCGTCACAGGTGTCGTCGGCGAGCGCGTGGGACAGGGCGGCGTGGAAGTCGGCGGCGGACGCCGCGGTCGTCAGGTCGAGCGGCGGCAGGGGGCGCAGCCCCTCCGCGAGGCAGGCGTCGTACGTGAGCAGGCCCAGCGACTCGGAGTTGCCGAGGATCGCCACCCGGGGGCCGGCCGGCAACGGCTGGCGGGCGAGCAGCAGCCCCGCGTCGACCAGCTCGGTGATGGTGTCGACGCGGATCACACCGGCCTGGCGCAGCAGCGCGGACACGGTGGCGTGCGGCAGCCGTGTGACGCGGACGGTGTGGCCCTGGGGAGCGGCGCCGCCGTGGCGGGCGCCCTGGACCACGACCAGCGGCTTGGCCGCCGCCGTGCGCCGGGCGAGACGGGTGAACTTGCGGGGGTTGCCGATGGACTCCAGGTACATGAGGGCGACATCGGTGTCGGGGTCGTCGTACCAGTACTGGAGGACGTCGTTGCCGCTGACGTCGGCGCGGTTGCCGGAGGAGACGAACGTGGACACGCCGGTGACCCCGGTGACGCCGCCGCCGCGGCGGTGCAGCCGGGAGAGCAGCGCGATGCCGATGGCACCGGACTGGGCGAACAGCCCGATCCGGCCGGGGCGGGGCATCTCGGGGGCGAGGGAGGCGTTCAGCCGGACCTGGTCGGAGGTGTTGATGACGCCGAAGGCGTTGGGGCCGATGATCCGCATGCCGTAGCTGCGCGCCTGCCGGACGAGGGCGCGCTGCCGCTCGCGTCCTTCGGGGCCGCTCTCGGCTTATCCGGCGGAGAGGACGACCAGTCCCTGGACGCCGTGCTCACCGCACTCGGCGACGACGTCGGGCACATGCTCGGCGGGGACGGTGACGACCGCGAGGTCGACCTGCTCCTCGATCTCGCGCACGGACCGGTGCGCGGGCACGCCGTCGATCTCCTCGAGGTCCTTCGGGAACGCCCTGTTCACCGCGTAGACGCGGCCGGTGAACCCGGCGTCCGTGATGTTGCCGAGGACGCCGCGGCCGACGCCGCCCGGGGTGCGCCCGACACCGACGACGACGACCGATCCGGGCACCAGGAGGCGCTGTACGGACCGGGCCTCGGCGCGCTGCTCGCGCGCGTACTGCACGGCGAGCGAGCGGTCGGTGGGCTCCAGGTCGAACTCCAGACGGACGACGCCGTCCTCGAAGCTGCGCTTCTGGGTGTACCCGGCGTCCGTGAACACCTTGATCATCTTGTTGTTGGCGGGCAGCACCTCGGCGGCGAACCGGCGTATGCCGCGCTCCCGGGCGACCGCCGCGATGTGCTCGAGCAGGGCGGAGGCGACGCCGCGCCCCTGGTGGGCGTCCTGGACGAGGAAGGCGACCTCGGCCTCGTCGGCGGGGGCGGACGCGGGCGTCCCGTCGGCGCCGATCCGGTCGTACCGCACGGTGGCGATGAACTCGCCGCCGACGGTGGCCGCGAGTCCCACCCGGTCCACGAAGTCGTGGTGGGTGAAACGGTGGACGTCCTTGGCGGACAGGCGTGGGTAGGGCGCGAAGAAGCGGTAGTACTTCGACTCGTCCGACACCTGTTCGTAGAAGCTGACCAGGCGCTCGGCGTCGTCGACGGTGATGGGGCGGATGCGGGCGGTGCCGCCGTCGCGCAGCACCACGTCGGCTTCCCAGTGGGCGGGGTACACGTGCCGGTCCGAGGCGCTCTGCATGGGGCCAGGTTACGGCTCGCGTACGACACCGGCGCGAGGCAGGCTGTTCCCGACGTCCCGCGGGCCGGGGCCGGGATCCGGCGGCCGTCGAGGCAGGGGCGCCCGGCCCGTTCCGCCGGGCACCCCTCGTGTGGGAAACTGGTCTAGACAACCCTGAACCACGAAGGGCAGCAACACATGGCTGAGCGCCGCGTCAACGTCGGCTGGGCCGAGGGTCTCCACGCCCGCCCCGCCTCCATCTTCGTCCGGGCCGCCACGGCCACGGGAGTCCCGGTGACCATCGCCAAGGCCGACGGCAACCCCGTCAACGCGGCCTCGATGCTGGCCGTCCTGGGCCTGGGCGCCCAGGGTGGCGAGGAGATCGTCCTGGCCTCCGACGCCGAGGGCGCGGACGCCGCCCTCGACCGTCTGGCCAAGCTGGTCGCCGAGGGCCTCGACGAACTGCCCGCGACGGTCTGAGGGTCCGGGCGGGCCTCCCGCACGGACACCGGAAGCCGCGTCCGCCTGACCGGTGGGCGCGGCTTCGTCTTTCCGTCCGGCGCGGCTCGACCTTTTCCACCGGCACGGCTTCGCCTTTCCCGCCGGATTCCCGCTCGAAGCGCATGCAATTTCACGGCGGCGGGCTCCATAATTGCCCGAGCAACCTAAAAAGGGCAGCGAGAATTCATCGCCCCGGAATTGCTCTTCTTTGTATACGGTGCCGGTGTTAATTCCGTAGGCTCGGCATGTTTACGGCATGTTGCGAATTCCTCACACGCTCCGTGCGGTCGCCGCCCGAGCCGAAGCGCAGCCGGTGCGCGGACAGCCCGCGCTCGGTGTGCAGGGTGGTGAGCGCGCGGGCGCGTTCGCCGTCGCCGCGCGCCACCGCGTCCACGATCGCGCCGTGCTCGGCCCAGGTCTCCGCGGGGTCGGCGGACGCCTCCACGGTGTACATCCAGGCGATCTTGTGCCGCAGCTGGGTCAGCGTCGAGGTCAGCGCGGTGCTGCCGGACGCCTGGGCCAGCGTCTCGTGGAACCAGCCGCCCAGCGAGCGCAGATCCTCGCTGTTGCCGCCCCTGGCCCGCTCCTGCCCCAGCCTGACCAGCCCGCGCAGCACCTTGAGGTGGGCCTCGGTGCGCCGCTGGGCGGCCCGGGCGGCGCCGAGCGGTTCCAGCAGGGTGCGCATCTCCAGCACGTCCGCGGCCTCCTGCTCGGTCGGCTCCGCCACGCACGCGCCCGCGTGCCGGCGGGTCACCACGAAGCCCTCCGCCTCCAGGGTGCGCAGCGCCTCGCGCACGGGGACGCGGGAGACGCCGTAGCGGCGGGCGAGGACTTCCTCCGTGAGACGGCCGCCGCGCTCCAGGACACCGGCGACGATGTCGTCCCGGATCGCGGTGCACACCGAGTGCGCCGGAATTCGCATGCCGACCTCCGCCTTAATCCCCGTGAAACGTCGACGAATGACGTGTGTTCAGCGACTCTATGGCAAGGAGCGTGAATTTCCGACGGCAGGCCGGAATCCATGGATATTTTTTGGACAGTCATTGTCCAGAAAGACCGAAAGCCCCGGCTCGGGAGCCGGGGCTGCGGTAAGGCGGTCGGAGACGCCGGAGGTCTCAGATGTCGACGCCGTGCGAGCGGAGGTAGGCGACGGGGTCGATGTCGGAGCCGTACTCGGCGGTGGTGCGCGCCTCGAAGTGCAGATGCGCCCCGGTGACGTTGCCGGTGGCGCCGGACAGGCCGATCTGCTGGCCGGGGGTCACCGTCTGGCCGACCGAGACGCCGATCGACGACAGGTGGCCGTACTGGGTGTAGGTGCCGTCGTTCATCTTGATCACGACGTTGTTGCCGTAGGCGCCGCCCCAGCCGGCCTCCACGACGGTGCCGGCGCCGACCGCGTGCACGGAGGTGCCGCTCGCGGCGTGGAAGTCGATACCGGTGTGGCTGCCGGAGGACCAGACGGCCCCGCCGGACTGGTACGAGGTGGACACGTACGACCCGGCGATCGGGGAGACGTAGGACAGCAGGCGCTTGCGCTCGGCCTCCCGGGCGGCTCGCTCCTTGGCCTCGCGCTCCTCCTTGGCCTTCTCGGCGGCCAGGTGGCGCGCGGCCTCCTCGGCGGCCTGCTTACGGGCCGCGGCCTCGGCGGCGGCCCGCTCCTGGGCGGCGGCCTGCGCGTCGATCTGGAGGGCGATCGTGTCCTCGACGGCGACGACCGGCATGAGACCGGTCTGCTCCGCGGCGGGCTCGGCGGCCAGCGCGGGGGCCGCGAGGGTGCCCACGACGCCGGTGGCGGTGAGGGCGGCGACACCGGCCGCGCGGGCCGTGGTGCGCTCGAACCGGCCGGGCTTGCGGTGCTTCCCGGAGGGGCGGTTCTTCCCCGAGGCGCAACTGAACGCCATGTGGTGGCTGATCCTTTCCTTCCCTCTCGCCTACCGGGTTAGCTGACGGGTTCGGAGCAGGAAGGTCTCCTACGGACCCCCTCGCGGCTGCGCGGGCGTCCGATTCACCCCAGGGACTGCGTGGGTCCCCGGCTCCCCTGGCTCGCGCCGTACGGGGACTCGGCGATGACTGTCCGGTGCCGCGGACGCGGCGCACTGCTGGACGAACAGCCCGGAAGACGCTAAGCGGGGCGGCTTTCAATTCCCAAACGGATCGGGGCTTTTGTAGCGCATCCCACAGGGCAGACAGGCAACCTCCGCATCAATTCGGGCATAAGGGAGCCCCGGTGACACAGCCGTCACCGGGGCTCGCCTCGCGCGCCGGTCCGCAGCGGGGCCGGCGAATCCTCTACTCGGCCGTCACGACGGTGACTTCACCGATGCCGAGGGCCTCCACGGGCTCCCGGATCGCCGAGGCGTCCCCGACGAGGACCGTGACGAGGCGGTCGGCCGGGAAGGCGCTCACGACCGCGGCCGTGGCCTCGACGGTGCCGGTGGCGGCGAGCTGCTGGTACAGCTTCGCCTGGTAGTCGTCGGGCAGATGCTGCTCGACCTGGTCGGCCAGGGTGCCCGCCACGGCGGCGGCCGTCTCGTACTTCAGCGGCGCCACCCCGACGAGGTTCTGCACGGCGAAGTCCCGCTCGGCGTCGGTGAGTCCCTCGGCGGCGATCCCGCGCAGGACGGTCCACAGGTCGTCCAGGGCGGGGCCCGTGTTCGGGGTGTCGACGGAGCCGGTGATGGCGAGCATCGAGGCGCCGGTGCCGTCCGGCGCGGAGCGCAGGACCTGCCCGAAGGCGCGCACGCCGTACGTGTAGCCCTTCTCCTCGCGCAGGACCTTGTCCAGCCGGGAGGTGAGGGTGCCGCCGAGGCAGTACGTGCCGAGCACCTGCGCGGGCCACACACGGTCGTGCCGGTCGGGTCCGATCCGGCCGATCAGCAGCTGCGTCTGGACGGCGCCCGGGCGGTCCACGATGACGACCCGCCCGGTGTCGTCCGCGGTGACCGGCGGGACGGGACGCGGCTCGGCCTGCGAACCGGTCCAGGCACCCAGGCTGTCGCCCAGCAGGGCGTCCAGGTCGACGCCGGTCAGGTCGCCGACGACCACGACGGTGGAGGTGGCGGGGCGGACATGCCGCTCGAAGAAGGCGCGTACGGCCGCGGAGTCGATGCCGGCGACGGTCTCCTCGGTGCCCTGGCGCGGGCGCGACATGCGCGAGGACGCCGGGAAGAGCTGCCGGGACAGCTCCTTGGCCGCCCGGCGCGACGGGTTCGCCAGCTCGTGCGGGATCTCGTCGAGGCGGTTGCGCACCAGGCGCTCCACCTCGGCGTCGGCGAACAGCGGCGCCCTGAGCGCGTCGGCGAGCAGGTCCAGCGCCTTCGGGAGCCGGGAGACCGGCACCTCCAGGCTGACGCGCACACCCGGGTGGTCGGCGTAGGCGTCGAGGGTGGCGCCGCAGCGCTCCAGCTCGGCGGCGTACTCCTCGGCGGTGTGCTTGTCGGTGCCCTCGGACAGGGCCCGCGCCATGATCGTGGCGATGCCGTCGAGGCCCTTGGGCTCGGCGTCGAGCGGGGTGTCGAGGAGGACCTCGACCGCGACGACCTGCTGGCCGGGGCGGTGGCAGCGCAGCACCGTCAGGCCGTTGTCCAGCGTGCCGCGCTCGGGGGCCGGGAACGCCCAGGGGCGGGGCGCGCCGGCCTGGGGCTGCGGGTGGAACTCCATGCTGGCGAGCTCGGTCACTGCGCCGACTCCTCGTTCTCGTCGGTGGTCTCGTCGGCCTCGGCGGCGGTCGGCTCGTAGACGAGCACCGCGCGGTTGTCGGGGCGCAGCCGGGCCTGGGCGACCGCCTGCACCTCCTCGGCGGTGACCTCGAGGACGCGTCCGACGGCGGTGAAGGCGAGCTGCGGGTCGCCGAACAGGACGGCGTACCGGCACAGTTCGTCGGCGCGGCCGGCGCAGGTGCCGAGCCGGTCCAGCCACTCGCGCTCCAGCTGGGCCTGCGCGCGCTCCATCTCCTCGGCGGTGGGGCCCTCCGCGGCGAAGCGGGCGAGCTCCTCGTCGACGGCCGCCTCGATCACGGGCACCTCGACGTCGCCGGAGGTCTTCACGTCCAGCCAGCCCAGGGACGGCGCGCCGGCCAGGCGCAGCAGGCCGAAGCCGGCCGCCACGGCCGTACGGTCGCGTCGCACGAGCCGGTTGTAGAGCCGGGAGGACTCGCCGCCGCCGAGGACGGTGAGCGCCAGGTCGGCGGCGTCGCACTCGCGCGTGCCGTCGCTCGGCAGCCGGTAGGCGGCCATCATCGCGCGCGCCGGGACGTTCTCCTCGACGACCTCGCGCAGCTCCTTGCCGATCACGTCGGGCAGTGAGCCGTCGCGCGGGGCGGGCTTGCCGTCGTGGGCCGGGATGGAGCCGAAGTACTTCTCGACCCAGGCGAGCGTCTGCTCGGGGTCGATGTCGCCGACGATCGACAGCACGGCGTTGTTCGGCGCGTAGTAGGTGCGGAAGAACGCGCGCGCGTCCTCCAGGCTCGCCGCGTCCAGGTCGGCCATCGAGCCGATCGGCGTGTGGTGGTAGGGGTGCCCGTCGGGGTACGACATCGCGGTCAGGCGCTCGAACGCGGTGCCGTACGGGACGTTGTCGTAGCGCTGGCGGCGCTCGTTCTTCACGACGTCCCGCTGGTTCTCCAGGCCCTCCTCGTCGAGCGCGACCAGGAGGCTGCCCATGCGGTCGGCCTCCAGCCACAGCGCGAGCTCCAGCTGGTGGGCGGGCATGGTTTCGAAGTAGTTGGTGCGCTCGAAGCTGGTGGTGCCGTTCGGCGAGCCGCCCGCGCCCTGGACGAGCTCGAAGTGACCCGTGCCCTTCACGCTGTTCGAGCCCTGGAACATCAGGTGCTCGAAGAGGTGGGCGAGTCCGGTACGGCCCTTGACCTCGTGGCGGGAGCCGACGTCGTACCAGAGGCAGACCGCGGCGACCGGTGCGAGGTGGTCCTCGGAGAGCACCACGCGCAGGCCGTTGGCCAGGCGGTGCTCTGTCGCGGTGAGGCCGCCGGATTGTGCCTCCGGTGTGGCCGTGTGACCCATGGGCAAGATGTCCTTCCGGTCGCGTGCGCTGCGTTGTGTCGAGCGGATCCTGCTCAGCTCCTGCCACTGTATGCAGCGTGCGAAGGCTCGGCGAAGTTCCCGGTGGGAACGTTGTGCCGGTCAGGTGGGGACCGCGGCCTCCTTCGTTGCCTGGATGGACCCGCCGGACCCCTCGGCCGGGCCTCACCGGGCCGGTACGGCGGAGCCGGGCGGTCCGGGCCCCGGGCCGACGCCCGGCGGCTCGACCTGGCATGCTTCCCGTCGATCACCCCTGAGGGTGAACGGTCGCGCGGCACCGGCTTGCCGCCGGCGCCGTGCGCGGTCCGGCCGGTGTCCCGTGCGCCACCGCGGTCGCGGGAGGAGACCGGCGTCGGCCACACTCGTCCTCGCCGGGCGGGAGCCCAACATCGGGTCCTGGTCGGTGGTTGTCAGTGCCGCGGTCCACAATGGTCCGCGTCAGACCCGTCACACGCTTGCGCCACAGCACACAGAAGGAGCCGGCAGCGATGGCCCGCCGCAGCACGAAGACCCCGCCGCCCGACGACTCGTTCGAGGAGCGGATCCTCGACATCGACGTCGTCGACGAGATGCAGGGCTCCTTCCTCGAGTACGCCTACTCGGTCATCTACTCGCGTGCCCTCCCGGACGCCCGCGACGGCCTGAAGCCGGTGCACCGGCGCATCGTCTACCAGATGAACGAGATGGGCCTGCGCCCCGACCGCGGCTATGTGAAGTGCGCCCGTGTCGTCGGCGAGGTCATGGGCAAGCTGCACCCGCACGGCGACGCGTCGATCTACGACGCCCTGGTGCGCATGGCCCAGCCCTTCTCGATGCGTGTGCCGCTGGTGGACGGCCACGGCAACTTCGGCTCGCTGGGCAACGACGACCCGCCGGCCGCCATGCGGTACACCGAGTGCCGGCAGGCGCAGGCGACGAGCCTGATGACGGAGTCCATCGACGAGGACACGGTCGACTTCGCCCCGAACTACGACGGCCAGGAGCAGGAGCCGGTCGCCCTGCCGGCCGCCTTCCCGAACCTCCTGGTCAACGGCGCGTCCGGCATCGCCGTCGGCATGGCCACGAACATGCCGCCGCACAACCTCTCCGAGGTCATCGCCGCCGCCCGGCATCTGATCCGCCACCCCAACGCGGATCTCGACACCCTGATGAAGCACGTCCCCGGCCCCGACCTGCCCACCGGCGGCCGGATCGTCGGCCTCTCCGGCATCCGGGACGCCTACGAGACGGGCCGCGGCACCTTCAAGATCCGCGCGACGGTCGAGATCGAGACGGTCACCGCCCGCCGCAAGGGCCTGGTCGTGACCGAGCTGCCCTTCACGGTCGGCCCCGAGAAGGTCATCGCCAAGATCAAGGATCTGGTCGGCTCGAAGAAGCTCCAGGGCATCGCCGACGTCAAGGACCTCACCGACCGCGAGCACGGACTGCGCCTGGTCATCGAGATCAAGAACGGCTTCGTGCCCGAGGCCGTCCTGGAGCAGCTGTACAAGCTGACGCCGATGGAGGAGTCCTTCGGCATCAACAATGTGGCGCTGGTCGACGGGCAGCCCCTCACCCTGGGCCTGAAGGAGCTGCTGGAGGTCTACCTCGACCACCGCTTCGAGGTCGTACGGCGCCGCAGCGAGTTCCGGCGCGGCAAGCGGCGGGACCGGCTGCACCTGGTCGAGGGCCTGCTCACGGCGCTCATCGACATCGACGAGGTCATCCGTCTGATCCGCTCCAGCGAGAACAGCGCGCAGGCCAAGGAGCGTCTGATCGGTCGCTTCTCGCTGTCCGACGTGCAGACGCAGTACATCCTCGACACCCCGCTGCGCCGCCTCACCAAGTTCGACCGCATCGAGCTGGAGGCGGAGAATGAGCGGCTGGGCCAGGAGATCGACGAGCTGACCCGGATCCTGGAGTCGGACGCGGAGCTGCGCAAGCTGGTCTCGGCCGAACTGGCGGCGGTGGCGAAGAAGTTCGGCACCGAGCGGCGTACGGTCCTGCTGGAGTCGGCCGGCACCCAGGTGTCCGCCGTGCCGCTGCAGGTCGCGGACGACCCGTGCCGGGTGCTGCTGTCCTCGACGGGTCTGCTGGCCCGTACGGCGAACGGCGACCCGTTCGCGGACGACGGCGACGCCAAGCGGTCCAAGCACGACGTGATCGTCTCGGCGGTGCCGGCCACGGCCCGCGGCGAGGTCGGCGCGGTGACGTCGACGGGCCGGCTGCTGCGGATCAGCGTGGTCGACCTGCCGCAGCTCCCGGAGACCGCGACGCGGCCCAACCTCGCGGGCGGCGCGCCGCTGACGGAGTTCCTCTCCCTGACGGAGGGCGAGCGGGTGGTCTGTCTGACGACGCTCGACGAGTCCTCCCCCGGTCTGGCGCTCGGCACCGAGCAGGGCGTGGTCAAGCGGGTGGTCCCCGACTACCCGTCCAACAAGGAGGAGCTGGAGGTCATCACCTTGAAGGAGGGTGACCGGATCGTCGGCGCGGTCGAGCTGCGCACCGGCGAGGAGGACCTCGTGTTCATCACGGACGACGCCCAGCTGCTGCGCTACCAGGCCTCCCTGGTGCGCCCGCAGGGCCGTCCGGCGGGCGGTGTGACCGGCATCAAGCTGGCGGAGGGCGCGAAGGTCATCTCCTTCACGGCGGTGGACCCGGCGTCCGACGCGGTGGTGTTCACGGTCGCCGGCTCGCGCGGCACCCTGGACGACTCGGTGCAGACGACGGCGAAGATGACGCCGTTCGACCAGTACCCGCGCAAGGGCCGGGCCACGGGTGGCGTGCGCTGCCAGCGGTTCCTGAAGGGCGAGGACTGCCTCTCCCTGGCCTGGGCGGGTCCCGCCCCGGCGCGGGCCGCCCAGAAGAACGGCACACCGGCCGAGCTGCCCGAGATGGACCCGCGCCGCGACGGCTCGGGTGTGTCCCTGCCGAAGACGGTAGCGGTGGTGGCGGGACCGTTCTGATCCCCGAGGCAGGGCCGCGTCAGGCGGCCTCCTCCGGCTCCCGCACATAGCGAAGGACGCCCCACATGCCGTGCTCGTCCGCGGTGTGCGGGGCGTCGCTCGTACAGGCCCGCAGGTCCTTCTCCAGGGCGGCCGCGTCGATGCCGGAGCCGATGAGGACGAGCTGCGTACGGCGGGCCTCGTCGCCGGGCCACGGCTCCGGGTAGAAGCGCAGGAACGGCCCTACGGCGTGCACGGCGTAGCGGTTCACCGTGTCGTACGCCCCGAAGTCCACGTACCCCTTGATCCGGTACAGCCCGTCGGGCCGCCCGTCGAGAAACGCGATGACCCGCCGCGGATCGAGCGGAACGTCGGAGGCGAAGGACAGGCTGTCGTACCGGGTGTGCAGATGCCCCTCATGATCGCCAAGGTCCCGATCCCGATCGTGCAGATCGTCGAAGGACAACTGCCCGACGCGCTCCTCGCTGGGCCGGCAGTCGAAGAGGAACCCGGGGTCGATCCGGCCGTAGGTGGCGGGGACGACGGCGGCGTGGTCCGTCAGCCCGCGGACGGTTCCGAGCACGCGCTCGGCGTCGGCGGCCCGGTCCAGCTTGTTGACGACGACGAGGTCGGCGAGGGCGAGATGCCGGTCGATCTCGGGGTGCCGGGCGCGGGTGGCGTCGAACTCGGCGGCGTCCACCACCTCGACGAGGCCGCCGTACACGATGCCGGGGTGCTCGCTGGCGAGCAGCATCCGGACGAGTTCCTGCGGCTCGGCGAGCCCGCTGGCCTCGATGACGATGACGTCGATCCCGGCGTCCGGCCGGGCGAGCCGCTCCAGATAGGCGTCCAGCTCGCTGGAGTCGACGGCACAGCAGAGACAGCCGTTGCCCAGGGACACGGTGGAGTCGCCGAGCGCGCCCGCGACGGCGAGCGCGTCGATCTCGATGGCGCCGAAGTCGTTGACGATCGCGCCGATACGGGTGCCTCCGCTGCGGTGGAGGAGGTGGTTGAGCAGAGTCGTCTTGCCGGAACCGAGGAATCCGGCAAGGACGACGACCGGAATCTGCTGCGGACCCTTGCTCGGTTGACGCACCGTGCGACCTCTCTCACGCCGACGGGTGCACCGGCTCGTGGCCCGGCGCACGTACGAGGATTGAATGCCGGACCAGGATACGAGTGGGAAGAATCGCCGCGAAGTGAACGATTGTTAGCAGCACTTGCCGGGCAGACGTCTGGCATGGCGCTGGAGTGTGCGACCCTCGCTTCCCTCTGTGCGCCTCCTCTCCGCCTCCCCGCCGATCAGAGCCGCTCGGCACTCTGGGAGACGGCAAGCGCCGCCCACCGCTCGCCGGTCCCCTCCAGTCGACCCACATCCCGACGACCGGCGGACGGCCGCCGCCTGATTCGGGGGTTGACATGGCCACAAAGATGAACGGGGTACGCGGGCTGAGTACTGCCGTGGCCGCAGGCTTGGGCCTGGTGACAGGAGCCCTTGCCGGCCTGACAGTGCAGCGCCGTGCGCTCGACTTGCTGCGCGTCCGGCTTGAGCAACTGGAAGAACAGGTGGCGCACACGGACCATCACAGCAATCTGGCCAGTCAGCAGCATCTCCACTGGGAACTGCTCAGCAAGGCGATCGACAGCCCGGAACTGGCCGAGGTGTTGGACATCTTCGAGGTCCCGGCATCCCAGCAGAAACGGCGCCAGTACCTGTTCGCCAACGCCCTGTACACGAACCTGCTCTTCTACTACCGCATCGGGAATCTGAGCCGGGAGGAGTTCTTCGGACGCGTCCGAGGGCTGTTGCAGAACCCTGTGGTCAAGGAGTACTGGTTCGCCACCCAGGGCCAGCGTGCCACTCTTCCGGAGGACTCCGACGAGGCGGACTTGGGTCGCATGGTCGACGCGCTGCTTCGACAACTTGACGAGGCCGACGTCGAGGAGTGGTGGGTGGTCGGAGAACCACCGGTCGAGTAGGAGACTCTGCTCCCGTTCCACCGGCGGGATCAACCGTCCGTAGTTCGGGCTCCGGTGACCGCGAGTGCCGCGGGGGCGCTCGCGTTCGCGGCTGGCGCGCGTTACACCCCCGCGGCCGTCGCCGCGCAACCGCTCAGCGCAGCGCGCGCCGAGAATCACACCGGCGGGCGATAACAAACAGGTCAACTGCTCCGTTGACTCAGACGCCACTGGGGTTGACTCACGCACGACCGTGTTGAGCGACTCCACAAGAGCAATAGTCATGCCGCCGGATGACGAGTGCACCCCACAGGGCAGCCTCCAGCCTGCAGCCACCGCGCGCCAGTTCTTAGCCGTGAATCAGAGGTAAGCAACAGTGAGTCAGATCATCCGTCGGATCGGCGTACCCCCCAGCCATCGGGGGAGCACAGGAGGAGGCAATTGTCCGGACATTTTTGAGCTGGCCGATGGGAACTTCGCGGTCATCGGCAGAGAAGCCACAGATGCGCTGGACTCCGACCTTCCCGCCGACGCCTCGCGTGCCGACTACGAACGCATCGTCGTCATCACACGCGAGACCCTGATCCGCGCCAAGGCGGACATTCCAGATGCTTGAGTGACGTATTGCACCGGGTCGACTCCATAGCAGCACCCCACCCAGCATTGCGGGAGCGGCCGGTCGACGCCGCCGCAGGAGTCCCGGCTACTCAACCATGACGGGACGCCTCCAGGTCCGGCGCCCTTCGGCGCCGGACTGTGCACACGGCTCAGGGTGCTTCGGGAACCGGGACCGGGGGTACCGCACCCACATACCGGGCCGACGGCCGGATGATTTTCGAGTCCTCCGCCTGTTCGAGGATGTTGGCGCTCCAGCCGACCACGCGGGCCGCCGCGAAGGTCGGGGTGAACATCTCGCGGGGCAGGCCGCACAGTTCCATGACCACGCCCGCGTAGAACTCGACGTTCGTATGCAGTTCACGGCCCGGCTTCAGTTCCGCCAGGATCGCCTCCACGCGCCGTTCGACCTCCACGGCGAAGTCGACGCGCGGCCCGCCGAAGGACTCGGCGATCTCCCGGAGCATCCGGGACCGGGGGTCCTCGGTCCGGTAGACCGGGTGACCGAAGCCCATGATGCGGTCACCGGCGAGGACGCGTTCACGGATCCAGGAATCGATGCGATCCGGGGTGCCGATCGCGTCCAGCGTGTCCAGCGCCCGGCTGGGAGCACCCCCGTGCAGCGGTCCGGACAGCGCGCCCACCGCGCCCACCGCGCCCACCAGGCAGGCCGCCACATCCGCCCCCGTGGAGGCGATGACCCGCGCCGTAAAGGTTGACGCATTGAACCCATGGTCAATGGTAGAGATCAAGTATTGCTCGACTGCCCGCGCCCGCCGCGCCTCCGGCTCCACCCCCGTCACCATGTACAGATAGTTCGCCGCGTAGGAGAGGTCGTCCCGCGGCTCCACGGGGTCGAGCCCCTCCCCCAGCCGGTACAGCGCGGCCAGCAGCGTGGGTACGGCCGCCGCGGCGACCAGCGTGTCCCGGCGGCGCCGCTCCGCGTCGATGTCGTACACCGGCCGGAACCCCTTCGCCGCCCCCAGCAGGGACAACGCGCTGCGCAGACCGGCCGGCGGACCGGAGCGTCCGCTCGCCGCGGCGATCGCCGGCAGGACGGCCCGCACCTCATCGGGCAGCCGCCTCAGCGCGGCGGTCTCGGCGGCGAAGGCGGCGGCCCGTGCGGCGTCCGGCAGTTCCCCATGGACGAGGAGGTGCCAGACGTCCTCGAAGGGCCGGGTCCGCGCCAGTTCGACGGCCGAGTACTGACGGTAGTGATAGAAGCCCTCACGCCCCCGGACGTCCCCGACCTCGGTGTCGGTCACGACGACCCCCGCGAGCCCGCGCGGCACGTCGACGAGTGTGGCTGCTGACCTGTTGACGGACATGGTTTCCTCCCTGGACATGATTCGACTGTCCATGCTTGACTGATTTCCTGTCAACATTGATTCAATCAATACGGCTGTCCATGTACCGACCGGCTGGATACGGTGACCCCATGCGCGATCAAGAACCCGGCCCGGAGGGCAGGCGGCTGACCACCCGCGAGGCCGCCGAGCTGCTCGGCGTGAAGCCCGAGACCGTGTACGCGTACGTCAGCCGCGGTCACCTCAGCAGCCGCCGCGCGCCCGGCGGCCGGGGCAGCACCTTCGACGTCCGGGAGGTCGAGACGCTCGCCCGCCGCAACAGACGGGAGAGCGCGCCCGGTTCGGGTTCCGGCGCCGAGCTGTCGGTACGGACGGCCCTCACCCTCATCGAGGGCGACCGCTACTACTTCCGGGGCGTGGACGCGACCGAGCTGGCCGCACGGCGCTCCTACGAGGAGGTCGCCGAGTGGCTGTGGACGGGCAGGCTGCGCCCCGGCGTCACCTTCACCGCGCCCGCCGCCTCCGTCGCCGCCGCCCGCCGCGCCGCAGGCGCCCTGCCCGAGCACGCCGGTCCCGTCGACCGCCTGCGGGTCGCGGCGGTCGCCGCCGCGGCCGCCGACCCGCTGCGCTTCGACCTGGCCGAGAAGTCCGTGCTCGCCACCGCGCGCACCCTGATCCCGACGCTCGTCGCCGCCCTCGGCCCCGCCGACCCCACCGACCGTGACGAGGGCCCGCTCGCCCGCCGCCTGTGGGGACGGCTCAGCGGACGCCCCGCCGACGACAAGACGCTGCGGGTGCTGGACACGGCGCTCGCCCTGCTCGTCGATCACGACCTGGCCGCCTCCACCCTCGCCGTACGCGTCGCGGCGTCGGCCCGCGCGCACGCCTACGCGGCCGTCTCGGCGGGTCTGGGCGTGCTCGAGGGCCCCCTGCACGGCGCGGCCAGCGGACTGGCGCACAAGCTGATCGTGGAGGTGCTCGACCGGGGTGACGCCAGCCCCGTCATCGCCGAGGAACTTCGGGCGGGCCGCCGCATCCCGGGGCTCGGCCACCGGCTCTACACCGGCGAGGACCCCCGCGCGCGTCTGCTGTTCACCCTGCTGCGGGAGCTGCCGCAGTGCGAGCCCGCCCTCGCCGCCGTCCACGACATCGTCGCGACGGCCGCCCGCCACACCCCGCTGCACGCCAACGTCGACCTGGCGCTCGCCGTGTTCACCGCGTCGTTCACGATGCCCGCGACGGCAGGCGAGACGATCTTCGCGGTGGGCCGTACGGCGGGCTGGATCGCCCACGCCCTGGAGGAGTACGGCGAACGCCCGCTGCGCATGCGGCCGTCGGGGATGTACGTCGGCTCCAAGCCGCCCCAGCCGCTGCCGCGCCCCCTGCCCGAGTAGCCCGCAAAGCCGCACCCGCACCGTGTCGTACGGGGCTGAAGAGTCGCCCGGCGTGGCTCAGGTTAGGCTCACCTCTGTGAGTACGTGCACGACCGTCTCGCAGGACCTCGATGAGCCCATCGCGGGGACCGCGGCGACCGCGACGACCTGGCTGCTGCTGGAGCAGCCCGGGCCGTGGGGTGCCAAGGCACTCACCCAGAGCCATCTCGATCCCGCGCTGGGCCGCGCGCTGGAAGCCGCCGCGCAGGGCACCGGCGTGCGGATCGCGCTGATCCGCCGGCCCGGCCGGCACGCCGACTACAAACGCCCGTCCGAGCGCCGCGTCTACGCCGCCCACACCGTGCCGGGCGGTGTATGGCTGCGTACCGCCACGGTCCGGGACCCGCGTCAGCTGCTCGAGCTGGATCTCGCCGCCCTCGGCCGGGGCGAGCACCACACCTTCGACTCGGTGCTGGGGGGCCACGCCCACACCGGTGATCCGCTCGCGCTGGTGTGCACCAACGGCAAGCGCGACCGCTGCTGCGCCCTGCTCGGCCGGCCGCTCGCCGCCGAGCTGGCAGCCTCCGGCGTGGACGGTGTCTGGGAGGTCACGCATCTGGGCGGCCACCGTTTCTCGCCGACGCTGCTGGTGCTGCCGTACGGCTATGCCTATGGGCGCGCCGAGGCGGATGTCGTGCGGAGGGTGCTGGACGGGGTCCGGGAGGGCCGGATCGTCGGCGAGGGCTGCCGGGGGAACTCCGCTTGGGAGCGGCCCGGCCAGGCCGCCGAGCTCGCGGTGCGCAGGACGACGGGTGAGTCCGCCGCCGAGGCGCTGAGCGTCGTACGGACGGAGGGTGCCGCTCCGCTGTGGGAGGTGACCGTGGCCCATGTGGACGGGCGGCGCTGGCGGGTCGACGTGGCCCAGGGTGCCGCGCAGCCGCCGCGCCCCGAGAAGTGCGGCACCTCGGTGCTGGGCTCGCCCGCGCGCATGGACGTCGTCGCCGTACGGGAGCTCAGGACGACGGCGACGGCCACAGCCCTCGCCGGCTGACCCTGCGGGCGGATGCCCGGCGTGCCGTAGGCGTACGAACCAAGCGCAGGCTCCCGTACGAGATCCCCGCCACATCCCCCTACGGCCCGCCCCGCACCCCCGCGTACGGTCAGGGCATGAGCCCCACCTCCCTCGTCCGCCGGCTGCGCCTGCGCCTGGGTCTGCCCCGGCGCATGTTCGCGCAGGTGCTGCTGATGCAGGTGGCGATCGCGGCGGGCGTGGCGGTGCTGGCGACCGGCTTGTTCCTGGCGCCGCTCAGCGACCAGCTGGACGACCAGGCGATGCGCCGTGCGCTGTCCATCGCCCAGACCACGGCGGCCCAGCCGCAGATCGCCACCGATCTGACGACGACCCCGGCGACGGCCGGTGGTCCGGTGCAGCGGGAGGCGGAGCGGATCCGCGCGGCGACCCGGGCCGAGTACGTCGTCGTGATGGACCGGCGGGGCGTGCGCTGGTCCCACCCGACCGCGGGCGAGATCGGCCGGCTCGTCTCGACCGACCCAGGGCGGGCGCTGGCCGGGCACGAGGTCATGCAGATCGACGACGGCACGCTGGGCCGCACCGCGCGCGGCAAGGTGCCGTTGCGCGACGAGGAGGGCCGGATCGTCGGCGCGGTCTCGGTCGGGATCGCGTACGACAGTGTGCGGGCGAGGCTGCTGCACACGATCCCGGGGCTGTTCGCGTACGCGGGCGGCGCTCTGGCGGTCGGGGCGTTGGCCGCCTGGCTGATCTCCCGGCGGCTCCAGCGGCAGACCCGTGACCTGGCCTTCTCCGACATCTCGGCGCTGCTGGCGGAGCGCGAGGCGATGCTGCACGGCATCCGGGAGGGCGTCGTCGCACTGGATCGCACGGGCCGTATCCGGCTCCTCAACGACGAGGCCCGGCGGCTGCTCGGCCTCGGCGACGAGGCGGTGGGCCGCTCCCTCGATGAGGCGCTCGGCACCGGCCGTACCGCCGATGTGCTGGCCGGACGGGTCACCGGCACCGATCTGCTCACGGTACGCGGGCAGCGCGTCCTGGTCGCCAACCGCATGCCCACCGACGACGGCGGTGCCGTGGCCACCCTGCGCGACCGCACGGAGCTGGAGCAGCTCGGCCGGGAGCTCGACTCGACACGCGGCCTGATCGACGCCCTGCGCGCCCAGGACCACGAGCACGCCAACCGGATGCACACCCTCCTGGGCCTGCTGGAGCTGGAGATGTACGACGACGCCGTGGAGTTCGTCGGGGAGGTCGTCGGCGACCACCGGGCCACCTCGGAGGAGGTCGCCGAGAAGATCCAGGACCCGCTGCTCGCCGCACTGCTGGTCGGCAAGGCGACCGTGGCGGCCGAGCGGGGCGTCGCGCTGCGCCTGTCGGAGCGCACCGGGCTCCCGGACCGCCTGGTCGACCCGCAAGGGCTGGTGACCGTCGTGGGGAACCTCGTGGACAACGCCCTGGACGCCGTCGCCGCCACCCCGCACGCGCGCGTGGAGGTCGAACTGCGCGCCGAGGGCCGCGTGGTGACCCTCGTCGTCCGGGACACCGGGCCGGGAATCCCGGTGGCACAGCGTGAGTTGATCTTCACCGAGGGCTGGTCCACCAAACAGCGCCCGGCCCACCGTGAGCGCGGGATCGGGTTGTCGCTCGTACGGCGTCTGACCGAACGGCAGGGTGGCACGGCCCGTGTGGACGAGGCGGCGGGCGGCGGCGCCGAGTTCACGGTGGTCCTGCCCGAGGCACTGACCGAGTCGGTCGCTGAAGAGCCCGTGGCCGCGCACACCGTCGCCGAGGAGGAGTCGCGATGATCGAGGTCCTGGTCGTGGACGACGACACGCGCGTGGCGCGGGTCAACGCCGCGTACGTCGAGAAGGTGCCGGGCTTCCGTGTGGCCGGCGAGGCGCACACGGCGGCCGAGGCCCTGCGGCAGGTGACGGAGCTGCCGCGGCTGGACCTGGTGCTCATGGACCACTATCTGCCCGACGACACCGGTCTCGCGGTGGTCGGGGAGATGCGGCGGCTCGGCCACCAGACCGACGTGATCATGGTGACGGCGGCGCGTGACGTGTCGACCGTGCAGGCGGCGATGCGGCTCGGCGCGCTCCAGTACCTGGTGAAGCCGTTCGCCTTCGCGGGGCTGCGCGCCAAGCTGGAGGCGTACGCGGAGCTGCGCCGCACCCTCGACGGCGGCGGCGAGGCGGAACAGGCCGAGGTGGACCGGATCTTCGGCGCCCTGTCCGCGCCGTCGGAGCCGAACCTGCCCAAGGGCCACTCCCCCACCACCGCCGAGTCGGTGCGCCGGGCCCTGATGAACGCCACGGGGCCGCTGTCGGCCCAGGAGATCGCCGAGCGGACGGGCGTGAGCCGGCAGACCGCACAGCGCTATCTCAAGCTTCTGGAGCGGACCGGGCGGGCCCGCCTCACCCTCAGGTACGGGGACGCGGGCCGCCCTGAGCACCGGTATGTGTGGGCGACCCGCGCCTGAGGCACGGCCCGTGGGGGCGGGGGAAGGAACCGTGCCGCCCTTTCATACGGACGCCGGCGGCCGAAACGTCACCGGTGCGCGGTGATTCCCCACCCCGGGGACTAGACGGCGCCCGCCCCGGTCAGCGAGCGCACCTCCGTCTCGGCGTGCTTGGCCTCGTCGGGGGCCTCGGTCGAGGTGACCGTGCCCAGCCAGCCTGCGAGGAAGCCGAGCGGGATCGAGACGATGCCGGGGTTGTCCAGCGGGAAGAACTGGAAGTCGACGCCGGGGAACAGCGATTGGGGACCGCCCGACACCACGGGTGAGAGGACCACGAGCACGACGGCCGGGATCAGACCGCCGTACACGGACCAGACGGCGCCCCGGGTGGTGAAGTCGCGCCAGAACAGGGAGTACAGCAGCACGGGCAGGTTTGCCGAGGCGGCGACGGCGAAGGCGAGGCCCACGAGGAAGGCGACGTTCAGGTCGCGGGCCAGCAGTCCCAGGCCGATCGCCACGACGCCGACGCCGACGGCGGCGAAGCGCGCCACCGTCACCTCGCTACGGGCGGCCTTGCCGCCGCGCCGGCGCCGCAGGGACGCGTACAGGTCGTGGGCGACCGAGGCCGACGAGGCGAGCGTGATGCCGGCGACGACGGCCAGGATCGTGGCGAACGCGACGGCCGCGACGACCGCGAAGAGCACGGTGCCCGCGGTGGAGCCCGCGCCGCCGCCCAGGTCGAGCGCGAGCAGCGGTACGGCCGTGTTGCCCGCGGCGTTCGAGGCGCGCACCTCCGCGGTCCCCACGATCGCGGCCGCGCCGAACCCCAGGACGATGGTCATCAGGTAGAAGCCGCCGATGAGGCCGATCGCCCAGACCACCGAGCGGCGGGCGGCGCGCGCGGTGGGCACGGTGTAGAAGCGGGACAGGATGTGCGGCAGACCGGCGGTGCCGAGGACGAGCGCGAGGCCGAGGCTGATGAAGTCGAACCGGGACGTCCAGTCACCGCCGTAGCGGAGCCCAGGCGCCAGGAACGCCTGTCCATGGCCGCTGTGCTCGGCCGCGCTGAGCAGCAGCCGGTCGATGTCGCCGTGGAAGCGCAGCAGGACGAGCACCGTCAACGCGATGGTGCCGCCGAGCAGCAGGACCGATTTGACGATCTGGATCCAGGTGGTGGCCCGCATCCCTCCGAACGACACGTAGATGACCATGAGCGCGCCGACGCCGATGACGGTCCAGGTCTGGGCCGCCCCGCCGTCGCCTCCGAGCAGCAGCGCGACGAGGGTCCCCGCGCCCACCATCTGCGCCACCAGATACAGAACGGACACGGTGACCGAGGAAGTTCCCACCGCGATCCGTACGGGGCGTTCCCGCATCCGCGCGGCGACGACGTCGGCGAGGGTGAACCGCCCGCAGTTGCGGACCAGTTCCGCGACGAGGAAGAGCACGACCAGCCAGGCCACGAGGAAGCCCACCGAGTACAGCATGCCGTCGTAGCCGAACAGGGCGATCAGGCCGGAGATCCCGAGGAAGGACGCGGCCGACATGTAGTCGCCCGCGATGGCAAAACCATTCTCCATGGGCGAGAAGAGACGGCCGCCGGCGTAGAACTCCTCCGCGCTGCCACGGCGGTTGCGGCCCGCCCAGGTGGTGATCGCCAGCGTGACCGCGACGAACACGCTGAACAGCAGCAGCGCCAGGGTGCGGTGATCCTCCGTCATGCCATGCCCCCCTTGGTGCCCCGCGTCAGTTCCTGGGTGTCCCAGCGCAGTTCGAGCGCGGCCCGGTCCCTGCGCAGGCGCGCGTGACGGGTGTACGCCCAGGTGAGCAGGAAGGTGGTGAGGAACTGCCCGAGTCCCGCGAGCATCGCGATGTTCACGGCGCCCGCCACCGGCCGGGCCATCAGCCCGGGCGCGGTGGTGGCGGTGACGACGTAGGCGACGTACCAGGTCAGGAACGCGGCGGCGGTCGGCAGCGCGAACCTCCGGTAGCGGCTGCGCACTTCCTGGAAGGCGGCGCTCCGCTGCACCTCGAGGTACACGTCGGCGGCGGCCGGTGGGGCGGTGTCAGGGGCCACCGTGACGTCCGACTCGCCCCATCCGGAGGCGAGGGCGTCGTACCAGGGATCGTCGTACCGCGGGGGCCTGGCGTCGCGGGGACGACCGTCGCTTGAGCACATGCCCAAGCATGGACAGAAGGGAAAGACCGCCGACCGGGCTTCTCAGGCCGTTTCACCCCATCAGGTGATTCAGCAGGCAAAGCGGCATACCGGTCAGGCGCGACAAGAGTCGAGTTCACCTTGTGATGGACCCCGGAACGGCAGAACCGGCCGGGGCCCACGCCCCGGCCGGTCCTCCGTACGTTCGGTCTCGTCCTAGGTGTCGATGCGCGAGCGGTCCAGCGTCGCGGCCGAGCTGGAGATGAACTCCTTGCGCGGCGCCACGTCGTTGCCCATCAGGAGGTCGAAGACCCGCTCGGCCGCCTCGAGGTCGGTGAGGCTGATCCGCCGCAGGGTGCGGTGGCGCGGGTCCATGGTCGTCTCCGCCAGCTGGTCGGCGTCCATCTCGCCGAGACCCTTGTAGCGCTGGATGGAGTCCTTGTAGCGCACGCCCTTGCTCTCGAACTCCATGAGCTTGTCGCGCAGCTCGCGGTCCGAGTACGTGTACACGTATTTGTCCTGACCCTTCTTGGGCTGGACGAGCTCGATCCGGTGCAGCGGGGGCACGGCGGCGAACACCCGGCCCGCCTCGATCATCGGGCGCATGTACCGCTGGAACAGGGTCAGCAGCAGGGTGCGGATGTGCGAGCCGTCGACATCGGCGTCGGTCATCATGATGATCTTGCCGTAGCGCGCCGCGTCGATGTCGAAGGTGCGGCCCGACCCCGCCCCTATGACCTGGATGATCGCTCCGCACTCGGCGTTCTTGAGCATGTCGGTCACGGACGACTTCTGGACGTTGAGGATCTTGCCGCGGATGGGCAGCAGCGCCTGGAACTCGGAGTTCCGGGCGAGCTTGGCGGTGCCCAGCGCGGAGTCTCCCTCGACGATGAAGAGCTCGCTGCGGTCGACGTCGTCGCTGCGGCAGTCGGCCAGCTTGGCGGGCAGCGAGGAGGACTCCAGGGCCGTCTTGCGGCGCTGCGCGTCCTTGTGCTGGCGGGCCGCGATCCGGGTGCGGGCGGCGGCGAGGGTCTTCTCCAGGACCGAGCGCGCCTGTGCCGCCGCGTCCCGCTTGGTGGACGTCAGGAACGCCTTGAGCTCCTTGGCGATCACGCCGTTCACGATGCGGCGGGCCGCCGAGGTGCCGAGGACCTCCTTGGTCTGCCCCTCGAACTGCGGCTCGGCGAGCCGGACGGTGACGACGGCGGTCAGGCCCTCCAGGGCGTCGTCCTTGACGATGTCGTCCTCGGCGACGCGAAGCATCTTCTTGGCGCGCAGCACTTCGTTCATGGTGCTGGTCACGGCGGTCTCGAAGCCCGCGACATGGGTGCCGCCCTTGGGGGTGGCGATGATGTTCACGAACGACTTCAGGGTCGTGTCGTAGCCGGTGCCCCAGCGCAGGGCGACGTCGACGCCCAGCTCGCGGGTGACCTGGGTCGGGGTCATCTGGCCGTGCTCGTCCAGGACCGGGACGGTCTCCCTGAAGGTGCCCTGCCCGGTGAAGCGGAGCACGTCGCAGACCGGCTTGTCAGTGGCCAGGTACTCGCAGAACTCGCTGATGCCGCCGTCGAAGCGGAAGGACTCCTCGCCCTTGCTTCCGCCGGCGCCGAGACCGACCTCGTCCCGGACGACGATGGTCAGGCCGGGCACCAGGAAGGCGGTCTGGCGGGCGCGCTGGTGCAGCGTCTCCAGGTCGAGCTTGGCGTCCTTCAGGAAGATCTGCCGGTCGGCCCAGTAGCGCACGCGCGTGCCCTCACGCGCCTTGGGGATCTTCTTCGTCTTGCGCAGGCCGCTCTTGGCCTCGAACTTCGCCGCCGGGCCTTCACCGGCGAAGACGCCGGGGACCCCGCGCCGGAAGCTGATCGCGTGGGTGTGGCCGCCGCGGTCGACCTCGACGTCGAGACGGGCGGACAGGGCGTTCACCACGGAGGCGCCCACGCCGTGCAGACCGCCGGAGGCCGCGTAGGAGCCGCCGCCGAACTTTCCGCCGGCGTGCAGCTTGGTCATGACGACCTCGACGCCGGAGAGGCCGGTCTTGGGCTCGACGTCGACCGGGATGCCGCGGCCGTTGTCGCGGACCTCGACGGAGCCGTCGTCGTGGAGGATCACCTCGATGTGGTCGCAGTAGCCGCCGAGGGCCTCGTCCACGGAGTTGTCGATGATCTCCCACAGGCAGTGCATGAGACCGCGGCTGTCGGTCGACCCGATGTACATGCCGGGGCGTTTGCGCACGGCTTCGAGGCCCTCGAGGACGAGCAGGTGCCGCGCGGTGTAGTTGGAACCGTCCCGGTCTGCTCCTGCCAGCAGCGCTGTGGACGGCACGGACGTATCGGCGGTCACGCGGTTCGCTCCTCGCTGAATTTCACTGGGCGCCCTAGTGGGTACGGGCTTGGCTTCGGTCGCCGCTCAGAGGGTACCGAGGCCTGGTAGAGCCGTTGTAACGCCACCCTCGTCGGAAGTCACCCTAGTCCAGACTCGTATGGATGTTCGATCCCTCGGAGGAGTGAAGCACATATCACGTTCCCTTCGGGGCATGAACCATTTAGGCTCCGGGCACGTCCTCATGAACAAACCGGCAACCCGGCCGGGGAGGACCGACCATGACCAAGAGCGCGAAACCGTAAGCACGACAGCACGCAATACGGCACATTCGCCGCCACACCGGCAGCAGCCCACCACCTCCGAAAAAATTTCTCTCTGGGAGAAGCCACGAGCGGGAACGTTTTCGGGCTGGTTGGATGTTGACCCTGGTACGACAGCTCGTCGAGCTAGAGAAGAGGCGACGTGACTACTGTTCTGACCCCCGCGAGCCCCCTGACGGCCGCTGACCGCTGCGACCGTTGCGGCGCGCAGGCGTACGTGCGCGTCGTCCTGCTCAGCGGCGGAGAGCTGCTCTTCTGCGCCCACCACGGTCGCAAGTTCGAGCCGGAACTCAAGAAGATCGCCGCTGAGATACAGGATGAGACGGAGCGGCTGACGACCGTTCCCGCGACGGCGACCGAAGACGAGCGCTGACACCTCGCATCACGACGAGCCAGCACCGGCACAGGCCGGTAGACGGGCGGTCCCCCATGAGACCACAGGGGGGACCGCCCGCACTCGTCTCAGGCACGCTCAGCCGCTCCCCGCGCCCTCCCGCACAGCGGAGCGCCATCCCGCGATCCGGATGATGTCGGACACCCGGGTGTAGACACCGGGGCTTCCCGCACGTCCGCAGCCATTGCCCCAGGACACCAGTCCGATCAGTTTCCCCTGCGCGACCAGGGGCCCTCCGCTGTCCCCCTGACAGGCGTCCCGGCCACCTTCGCGCTCCCCCGCGCACACCATGCTGTCGGCCAGATACCGGCCCTCACCACCGCCGGGATACGCCTCCTCGCACAGCGTGTCCGGCAGTACCCGCACCCGCGCGGCCCGCAGCCCCCGCGGATAGTCCCCCGCGCCCGTGACATCGCCCCACCCGTAGACCAGCGCCCGGGTGCCCGACGCATAGGCCGGGTCGCCTGCGCCTGCCATCCCGATGACCGCCGAGGCGGGCAGGGCCTGGGCCAGCGACAGCACGGCGAAGTCCCCGTCGTTGGTGTCACCGTCGTAGTCCGGATTCACCCAGGCCCCGCTGACGGCGATCTCACGGCCGTGCGACGACGTCAGATCGGTGCGCCCCGCGATCACACTGAGGTCGCTCACCTGGTCCGGCGTGGACCCCAGGACCTCCGGACTGAGACAGTGGGCCGCCGTGAGCACCGTGGAGCGCCCCACGACGGCACCCACGCAGAACTGCCCCGCCCGGGTACCCCCGAACCGGTCACGACTGGACACCGCCACGGTCCAGGGACTCTGCGACACATCGACGGGGAACCCGCCCACGACGACTCGGTCGGCGGCCGCCGGCGCGGCCGTGACCAGCGGTATGGCGGCCGCCGCAGCCGCCAGAACCAGCGGCCGGGCCAGCGCCCGGACAAAGGTACGACGCATGACGCTCCTCACTCTCGGGTGGTCATGGCACACCCAGAGTGATTCAGCGGCCCCGGCCCCGCACCCGCGCACACACGAAGACCCGGCACCCACGAGGGGTACCGGGCCTTTCGCGTGCTGCCGGTGCGGCCTAGTCGAGGTAGTCGCGCAGGACCTGCGAGCGCGACGGGTGGCGCAGCTTCGACATCGTCTTCGACTCGATCTGGCGGATGCGCTCACGCGTCACGCCGTAGACCTTGCCGATCTCGTCGAGGGTCTTCGGCTGACCGTCGGTGAGACCGAAGCGCATGGAGACCACGCCGGCCTCGCGCTCGGACAGGGTGTCGAGCACGGAGTGCAGCTGCTCCTGCAGGAGCGTGAAGCTGACCGCGTCGGCCGGGACGACGGCCTCGGAGTCCTCGATGAGGTCACCGAACTCGCTGTCGCCGTCCTCGCCCAGCGGGGTGTGCAGGGAGATGGGCTCGCGGCCGTACTTCTGGACCTCGATGACCTTCTCGGGGGTCATGTCGAGTTCCTTGGCCAGCTCCTCCGGGGTGGGCTCGCGGCCCAGGTCCTGGAGCATCTGGCGCTGCACGCGCGCGAGCTTGTTGATGACCTCGACCATGTGCACCGGGATACGGATGGTGCGGGCCTGGTCGGCCATGGCGCGGGTGATCGCCTGGCGGATCCACCAGGTGGCGTACGTGGAGAACTTGTAGCCCTTGGTGTAGTCGAACTTCTCGACCGCGCGGATCAGACCGAGGTTGCCCTCCTGGATCAGGTCCAGGAAGAGCATGCCGCGGCCGGTGTAGCGCTTGGCCAGGGAGACCACGAGGCGGAGGTTGGCCTCCAGCAGGTGGTTCTTGGCTCGGCGGCCGTCCTCGGCGATGATCTCCAGCTCGCGCTTGAGCTTGGGGGCGAGCTTGTCGGCGTTCGCCAGCTTGTCCTCGGCGAACAGACCGGCCTCGATGCGCTTGGCGAGCTCGACCTCCTGCTCGGCGTTGAGCAGGGGGACCTTGCCGATCTGCTTGAGGTAGTCCTTGACCGGGTCGGCGGTGGCACCGGCGGCCGCGACCTGCTGCGCGGGCGCGTCGTCCTCGTCCTCGTCGGACAGGACGAAACCGGCGCTCTCGGTGCCCTCGGGCTCGTCGCCCTTGGGGGCGTCCTCGAGGACCTCTTCCTCGACGAGCTCGGCGTCGTCCTTCTTGCCGGAGGTCTTCTTGGCCGCCGTCTTCTTCGTGGCGGCGGTCGTCTTCTTCGCGGCAGCCTTCTTGGCCGTCGTCTTCTTTGCGGCCGCCTTCTTCGCGGGGGCGGCCTCGTCCTCGACGGCGGGTTCCGCGGAGGGCGCCGCGGGCGTGGCGGTGGCGGTGGCCTTCTTGGCGGTCACCGTCTTCGCCGCGACGGTCTTGGTGGCGGTGCGCTTGGCCGGACTCTTCGCTGCGACGCTCTTTCGGGTGCGCTTGGGCTCCGCGGCACTGACCATCAGCGTCACACCCTCTTCCTCGAGGATCTGGTTGAGGCTGCGCAGTACGTTCTTCCACTGAGTGGCCGGAATCTGGTCAGCTTCGAAGGCCCGACGCACATCGTCGCCGGCGATCTGCCCCTCAGCCTTTCCCCGCTCGATGAGAGCCATGACAGAGACGGACTCGGCGATCTCCGGCGGGAGCGTACGGGATGTGCTGGCCGACACGAACAACCTCTCGGAACGTTGGAAAGCGGCTTCCGGCCCCGTCCGGTGCGGACAGGAGCCGACCACCGGCCTGGGGATTGGACCGACGGTGCGGGCAGGGGCCGGGAAGACATACAGCGCCTCGAACGGCGTCCGTATTCCCTTCCTCGGCTGTCACCTCTTAGGTCATCGCGCTGTTCCCCCGAGCGTTACGCCCATTCTGCGTGGCCCGAGTCACATCCCGTAACCGACCAAAAGCAGACATAGGGCAACAAAAGAGGTCAGCTCCCGGCGCTTACCCGATGTCCTTCACGATGTCACGCCCGGCACGGTACGGCTGTCGAGTCCCCTCTTCGCGCCGTCGGACCCGCAGGATCCGTCGTGGATCCTGCGGGTCCGACGGGGAGGGTGCGCGTACGGGGGATGCCCAGGAGGGGGAGGCATCGCCCGGGCGCGGCACCCGGGGGGTGGAATCAGTGCTCGCGGGGTGCGGGCACCACACGCTCCACCTCGGGGTGGACGGTGAGCAGCTGGCGCATGGCCGCCTCGGCGGCCGCGCCGTCGCCGGCCGCGAGGGCGTCGACGATCCTGCCGTGCTGCCCGAGGGACGTCTCGTTCGGCCGGTCACAGCCGGTCACCGGGCCGCCGGAGACCTGGAGAGCGGCCGAGACGATGCCGGAGAGGTGCTCGAGCATGCGGTTGCCCGCCATCTGGATGAGCAGCGAGTGGAACTCGGCGTCGGCACGGGAGAAGGTCAGGACGTCGCCCTGCCCCATCGCGTGCCCCATGATCTCGACCATGTCGGAGAGGCGCTGCTGAACGTCGTCGCGCCCGTGCCCGGCGGCAAGACGGGCGGCGAGCGGCTCGATCGTCCAGCGCAGCTCGCTGAGCTCCCGGCGCTGGTCGTCGCGCTGTGGCCCGAAGGCCCGCCACTCGATGATGTCCGGGTCGAGGAGGTTCCAGTCACTGACGGGGCGCACCCGCGTGCCGACGTTCGGACGGGCACTGACCAGGCCCTTCGCCTCCAGGACGCGGAGCGACTCCCGCACGACGGTCCGGGAGACCTCGAAGCGCTGGCCGATCTCCTCGGGCACGAGCGGACGGTCGGCGCCCAGATCCCCGGAGACGATCATCTGTCCGAGCTGCTGAACGAGTTGGCCGTGCAGCCCGCGTCCGCGGCTGCCCGCCGTACGGCGGCCGACGCGGCCGAGTTCGGGGTCCGCGCCCTCCCAGGTGGGGGTCCCGACGCGGTCGGCGACGGAGGCCTCGGCGTAGGGGTAGCGGTCGAGTTCGCCCGGGCCGACGAGTCCGGAGTCGGCGGCGCGGGCGGCGGTCATCATGGTGTGCGCAAGGGTACTCACGCATCCTTTGTCGGCGCCGTTTCCAACTCCCTTGAGGTCTTTGGTGAAAAGCACACGAAAGGGTGATCGCTCACCCCGTCGCAATTGACGCCTTATCGGAAAGAAATGAGCTATCCCCGGGGAGTTGCGCGCAAGGCCATTCAATAAAGGGCGGGAACAGTCGTCATCGGACCTTTCCGCGTAGGGTCGTGAAGAGGAAGGCGCCGAGCAGAGCGGCGAGGGACAACGTCAGTGCCCCACCCACGGGTTGGGCGATCAGACGGGCCGCGGCCTCCACGTACCGCTCCCCGCCGAACGGCCACTGGTTCAGCAGCAGCTCCCGGATCCGCAGCGGAAACCCGGCCGCGGTGCGCACGGACGGCCCCTCGACGATCTTGTGCACGACGGGTACGACGGCGACGGGCACCGCGACCACGGCCGCCAGCCCGGCCGTCGTGGACCGGAAAAGCCCGGCCGCGAGCACCCCGGCCCACGCGCAGCCCACCACGAGCCCGAACCAACTGGCGGTCAGCGAAAGCCAGTCCGAGGGAACTTCCGCGAGCTCCCGGCCGTATACGAGATAGAGCATCTCGATGTCGCAGCCCAGGGTGAGCACCGCGAGCAGCAGCGCGGTGGCGGTGGTGACGAGGAGTTTCGCGGCCAGCAGCCCCAGCCGGCGGGGGACGGTGCCGCGATCCGCCGCCAGCGCGGGATGGCGGAACTCGTCGCCGAAGGCGAGCGCCCCGAGCAGTCCGGCCCCGAGCGCCGCGGGCGGCAGCGGCAGCTGCTGGGGCCACCCGGCCATCAGCCGGGGCCGGGGCGTGTGGCCGACGCGCGCCAGCAGGACGGCGGTGACGGCGGACACGAGGAGGACGGCCCCGCAGGTGACGAACCCGGTGCCGACCCCGGCGGCGCGCCGCAACTCGTAGCGCAGGGGGCGGAGGGGGCTGGGGGCGGGGCGGACGGAGATGGGGGGCGGGAGCTCGGGCAGCGCGTCGAGTTCGGCGGAGGGGGCCTCGGCGGCCCGCCGACGGGGTGTGGTGTCGGACGCCTCGGTCTCCGGCTCGGTCCGCTGCCGGTCGCCCGAGCGTGCCTGCGGGGTGCGCGCCTCGGTGCCCGGCGCCGTGGCGGACCGTTGACGCCGCTTGCGTACCGGGGTGGACGCGGTGGACGACGTGGCGGACTCCGTCGCGGAGGAGGTCGCGGTGCCGGTGCCGGTGCCGGTGGTGCGGGTGGGGCCGCCGCTGCGGGCGCGTGTCGCCGCCTGCTCGCGGGACCCCTCGGGCCGCGATACGGCTGCCTTGCGCTGCGGTGCCACATCGGCCCGCGCCTCATCGGCGGACCGGTCGGCCGTGGTCGACACCCTCGGACCCATGTCCCCCACCTCATCGGCGAGTTGATGGACCGGGATGCCGTTGCGGAACGCCGTCTCCCCCACGTCGGCGCATGTACTGCCGTACACCGACAGCCGGTTGCCGCTCTCGCGTACGACCTCGACCGAGCGGTGCGTGGCGCGGGCCTCCTTGGTGAGCAGGGTGGCGAGGCGGGGGGCATGGGGGGTGCGGACGGCGACGCGGGGACGCAGCCGGGTGCGGGCGAAGTCGGCCGCCTCCTGGTCGGCGACGACACGTCCCCGCTCCAGGGTGACGACCTGGTCGGCGGTGCGCGCGGCCTCCTTGGGGTCCGGCGTGGTGAGCAGGACGGTGCCGCCGTGCGCGACGTGTGCCCGCAGCATGCCGTGCATCCAGCGCTTCTCCCGTGTCGAGAGCCCGCTGGTGGGGTCGTCGAGCACAAGGGTGTGCGGGTCGGTCAGCAGGGCGCAGGCCAGCCCGAGACGGCGGTCCATGCCGCGCGAGAGCGTGGAGAGCCGTTCGTCGCGCAGGCTGACCAGGCCGACGACCTCCAGCACCTCGTCGGCGCGCCGGGCGGGAACACCGGCTGCCGCACAGAGCATGCGCAGATGACCGCGGACCGTGCGGGCCGGGTGACCGGGCACGTCCCCGAGGAGTACGCCCACCTCGCGCGAGGGGTGGGCGATGCGGTGGAGGGGGCGGCCCCTGAAGTAGGTGACGCCACGGCCCCGTTGGAGTTCGAGCATGAGTCTGAGCACCGTGGTCTTGCCCGCACCCGGCCCCCCGAGCAACGCGGTGACGCGCCCCGCGCGCGCCTCGAACGACACGTCGTCGACGGCGGGGGGAAGGTCCTTGCGAGGGTCGCTGGTCAATCCGATGGCCTGGATCACCCGCAGCAAGATAGCGCGCTATGTCCGTTTTTTCGGGTAGGGCAAGGCCCGCTGTACAGACGCCGAACGGGGCGTCGTGTGACGGGCCGCCGGGCAGGGCGTGCGGCGGCCGCCGTGCGGGGCGTGGTGCGGAGCGTAGTGCAGGGCGTGGTGCGGGCCGCCTTACGGGCGTCGCGCAGGCGGCCGTGCAGGCCGCGGGTCAGACCTCGGGGCGCAGCATCGGAGGGTTGAGCAGTGTCGCTCCGCCGGCCCGGAACAGCTGGGCCGGGCGCCCGCCCTGGCGGGTGGTGGTGCCGCCGGTCGGGACGAGGAACCCGGGCGTGCCCGTCACCTTGCGATGGAAGTTGCGCGGGTCCAGCGCCACGCCCCACACCGCCTCGTACACGCGGCGCAGCTCGCCCACCGTGAACTCGGCGGGGCAGAACGCCGTGGCCAGCGACGAGTACTCGATCTTCGACCGGGCGCGCTCCACCCCGTCCGAGAGGATCTGTGCGTGGTCGAAGGCGAGCGGCGCGACGGGCTCGCCGTCCCGGCCGTAACCGCCCTGCTGCAGCAGCTCGTCGACCGGGGCCCATCGTGCGTTGCTCGCGTCGCCGCCCGCCTTGGGCGCGGGCAGGTCGGGGGCGAGCGCCAGGTGGGCAACGCTGACCACGCGCATCCGGGGGTCCCGGTCCGGGTCGCCGTAGGTCGCGAGCTGCTCCAGGTGAGCGCCGTAGTCCTGGGCCGGGGCGCCCGGGTCGTGCGCCTGCAGCCCGGTCTCCTCGGCCAACTCGCGCGCCGCCGCCTGCGCCAGGTCTTCGTCGGCCCGCACGAACCCGCCCGGGAGCGCCCAGCGCCCCTGGAACGGGGGCTCACCCCTGCGGATCGCCAGCGCACACAAGGCGTGACGGCGCACGGTCAGCACGACCAGGTCCACGGTGACGGCGAAGGGCGGAAAGGCTGACGGGTCGTAGGGCATGCGGCGATCATAGTCGTCTGCCTGACGATAAGCACTCCCTTCTGTGGGTGGGGATCATCCGGGGTGGGCGGTCCGGGGAACCGTCGGTCTGGAGGCCTCTCGTCCTCGATCCGGTCGGTCACATCGCCGTACCCCCGGTCCCGTCGCACCCGCCGTCCGGACGGGCGGTGCTCCGGTCTTCCGGACGCTTCCTCGGTGTGCGGCGGTCAGCCGTCCTCTTGGTGGCACGGGAGGCGGTGGTACCGGGTCGTGCGGGGCCGGGGTGCGTCCCGGCGGACGTACGCGGGCGGGGGATCTTGGGCCGTCGCTCGCGTACGGGGGTCTTGGCCGCCGAGTGCGAGTCGTCCGGGGAGGTGGCCGAGGGGTGCCCGGTGTGCATGCCGTCCCCCGGCGCTGCATCCACCATTCCCGGCGCTTCGGCGATCTTCCGTCGCCGCCCGGTGCGTTCCGCCCGCAGGCAGCGGCGGATCGACTCCGGGTCGAGTCCCTCGTTGCAGGCCTGGTGCAGCAGGCGGGCGAAGAGGTAGTCGGGGTCCGCCGCGAGGGCCATGGCGAAGGCTTCCCGGGCCTCCAGTTCGTCGCCGCTGGACCAGGCGACCCAGCCCGCCAGCGTCAGGGGCGCCGCCGCGTGCTCGTGGTACGGCCGTACGCACCGGCGGGACAGCGCGCGCCACAGACGGAGGGCGGGAGGGGCCTCGCCGTCCTCCATCCACTCGGCCACCCGGTCACGGGTCGCACGGTCCTGGAGGCCCAGAATCAGTCGCGCGGCCTCGTCGTGTCCGAGCAGCTCGTCGTCGCGGAGGTCCGAGAGGAGCGCTTCCGACATGACCGGGGACTCGGCGAACCGGCGCAGCATCCGCTCGGCGAGTTCCAGCGTCTCGGCCGCGACGCCCGCCCGTGTCGATTCGTCGAGGACCCGAGGGACCAGTTCCATGCCGACCGTGTCGAGGGCGACCTCCTGCTCCAGCGCCGCCCCGGTCTCCAAGGGCTGCAGCCGCGCCCTCAGCTGACGGAGGGTGCCGCGCACCTGGACTCCCGCGTAGGCGGCCGCCGCCGCCAGGACGGACGTACCCGGCATGCCCATGGGGCGGCCTTCGGGAGGGCAGCACTCGCCGCGGTCGCAGCAGTACGACCAGAAGCGGCCGTCCGAGATGCACAGGGCCTCGACGACGGGGACGTCCAGGCTGCCGCAGGCCAGGCGGATCTTCTGGGCCAGCGGGCGGAGCCGCTCCATGACCTGCCGGCCGGTCTCGCCCTTCGCCGGTTCCTGGCACAGGAAGGCGACCATCTGCTCCGGCTTGGCGCCCCTGCGCTCGCTGCCCGTCACGAGGCCGTGGGCGAGCTGCCCGGCGGCGGAGTCCCAGTCGTCGGCGCTCGCCGGAATGCCGAGCCGCGCCCGGCCGCCGAAGCGGCCCCGGCCGTCCGCGTCGTGCAGCGCGACCAGCACGATGCTGTCCTCCGGGCGGTACCCCAGCAGATACGGCAGGGCGTCGGCCAGCTCCTCGGGGGTGCGGAGGGTGACCTGGTGCTCGGGCAGGGGGCGCTCCTGCACCGCCGGGACGCGGTCGAGGTCGGTGGCCCGCCGGGCGCGCTGCCGCTCGCCGCCCACGGTGTCGTCGTTGTCGGGAGATCCGGGAGATCCAGTCGTTCCGCTGTGGTTCGTCATGCGCCGACGATCTCGCGGAACTCAGAACTCCGCTTGGGCCTGTGGATAAGTCCGACCAGGGACACGACAACCACCCACGTCCACGCCCTCGCCCCCCCACCCACGTGCGCCCCCTCTACACCGACACCCCCTCAACCACCGAGGCCCCGCATCACCCCGTCGCCGCCAGCACCAGCGGCAGCACCTCCCCGCTCCCCGACCTGCGCAGCAGCCGGGCGGCGACCGCGAGCGTCCAGCCGGTGTCCGTGTAGTCGTCCACCAGCAGCACGGGGCCGGGCGTGGCCGCCAGCGCGTCGGCCAGCTCCCCGGAGACGGTGAACGCCTGGGACAGCCCCTTCAGCCGCTGGGCGGAGTTGCTGCGCCGGGCCGCGTGCGCGCCGTCCTCCGCGACGTACGTCAGCGCGCCCAGGAACGGCATGCGGCCGATGGACGCGACCCCGCGCGCGAGGGAGCCCACCAGCTCGGGGCGGGTCAGCGAGGGGACGGCGACCACGCCCACGGGCCGCTGCACGGCGTCGGGGACGTCCGGCGCCCAGCCGCCCGGGGAGCGCGCCCAGTCGGCGAGGACGGCCACCACGGCCTTCAGCACGTCGTCGGGGACGGGTCCGTCGGGTGCGTTCTCGGCGAGCAGGGGGCGCAGCCGGTTGCCCCAGCCGATGTCCGAGAGCCGTCCCAGGGCGCGCCCCGTGGAGCACTGCTCGCCCGCCGGGATGCGGCCCTTGAGCTCGATGCCCAGCGCGGGCATCCCGGTGGGCCACATCCGGCGCGGTTCGATCTCCACGCCGGGGCGGTCCAGTTCCTTGGCCGCGCCGGTCAGCGTCTCCGATGACACGGAGGCGTCGGCCCAGGCGCCGGCGCAGTTGTCGCAGCGGCCGCAGGGGGAGGCCCCCTCGTCGTCGAGCTGCCGGCGCAGGAACTCCATCCGGCACTGGGTCGTACCAACGTAGTCGCGCATCGCCTGCTGCTCTGCCGCCCGCTGACGCGCCACGCGCGCGTAGCGCTCGGCGTCGTACACCCACTCGGCGCCCGTCGCCGTCCAGCCGCCCTTGACCCGCTTGACCGCGCCGTCGACGTCCAGCACCTTCAGCATCGTCTCCAGCCTGCTGCGGCGCAGGTCCACCGACGCCTCCAGGGCGGGCACGGACAGCGGCCGTCCCGCGTCGGCGAGCGCGGCGAGGGTCTGGCGGACCTGCGACTCGGGCGGGAAGGCCGTGTCGGCGAAGTAGCGCCAGATCGCCTCGTCCTCCTGGCCCGGCAGGAGCAGTACGTCGGCGTGCTCGACGCCGCGTCCGGCCCGTCCGACCTGCTGGTAGTAGGCGATCGGCGAGGAGGGCGAGCCGAGGTGCACGACGAAGCCCAGGTCCGGCTTGTCGAAGCCCATGCCGAGGGCGGAGGTCGCCACCAGCGCCTTGACCCGGTTGGCCAGCAGGTCGTTCTCGGCCTGTAGCCGGTCGGCGTTCTCCGTGCGGCCCGTGTAGGACGCGACGGGGAAGCCCCGCTGCCGCAGGAACGCGGTGGCCTCCTCGGCGGCGGCGACCGTCAGCGTGTAGATGATGCCCGAGCCCTGCAGCTCCTCCAGGTGCTCCGCGAGCCATGCGAGGCGGTGCGCGGCGTCCGGCAGCCGGACCACGCCCAGCCGCAGGCTCTCCCGCTCCAGCGGTCCACGCAGCACCAGGGCCTCTCCGGCGCCGGTGCCCAACTGCTCGGCCACGTCGGCCGTCACGCGCGCGTTGGCCGTCGCCGTCGTGGCCAGCACGGGGACGCCGGGCGACAGTTCGGCGAGCATGGCGCGCAACCGGCGGTAGTCGGGGCGGAAGTCGTGGCCCCAGTCGGAGATGCAGTGCGCCTCGTCGACGACGAGCAGACCGGTGGTGGCCGCCAGCTTGGGCAGCATCTGGTCGCGGAAGTCGACGGAGTTGAGGCGCTCGGGGCTGACGAGGAGCACGTCGGTCTCACCGCGTTCGATCTCGCCGTGGATGGTCTCCCACTCCTCGGGGTTGGCCGAGTTGATGGTGCGGGCGCGGATGCCGGCCCGTGCCGCCGACTCGACCTGGTTGCGCATCAGCGCGAGCAGCGGCGAGACGATCACCGTCGGTCCCGCGCCCCGCCGTCGCAGCAGCGCGGTCGCGACGAAGTACACCGCCGACTTCCCCCAGCCGGTCCGCTGGACCACCAGGGCCCGCCGGCGCTCGCGCACCAGCGCCGCCACCGCCTGCCACTGGTCCTCCCGCAGTCGCGCCCCGGGGGTGCCGACGAGCTCGGCGAGGATGGCATCGGCTTCGGCGTTCAGCTCACGGTCGTCCATGTCTCCATGCAACCCGATGACCGGGGAGGTCAGCCACTCACAGCAGGTGACAGCCCTCTCACGTGCGGTTCTGGACGCCGTATCCGATCACTGCCTGTGACCGCCGCACGTCCGCCGAGGCGTCACGGACGGAATTTCCGGGTAGGGATATAACCCTCGCACCACCCGATATCGGTCGGCGACGCCAATTGCTCGTTGCCGCAAGCAGGTTCGCCAGGAAGAATTGAAGTCCGCTCCCCGCACGGCTCGTCCGTGGTCCGGTAGGGCTCTGCTGCGGTGCGCGCTCCCCCGAATCCGACCTCGCCCTCAGTGTGGGCGCGTAGCCGAAGGGAGGACCGTGACCTTCGGATTCGCTCCGTCCTCCGCGGCATCCACGTCGACGTCAGCCGACCTGTCCGCCGCAACCGCCAACCCTCTGGCCCGCATGCTCGAACCCGCCGAATGGGCTGCCGCGGGCATCCCGCTGCTGCGCAATCCGCGCGAGGTCGTCAGCGGACTCCACTCCCGGCATCGTCCCAAGCCGTCGACCGCGATCGTGGCCGTCCTCGATCCGGACGAACGGCTGCGGGCGAGCGCGTCGTTCGTCCGCCGGCCGGCACCCGCCGACGGGTGGATGTTCCGCAACGCCGTGCTCTCCCAGCTCCGTCGCGTCATCCCGCACGACCTGCGGCGCCGCACCCCGGTGCGGACCGCGGTCCTGCTGTACTGCCGTGACGGCGACGGGCGTTGGACGGAGGAGGACGGCGCCTGGATGTGGGGGCTGCGGGACGCCTGCACCCTGCACGGCCTGCGCTGCGGCGCGTACATCACGCTGACGCGTGACGGCTGGCAGGTCCTCGGTGAGGGCCGTGGCGGCCGTCGCCCGAACAGCGAATCGACCCCGGAGCCGTTCGCCACGTCCGAGGCCCCGCTGCCGATGCCGCGCACCGGCGGCGCGGCGTCGGAGGTCATGCGCCGCGCGGCGGCCCGCTGACACAGCCGACGATCCCGGTGCGTGGCTCCCGCCACCACCGGGCGCACGGACGGCCGATCGAACCCCTCGCCTGACGCGTGAAGGCCCGCGTACGACGCCTGCCGGGCACCCTCGTACGTACGCGCGCGCGAGCCCAGGTCTGCCCTGCCCTCCGCGGCCACGCCGCACGACCGGCGGGGGAGCCGAGGACGGCTCAGGCACCCACGTGCGGGACCCGGCGGCTGAGCCGAGGACGGCTCAGACCCCCGCGCCCAGCACCGAGTTGATGCGCTGCGGGTCGCCGCAGACGATCAGCAGGGCACCGGCACGGCCGAGCGCAAGCGGCAGCGTCGCGGCGGCCACCTCGTCGGATCCGCCGTTCAGCGCCACCACGACCACCTGACGCGCACCGGCACGGCCGGCGGCGGAGGCGTCGGCGTAGAACACGTCGTCCTTCGCGTCGTGCTGCGCCCAGTAGGACGTCTCGCCGAAGGACAGCTCGTGGGCGGCCCACGGGTGCTGCTCGCCGGTCGTGATCACCAGCACCTCGCCGGGGGCGCGCCCCGAGTCGAGGAGCAGGTCGACGGCTTCCTCGGCGGCGTCCAGCGCACCCTCGGGCGAGGCCGGGATCAGCTGGATCTGCGGGGCGGCCGGAGCGGCAGCAGGAGCGGCGGGAGCGGCCGGAGCCGACGGCTGCGGCTTGGCTGCGACCACGTCACGCGCGGTGCGTTGCGCCGGCGGCGTGGGCCGTAGGGGCCCGGGGCGGCCGGGACGCGGCGGTGCCGCCGGGCGAGGGCCGGGAACGGGGCGGGGGGTCGGCGCGGTACGGCCACTGGCCGGAGTGGGGCGGGGACCCTGGGCACTCTCGTGAATCTGAGGCTCCTCGGGAATGAGAGGCATGAGCTGATTTTTATCAAACGCTGGTCCGGCTGGCGCCGGCGGGTGGCACACAAGTGCGAGCGGAAACGTCAGAAATCGAAGCCGAGCTGGCCCTCGATCGCCGGAACGCTTTCCTCCACCCATGTGCGGACCTTCTTGAGGTGCCGCCACTGGGGCAGCGCATCAAGATACGCCCACGACAACCGGTGGTACGGGGTGGGTCCCCGCTCCGCCAGTGCGGCCTTGTGGACGGGCGACGGATACCCGGCGTTGTCCGCAAAACCGAAGTCTGCATGGTCGACACCCAGTTCGGCCATCATTTTGTCGCGCTGAACCTTGGCGATCACCGAGGCCGCGGCCACCGCCACGCACGACTGGTCGCCCTTGATCACCGTACGGACCCGCCAGGGGTTGCCGAGGTAGTCGTGCTTCCCGTCGAGGATCACGGCGTCGGGCCGGACCGGCAGGCTCTCCAGGGCGCGTACGGCGGCGAGCCGCAGCGCGGCCGTCATCCCGCGTTCGTCGATCTCCTCCGGGGAGGCGTGCCCGAGGGCGTACGACGTCACCCAGGTCCGCAGCGTCTCCGCGAGTTCATTGCGGCGCTTGACGGTGAGCAGCTTGGAGTCGGTGAGTCCCTCCGGCGGCCGGCGCAGTCCGGTGATCGCGGCACAGACGGTGACGGGACCGGCCCAGGCTCCCCGCCCGACCTCGTCGACACCGGCAATGATCTTCGCTCCGGTCGTGGCTCGGAGGGAGCGCTCGACGGTGTGGGTAGGCGGTTCGTACGGCATGGCGCCCTTAGCCTACGCCGCCCGGAACCCGCTTCGACACCCGGTTCGCCTCAGTCGTCACGCACCCGGAACGACGCCGGATCAAGCCTCGGACCTGCGCAGCAGCGGAACCATCAGCTGGTCGATCATCTCCTCGAGATCGCGGTCGCCCCATTCGCTGCCGCACACCTTCGACCGGTACATCATCATCGCCGGGATGGCGTCGCAGACGTAGCCGTTCACCGCGTCCTCACGCACCTCACCCCGCTCGATCCCACGGACGATGACCTCCCGCAGCAGCCGTATCGTCGGCTCGACCAGCCCTTCGAAGATCACGGTATGGAACCGCTCGGCCTGGATGTCTTCACACTCGTGAATGACTGCCCGAAGGGCGAACCCGGGCCGCGAGAACATCGCGTCACGCGCCAGCCGGCACAGCTCGAGCAGATCCTCGCGCACGGACCCGAGGTCGGGAGCCGAGTCGAGCGACGGCAGCCCGGCACGCAGCGCGTCGGCGACGAGATCCTCCTTGGAGGGCCAGCGGCGGTACACGGCGGCCTTCCCGGTCTGGGCGGACGCCGCGACACCCTCCATCGTGAGTCCGTTCCAGCCGACGGTGCTGAGCTGCTCCAACGCGGCGTCGAGGATCGCCCGTTCGAGCACCGCGCCGCGTCGGCGCGGGGACACCGCCCGAGCGGGGGCGGCCGTCCGGTGCGAGGTAACCATCTGAGCGTCTCCAACGAACAGCGAAGCGGGGATACGGGGACGAGGGAGCGGCACGCGGCGACCAAAGGGGGACGCGCCACGCGACCACGCCCTCCACCAGCATGTCAGGCCCGGGCCACTCTTTCGATGCCCCAGGCGCCTCGGCGGCATCCCGACAGCCCACGGCCAACCGCCTCACGCACGGCCACCAAGGAGCCGTTAGAGAACGCTTGTGTTCACTAAGTCGGACTCGCTATGGTCCCCACTAGTGAACGCGCACGTTCACTACTACGTCTTTGGGGGACGCTCTGTGACGCACGACCAGATACAGACCCACTCACCCACGCCCGCCCCACCGCCGGGCGGCCCTGCCTCCCGCCCGTCGCATCCGGGCATCGCCCTCGCGGTCATCGCGGCGTGCCAGCTAATGGTGGTGCTCGACGCCACGATCGTGAACATCGCCCTGCCCGACATCCAGAACGCGCTCAACTTCTCCACGACCAACCTGACCTGGGTGGTCAGCGCCTACACCCTCACCTTCGGCGGTCTGCTGCTGCTCGGCGGGCGGGCCGGCGACATCCTCGGGCGCCGCCGGGTCTTCATCGCCGGCATCCTGCTCTTCACCTTCGCCTCGCTCCTCGGCGGACTCGCCCAGGAACCCTGGCAGTTGCTGGCCGCGCGCGTCCTGCAGGGCATGGGCGGCGCCATCGCCTCACCCACATCGCTCGCGCTGATCACCACGACGTTCCCCGAAGGCCCCGAACGCAACAGGGCGTTCGGCATCTTCGCGGCCGTCTCCGCGGGCGGCGGCGCGATCGGGCTCCTGGCCGGCGGTCTGCTCACCGACTGGCTCGACTGGCGGTGGGTCCTCTTCGTGAACGTGCCCATCGGCGTCCTCATCGCCGCCGTCGCGCCGCGCTACATCAACGAGTCCGAGCGCCACCCCGGCCGCTTCGACCTGACCGGCGCGCTCACCTCGACGCTCGGCATGGTCGCGCTGGTCTACGGCTTCATCCGGGCCGCGTCCGACGGCTGGCGGGACTCCCTGACGCTCGGCGCGTTCGGCGCCGCCGTCGTCCTGCTCGTCGCGTTCCTGTACGTCGAGAGCCGCGCCAAGGAACCGATCACCCCGCTACGCATGTTCGCCGACCGCAACCGCTCGGGCACGTACCTGATCATGATCAGCCTCGCGGCGGCGATGTTCGGCATGTTCTTCTACATCGTGCTGTTCGTGCAGAACGTGCTGGGCTACTCCCCCATCCGCGCCGGCCTGGCCTTCCTGCCCGTCACCGTGGTCATCGCCGTGGGCGCCGGGATCTCGCAGCGGCTGCTGCCGGTGCTCGGCCCCAAGCCGTTCCTGCTGACCGGCACCACGCTCGCGGCCATCGGTCTGGCCTGGCAGTCCCTGGTCGACTCGGGCAGCTCCTACGTCAGCGGGGTGCTCGGCCCCATGCTGCTCTTCGGCCTCGGTATGGGACTGAACTTCGTCACGCTCACCGTGACCGCCGTGTCCGGTGTCGCCTCGCGCGAGGCGGGTGCGGCCTCCGCCCTCCTCAACACGACACAGCAGGTCGGCGGCGCGCTCGGGCTGTCCATCCTCACGACGGTCTTCGGCACCGCCAGCCGCGACGAGGCGACCGAGCAGGTCGCGTCGTTCATGGCCCAGGCCACGCCGGAACAGAAGGCGGCGTTCGCCGAGTCCGGGCAGCTGCCCGCCCCCTGGAGCCACGAGGTGCTGTCCCAGGGCATCTCCACGGCCTTCATCCCGGCCGCCGCGATGGCCGTCCTGGCGTTCGTGGTCGCCGCGGTCGTGGTGCGGGTCCGCAAGAGCGACCTGGAGGCTCTGTCCGGTACGGCGGGTCCGATGGCGGGCTGAGCACCCCGGCCCGGAACGGCCGGCCCACGGGGACCCCCGACGAACGGCGACCCCGGGCCGGCCACCCGGACAACCGACGAATCCCGGGCTCTACACCGCCGCCCGCACCCACCCCGGCAACGCCTCGGTCCGCCGCTCCCACTCGACCGGGACGGCCCCCGCCTTGCCGGAGCCGATCACGCCGCCCACGATCGCGCAGGTCGTGTCCATGTCGCCGCCGACCTGGGCGGTCGTCCAGAACGCCTCCTCGTAGTCACCGAGGGCACGCGCGGCCGACCACAGCGCGAAGGGCACCGTGTCATGGGCCGTCGTCCGCCGGCCGCAGCCCAGTACGGCCGCGACGGTGGCCGCGTCACCGTAGTCGAGCATGTCCCGGGCGCGGCGCAGGCCCGCGGCGACCGCGCTCTTCGGGACGAGGGCGACGACGTCGTCGAGGAGGGACTCGGGGCGGGGCGGCCCGCCCGGCGCGGCGGCGAGGGCCGCGGCGGCGGCGACCGCCATGGCCCCGACGACCGCTTCACGGTGCTGATGCGTGGGGTAGGCCGAGATCTCGGCCTGGTGGGTGGCCTGCTCGGGGTCGTCGGCGTACCAGGCGCCCAGCGGGGCGATCCGCATCGCCGCGCCGTTGCCCCAGGAGCCCTGCCCGTTGAACAGCGCGGCGGCCAGCTCGCGCCAGTCGCCGCCCTCCCTGATCAGGCGCAGCAGCCGGTTGACGGCGGGCCCGTAGCCCCGGTCGAAGTCATGGTGCTCGGCGAAGGAGCGGGCAAGGGCGTCCTGGTCGATGCGGTGGTGTGTGCTGAGCACGGCGACGACCGAACCGGCCATCTCCGTGTCGTCCGTCCACTGCCAGGGGCCGGGAGGCAGCTCGCGGCGCTTGAGCAGCGGATAGTTCGCCGGGACGAAGAACTGCGAACCCAGCGCGTCCCCGACCGCCAGTCCGCGCAGACTGGCGAGCGCGCGCTCCAAGCGCCCGTCGGAGGAGGAATCAGCGGTCATCGCACTGCCACTCTATCCGGTGATCCCGTACGGCTCCGGGTCACGCCAGCGGTCAAATGGCCGGTCCAACGTGTAACGGCCGTCCTCCCCCAGAACGAGCATCCGTATCTCCGCGTTCCCCGGATTGGACAGGGACTCGAATTCGGCGACCGTCCAGTGGAACCAGCGCATGCAGAACAGCCGCATGGCCAGACCGTGGGTCACGAGCAGCACGTTCGGCGGGTGGTCGGGCGCCTCGAAGCTGCGGAAGAGGCTCTCCAGGAAGCCGCCGACCCGGTCGTAGACGTCGGCGCCGGACTCGCCCTGCGCGAAGCGGTAGAAGAAGTGGCCGTAGGCGTCCCGGTACGCCTTCTGGAGGCGGACGTCGTCGCAGTCCTGCCAGTTCCCCCAGTCCTGTTCCCGCAGGCGGGGCTCCTCGCGGACGCGTATCAGCTCGGGGTCTAGGTGGAAGGCCCGCAGGGTCTCGTGCGTGCGGCGATAGGGGGAGACGTAGACGCTGACGCGTTCGCGGCCGAAGACCTCGCGCAGCCGTTTGCCGGTCTCCTCCGCCTGCCTCCAGCCCCGCTCGGTGAGGGCGAGAGCATGGTCGGGTTCACGTTCGTAAACGGTGTCATCAACATTGCCGGTTGACTCGCCGTGCCGGACAAGGACGATGCGCCGTGGTCGTGCCATGCCAAAACCCTAGATCGGGTGACGGCTGATCGAGCACTTCTGGGGGCTCCATACGGCGTAGGTCACACATTTCCTGCCCCACGGGTCACATCGGGACGGCCGTACGGGGTGGGACGTCACACCGTCCAGGTGGGCTCCAGTTCCACGATGTCGCCGGTGAGGGCGGCCACGTCGGCCTCCGTCTGGGCCCGCAGGGCGAGCCGCTCCACCCGCTCGGTGCGGTATTTTCCGTGCTCGGCGGCCGACCGCCACATGGACAGCACCAGGAACTCGGGGCCCGGCGCCTCACCGAACAGCCCGCGGATCATGCCCGGGGACCCGGCCATCGCGGGGTTCCAGACCTTCTCCTGCATGAGCATGAAGTGCTCGGCCCGTTCCTCGTGGACCCGGCAGTGGGCCACCCGGACCAGGTCGGCGTCGGTGAAGCGCGGCTCGAAGCCGGTCTTCACGTCGAAGCGGTAGTCGAACAGCTTGACCTGCGCGTCCTTGAACGTGCCGGACTGGGTCGCGGCCAGCCGGTCGTGGGACCGGGCCATGAACGAGTCGTAGAAGGAGCGGCTCTCCCAGAACGAGAAGACATGCGCCACGCCCTGCCGCCCCCGGCTCCATCCACCGCCTTGCCCCCTGAACCCCGGCTCCCCCAGAAGCCCCGCCCATTTCCGCTGCCCCCGCTCGAAACCGCGGCGGTCCACCACGGTGCAGCGAATCCACTTGACCAGCACCGCGCCATCGTAAGGCCAGGGGACGTGGCGCCGGTCACGGTCGGCGGGAGTGCTTCACGGCACGCGCTCCGCTTCACGTGGCAGGATGGACAATCGGCCTTGTCTGTCGGGCAGTTCAGGTCGACGCACTCGCGGCACGGGGAAGGGGAAACCTGGTGAACGCCATCAGCAAGAGCTTCCGGAAGGTCGAGATCTCGGTGAAATGGGATCCGAGTCCGGCCGGGCAGCCGCCCACCGACCTGGACATAGTGGCCGCGACCTATCCGGCGAGCGACCCGTACGGCGATCCCGCCTATGTGGTCCACTTCGACAGCCGCTCGCCCGACGGCACGATCCATCTGAACCGGGACAGCAAGGACGGCCAGGGTTTCGGCTGGGACGAGGTGCTGACCGTGGAGCTCGACCGGCTCGACAGCCGGTACGCGCGCGTGGTGGTCGGTGTGGTGATCCAGCAGCACCCGGCGCACCGGACCTTCGTCAGCGTCGTGAAGCCGGCCCTCCGCATCCGCGAGGCCTACACAGTCCTCGCCGAGGACGACTTCGGCGGCGTCCTCGGCGCCACGGCGGCGACGGTCGCGGAGTTCGTCCGCGAGGGCCCCACGACCTGGGACTTCCGTCCCGGCGTACACGGCTTCGAGGACGACCCGGCGACCTTCACCCAGACGATGGGCCACCGCCGCACCTAACGCGCGCCGGACACGCAGGAGGGGCGCCGGCACGATCGCCGGCGCCCCTCTTGTCACGCGTCACGCATCAGCGGGTCAGCTGCAGCCGCTCGTCGAGCCGCAGCCCTCGCAGATGTAGCAGGAACCGGCCCGCTGCATCTTCGTACCGCAGGAGAAGCAGAGCGGGGCGTCGGCCTGGATGCCCAGCTGCATCTCCACCAGCTCGGCGCTCGTGTGCGCCTCCTTCGGGGCGGGCTTGGCCGCCTCGGCCTCGACCTTCGGCGTGGCGACGGCCTTCAGCTCCTGGGCGCGCGGCGCCGACTGGGCCAGGCCCTCGACGTCGACCTCGTCCTCGGAGGGCTCGTACGAGCCGGTCTCCAGGTGGCGCTGACGCTCCTCGGCGGAGTGGATGCCGAGCGCGGAGCGCGTCTCGAAGGGCAGGAAGTCCAGCGCCAGGCGGCGGAAGATGTAGTCGACGATCGACTGCGCCATCCGCACGTCCGGGTCGTCCGTCATACCGGCCGGCTCGAAGCGCATGTTGGTGAACTTCGAGACGTACGTCTCCAGCGGCACGCCGTACTGGAGGCCGACGGAGACCGCGATGGAGAAGGCGTCCATCATGCCCGCGAGGGTGGAGCCCTGCTTGGACATCTTCAGGAAGACCTCGCCGAGACCGTCGTCCGGGTAGGAGTTGGCGGTCATGTAGCCCTCGGCGCCGCCGACGGTGAAGGACGTCGTGATCCCGGGACGGCCCTTGGGGAGGCGCTTGCGGACCGGGCGGTACTCGACGACCTTCTCGACCGTCTCACGGATGGTGGCCTCGGCCTTCTCCGTGATCTCGGTCTTCTCCTTCTCCTTGGTCTTGGCGGAGAGGGGCTGGCCGACCTTGCAGTTGTCGCGGTAGATGGCGAGCGCCTTGACGCCCATCTTCCAGGCCTCGAAGTAGACCTCCTCGACGTCCTCGACCGTCGCCGTCTCCGGCAGGTTGACGGTCTTGGAGAGGGCTCCGGAGATCCAGGGCTGGATCGCGGCCATCATCCGGACGTGGCCCATCGCGGAGATGGAACGCTCGCCCATGGCGCAGTCGAACACCTCGTAGTGCTCGTGCTTGAGGCCGGGGGCGTCGATCACATTGCCGTGCTCGGCGATGTGGGCGACGATCGCCTCGATCTGCTCCTCCTGGTAGCCCAGGCGGCGCAGGGCCTGCGGGACGGTGCCGTTGACGATCTGCATCGAGCCGCCGCCGACCAGCTTCTTGAACTTGACCAGCGCGAGGTCGGGCTCAAGACCGGTGGTGTCGCAGGACATCGCGAGACCGATGGTGCCGGTCGGGGCGATGACGGACGCCTGCGAGTTACGGAAACCGTTCTTCTCGCCGAGGCGCTGCACGTCCTGCCAGGCCTCCGTGGCGGCGGCCCAGATCGGCGTGTCCAGGTCGTCCACGCGGACGGCCACGGCGTTGGCGTCGGCGTGCTGCTTCATGACGCGCAGGTGCGGCTGGGCGTTGCGGGCGTAGCCGTCGTACGGGCCGACGACCGCGGCGAGCTCGGCGGAGCGGCGGTAGGAGGTGCCGGTCATCAGCGAGGTGATGGCACCGGCGAGGGCGCGGCCGCCGTCCGAGTCGTAGGCGTGGCCGGTCGCCATCAGCAGGGCGCCGAGGTTGGCGTAGCCGATGCCGAGCTGGCGGAACGCGCGCGTGTTCTCACCGATCTTCTGCGTCGGGAAGTCCGCGAAGCAGATGGAGATGTCCATCGCGGTGATGACGAGCTCGACGACCTTGGCGAAGCGCTCGATCTCGAACGACTGGTTGCCCTTGCCGTCGTCCTTGAGGAACTTCATCAGGTTCAGCGAGGCGAGGTTGCAGGACGTGTTGTCCAGGTGCATGTACTCGCTGCAGGGGTTCGAGCCGTTGATCCGGCCGGACTCCGGGCAGGTGTGCCAGTGGTTGATGGTGTCGTCGTACTGGATGCCGGGGTCGGCGCAGGCCCAGGCGGCCTCGGCCATCTTGCGGAAGAGCGACTTGGCGTCGACCTCCTCGATGACCTCGCCGGTCATACGGGCGCGCAGGCCGAACTTGCCGCCCTGCTCGACCGCCTTCATGAACTCGTCGTTCACACGGACCGAGTTGTTGGCGTTCTGGTACTGGACGGACGTGATGTCGTCGCCGCCCAGGTCCATGTCGAAGCCCGCGTCGCGCAGGGCGCGGATCTTCTCCTCCTCCTTCACCTTGGTCTCGATGAAGTCCTCGATGTCGGGGTGGTCGACGTCGAGGATGACCATCTTGGCGGCGCGGCGGGTGGCGCCGCCCGACTTGATGGTGCCCGCGGAGGCGTCGGCGCCACGCATGAAGGAGACGGGACCCGAGGCGTTGCCACCGGAGGACAGCAGTTCCTTGGAGGAGCGGATGCGGGAGAGGTTCAGGCCGGCGCCGGAACCGCCCTTGAAGATCATGCCCTCTTCCTTGTACCAGTCGAGGATCGACTCCATGGAGTCGTCGACGGACAGGATGAAGCAGGCGGAGACCTGCTGGGGCTGCGGCGTGCCCACGTTGAACCAGACCGGGCTGTTGAAGCTGAAGATCTGGTGCAGCAGGGCGTAGGCGAGCTCGTGCTCGAAGATCTCGGCGTCGGCGGGCGAGGCGAAGTACTTGTAGTCCTCGCCGGCCTTCCGGTACGTCTTCACGATGCGGTCGATCAGCTGCTTGAGGCTGACCTCGCGCTGCGGGGTGCCGACGGCGCCCCGGAAGTACTTGCTGGTGACGATGTTGACCGCGTTCACCGACCAGAAGTCGGGGAACTCGACGCCACGCTGCTCGAAGTTGACCGAGCCGTCGCGCCAGTTGGTCATGACGACGTCACGGCGCTCCCAGGCCACCTCGTCGTACGGGTGCACGCCGGGGGTGGTGTGGATGCGCTCGATACGCAGCCCCTTGGCCGTCTTGCCGCCCTTGGCGCGGGAACTCCGTGCCGGACCGCTCGCCGTCTCTGTCATGCCGCCTCCCTGTACGGGCGAAAACGCCCTGAAGTGCCCCGATGTTCCCCGTGGCACATGTTCTGTCCTTCGCTGCGGGCACCTCTGTCGCCGCCCGCAGCACGTCTTTGTCGCGCCGCTCGCTCGGCCGGATCCGGGTCTGTCGACACCGGGCCGGCCCGCCCTCAGTCGGCGGCTTCGGCGGGCACGGGCACCGGTACGGCTTCCGCGGCCCCGCCGTCGTCCTTCTGGCCCCCCGTGTCCGCGCGCGCCGCGCCGGCGCGGTCGTCGTCCGCGGCCCGGCGCCCCGTCGCCTCCCTCAGTTCCACGATCGCGGCCTCGAAATCCTCGAGCGAGTCGAACGCCCGGTACACGGAGGCGAATCGCAGATAGGCGACGAGGTCCAGCTCCTGCAGCGGGCCGAGTATGGCCAGCCCCACGTCGTGGGTGGTCAGCTCGGCGCTCCCGGTGGCCCGCACCGCCTCCTCGACCCGCTGGCCGAGCTGGGCGAGGGCGTCCTCGGTGACAGGCCGCCCCTGGCATGCCTTGCGCACGCCATTGATGACCTTGGTACGGCTGAACGGTTCCGTGACTCCGGACCGCTTGATCACCATCAGTGAGCACGTCTCCACCGTCGTGAAACGACGGGAGCAGTCGGGACACTGACGGCGCCTGCGGATCGACGTGCCGTCGTCCGTCGTACGGCTGTCGACGACGCGGCTGTCGGGGTGCCTGCAGAAGGGACAGTGCATGGCTCCGAACCCTCCTCACAGCAGACTCAATAGCCTCGTTGGGCCACATGGGCCCCGCCGAAGCAGCCTCAAGCATAGGCGATCTCCGAGCGTTCGAAGACCCGGGTCACCACAACTTCTGGGCCGCTTCCGCAATCCAACCACTAGATGTGGGGATTGGCCCATACATCCACGCCATAGCGCGTGTCGTGCGGGAGCGAGCACCGAGGCAGGCGCCGGGCAGGCGCCGGGCCAGGGCCGGCGAGGCCCGGAGCGGCTTCCGAGAGGCCTCAAAGGGCGCCGCCGGGGGGCCTCGGAGGGCGCCCCGGGAGGGCCGCGCCTACGCCGTATGCCCCGCGAACGGGTCGTCACGCCCGACATTCGGGTGCACGCCCGTATCGCCACGGCACATACGGAGATAGCGTGAGCGCCGCACGGAGGGCAGGTGGGACTCCCGCGCAGATGGGGGTCGATCCACGAGTGGACCGGCCCCGGATGGCAGACTGGGGCAACCACCTACGAGGCCGTGGCCCCGGCGGTGAAGAGTACAACAACGGGCCCCTTCGCCCGCCGGGAAAGCTTGCCAGCCATACACCTCGCCCTGTGATCACGTAAGACGATTCGCGATTTTTCACTCGAACGTGTGTTTGGCGCAACCTTTCGAAAGCAACTACCGTTGTGCAGCAGGGAGACCATCGAGAGGGGCCGACGTGACCACCACCGCAGACAGCGCCACCATCACTGCCCAGGACCGCTCCCAGGGCCGACTCGAGCCGGTGCATGCGATGAACGAAACCGTGAATCCCGAGGCGCAGAAGCGCTCGCTCCCGGGCCGACCTCCAGGCATCCGGGCCGACAGCTCGGGGCTCACGGACCGCCAGCGCCGAGTGATCGAGGTCATCAGGGATTCCGTGCAGCGGCGGGGGTACCCACCGTCGATGCGGGAGATCGGTCAGGCGGTCGGCCTGTCGAGCACGTCCTCGGTCGCCCATCAGCTGATGGCGCTGGAGCGCAAGGGCTTCCTGCGCCGCGACCCGCACCGCCCGCGCGCCTACGAGGTCCGCGGCTCCGACCAGGCGGCGTCGGTGCAGGCCACCGACACCGCCGGCAAGCCCGCCGCCTCCTATGTCCCGCTGGTCGGGCGGATCGCCGCCGGTGGCCCGATCCTGGCCGAGGAGTCCGTCGAGGACGTCTTCCCCCTCCCCCGGCAGCTGGTCGGCGACGGCGAGCTGTTCGTCCTGAAGGTCGTCGGTGACTCGATGATCGAGGCCGCGATCTGCGACGGCGACTGGGTCACGGTCCGCCGCCAGCCCGTCGCCGAGAACGGCGACATCGTGGCCGCCATGCTGGACGGCGAGGCCACCGTCAAGCGCTTCAAGCGCGAGGACGGCCACGTCTGGCTTCTCCCGCACAACGCCGCGTACGAGCCGATCCCCGGCGACGACGCGACCATCCTGGGCAAGGTGGTGGCGGTGCTGCGGCGCGTGTGACGGCCGCGGCGGGCGACGCTGAAGGCGCGTCGGCCCTCTGACCGGGCCCCGGAACCTCTGCGCCGGTTCCGGGGCCCTGTGCTGTCCGGCTCCAGGCCACTGGGACCCCGGTGTCGGCCCGCTCCCGATCAGTGGTTAGCCTGTCGCGGTCCCGCGACAGGCTAACCACGATCAAGCACGGCTCACTCCGACTCCTCGGCCTCCACCGGCTCCGCGACGGCCGCCTCGTTCGCCTCAGCGGCCTCCGTCTCCCGGGCCTTCGCGTCGATCGCCGACAGCGACCGGCGGACCTGGTTGCGGTCCGTCGTGTACCAGAAGTCCGGCAGGGACGCCTTCAGATAGCTCCCGTAGCGCGCGGTCGCCAGCCGCGGGTCCAGCACCGCGACGACACCGCGGTCCCCCGTGGCCCGTACGAGACGACCGGCGCCCTGCGCCATGAGCAGCGCGGCGTGGGTGGCGGCGACCGCCATGAAGCCGTTGCCCCCGGCGTCCTCCACCGCCTTCTGGCGAGCGCTCATCAGCGGGTCGTCCGGGCGCGGGAACGGGATCTTGTCCATCACGACCAGCTGGCAGCTCGGCCCGGGGACGTCGACGCCCTGCCAGAGCGACAGCGTGCCGAACAGACAGGTCTTCGGGTCGGCCGCGAAGTTCTTGATCAGCTCGCCGAGCGTCTCCTCGCCCTGAAGGAGGATCGGGTACTCGGGGATACGGGAGCGCAGCTCCTCGGCGGCCAGCTGTGCGGCCCTCATGGAGGAGAAGAGCCCGAGCGTGCGCCCGCCGGCCGCCTGGATCAGTTCCGTCAGCTCGTCCAGCATGTCCCCGCGGTCACCGTCCCGCGCCGGGCGCGACAGATGCTTGGCGACGTAGAGGATGCCCTGCTTGCGGTAGTCGAACGGGGAGCCGACGTCCACGCCCTTCCACTCCGGCACGTCGTCGCCCTTGGTGCCCTCGGGCGCGAGGCCCAGGGAGGCGCCGACGCCGTTGAAGTCCCCGCCCAGCTTCAGCGTGGCCGACGTCAGGACGACCGAGCGGTCGGTGAAGAGCTTCTCGCGCAGCAGACCGGACACCGACATGGGGGCCACCCGCAGCGAGGCGCCGAAGCGGTCGTGGCGCTCGTACCAGACGACGTCCCACTCGGAGCCGTTCGTGATCCGCTCGGCCACGTCGTGCACGGACTCCACCGAGGCCAGCGCCTGCTTGCGGACCGCGTCCTCGTCCTGGACGGACTTGTCGCGGGTGGCGCCGATGGCCGAGATGACCGTACGGCAGGCGTCGCGCAGGGCCATGAGGGCGTACCCGAGGTCCTCGGGGATCTCCTCCAGGCGGCCCGGCAGAGCGAGCTCCATCAGCCGCTCGAAGCCCTCGGCGGCAGTCTGGAGCTGGTCGGCGGCCTTCTCGTTGACGAGCTTCGCCGCGCGGCGCACCGCCCGGTTGACCTGCCCCGGGGTGAGCTCGCCTGTCGCCACGCCCGTGACCCGGGAGACGAGCTCGTGCGCCTCGTCGACGATCAGCACCTCGTGCTGCGGAAGCACGGGGGCGCCTTCGATGGCGTCGATCGCCAGCAACGCGTGGTTGGTGACGACGACCTCGGCGAGCTTGGCCCGCTCGCGGGCCATCTCGGCGAAGCACTCGGCGCCGTACGCGCACTTGGTCGCGCCCAGGCACTCCCGCGACGACACCGACACCTGCGCCCAGGCACGGTCCGACACACCCGGCGTCAGATCGTCCCGGTCGCCCGTCTCGGTGTCGTCCGACCAGTCGCGCAGGCGCAGGAGGTCCTGCCCGAGCTTGCTGGTGGGCGCCGCCGCCTCGAACTGGTCGAACAGGCCCTCCTCCTCGTCCTGCGGGACGCCCTCGTGCAGGCGGTGCAGACAGAGGTAGTTCGACCGGCCCTTGAGCATGGCGAACTCGGGGCGCCGGCGCAGCAACGGGTGCAGCGCGTCCACCGTGCGCGGAAGGTCCCGCTCCACGAGCTGGCGCTGCAGGGCCAGGGTGGCCGTGGCCACCACGACCCGCTCCCCGTGGGCGAGCGCGGGCACCAGATAGCCGAGCGACTTACCGGTGCCGGTGCCGGCCTGGACCAGCAGATGGGAATTGCCGTCGATGGCCTCCGCGACGGATTCGGCCATGGTCACCTGGCCGGGGCGCTCCGTGCCGCCGACGGCGGTGACGGCGGCATGCAGGAGTTCGGGGAGTGAGGGCTTCGTCATAGCGCGACCACCCTACGGCCCGGCACTGACAATCGGGCGTTCACGGTCGGGGGGTGGGACGGGATCAGGGCCGGGGCGATCTTCGCTCGGGATCGGTCGGGATCAGCTGGGATCGGGAGGGTTCGGTTCGCGTTCCCCCGGGTCCAGAGGATGATCGCTCTTGGGTGGGAGAACCGTGATGGCCGTCACAAGAGATGGCGCAGATTCCGGTCCCTGACCATGAGCGCCGCCCGCTTGCCCGGCAGGTCGATCTCCGAGGAGAAGCGGAACCCGGCACCGAGGAAGGCCGCGACGGACGGGGTGTTGCGCAGATCGGGTTCCGCCACGACCCTGCCGCACGCCGGCCGTCTGCCGAACGCGAGGTCGGCGACCGCCCGCAGCAGCGTCCGGCCCAGGCCCCGCCCCCGGTCGGCCGGCCCGCCGATGAGGAGGTGGACACCGATGTCGTGGGGCCGGGCGGGGTAGTGGCGGGCGAGCGGGTCGAGGTCGGCCCGGTAGATCTCCCAGTAGCTCATCGGCTTGCCGCCCAGCAGGCCCACGCACGGGACGCTCCGCCCGTCGCCGGAGAGCTGGGCCCGCAGATGCCTCTCCGTCGTCTCCTCGGGCCCGGCGAGCTCCCAGAACTCCGCGACGACCGGATCGTTCATCCAGCGGGTGAGGAGCGGAAGATCTCGTTCGATGCGGACCGGCACCAGGTGGAACACCCCGGCGGGGGTGCTGACCGGCCCCCAGTCGGCGACATGGCCGAGGAGGTCGGACATCTCCGCGAGCAGGTCGCCGGGGCTCGTGTCCCCGGCGTCGTCCGACTCCGGGCTCGAGGCGATGAGGGTGACGAGTTCGTCCGGGAGTTCCAGGTCCAGGGTGTCCTCGCCGTCGGTGTCGGGCGGCGGGACGGGACCGGGGCCAGGGCCGGGACCGGTGGTGGCGCTGGTGTCGGTGGGGGGCACGACGAGGTCCTCTCGGAAGTGCTGGATCAGGGGTGCAGGGGGTTGGGGATGCCGACGTACACGGACTGGGTGTCGACCGGGCCGACGAGTTCGTCCAGGCCGTGCAGGCGGGTCAGCAGGTTGGCCTTGCAGCGCAGCACCGGGGAGTCGAGCAGCCGTGCCGGGAACGAGGTGCGCAGCCGGGCGGGACCGGTGGCCACGTCGCCGAGGAAACGGCGGAGCGCGGCGAGCAGCAGCCGTTCGTCGGCGAGGCCCTGGGATCCGAACGCGCCGATGAGCCCGAGGATGTTGTTGATGCCGAGGTAGTAGGCGAACCGTTCGTCGGTGACCTCGTCGGAGACGAACGTGTCGCTGAGTTCGCCGATGCCGGGGAGTTGTGCGTCGAGTTCCGCGCGGCGGGAGGCACGGAAGTAGTAGCCCTGGTTGTCGCGGTAGCGGGCGCCCACGGGCCAGCCGTCGGCGTCGAGGAGGAGCAGCGTGTTCTGCTGGTGGGCCTCCAGGGCGATCCCGGCCTCGGAGTCCAGCCAGAGCACGGGCCGTACGACCTGTTCGAGGTAGCGCAGGAACCACTCGGCGGCGACCGCGCCGGGCGGCCGTCCGGTCCGGGCGGCGAGCCGCGTGACGACCTCGGCCAGCCGGGACGGTGCCGGTGGCGCGTCCGGGGCGGCCGCCGGGCTGTGCGGGCGGGGCGACACCAGGCCCGCCACGCAGGACACGTCGTCCGAGGGCGTGAAGGGGTTGTGCCGGATCATCACGTCGAGCCCGCTCACCGGTGAGCCGTCCGGTCCGTCGACGGCGAGCCAGGCCGGGTCGCGCACGATGTCGAAGCCCGGGTGCGCGGCCTGCCACCGCGTCCCGAGCCCGCCGCGCAGGAGCCGGTGCACCTCGACGCCCCGGTGCAGTTCCTTGCGGAGGTTCTCGCGGCGGGAGTTGGTGATGCGCAGGCCGAGGGAGAGCTTGAGCATGGCCGGGGCGCCGGGGCGGTGGACCGTGCGGACCGACGAGGTGGGGTGCCAGGACGGCCCGTGGGTGCCGAGGTCGCGGAGCAGACCGGCGTCGAGGAGGGCCGCGGTGCCGGGGCGCTGCCGGACCTCCCGCAGCTGCCAGGGGTGCAGCGGCAGAGCGGCGTAACCGTCCGGGAGCGGCAGTCCGGGGCCGGCGAGCCGGGCCGTGAGCTGGGGGGCGGTGACGACCCGCCCGCCCTCGGTCCACGCCGAGTCGGTGGCGAGGAGGTCCGGCGCGACGGCCAGCCACGCGAGCGGGAAGGAGCCGCGCGTCTCCGGCGAGTAGTCCCGCGTCTCCGCCTCGGACAGTCCTTCGCGGCTCTTGGGCGTGGGGTGGAACGGGTGCCCGAGGACGAGGGCCTGCTCGGCGGCGAGGAAGCGGTCGGTGCCGTCGGCCGGGTGGGCACGCCGGTCCTGGATGAAGACGGCCGTCCGGCGCACGGAGTCGGCGACACGCGCGACGAGGTCGGTCGTGCACTCAGCCGCCGAGCCGGTGCTGCGCTCGCCCCCCGACTCAGTCGTGCAGTCGCTGTTGGCCGCCGAGGAGCGCGCGGCCGCCGCTTCCCGGGTCAGGAGTGCGGCGAGGGTGACGGCGTCGAGCGGCGGGGTGCCCTCGGGGGTGCCGGCCGGGCGCGGAAGCCCGAACCGGTGCCATCCCGTGGGCGACCAGTGGTGGACCGGCACGAGCAGCGTCGTGCCGATGGTGGGCAGCGGGAGACGCAGGACGCCGTCGGACGGCGCCGGCAGCCGGGTCTCGCGGACATAGCAGCGGAGCAGGTTCTCCACGGCGGCCGTCTGGGCCGCCTGCCACGGGTCGGGGTGGTCCAGGAGGTCGGGGGCGCGCAAGGAGCTCGACTCGATGGCGCGGTCGGGCGCGGGAGTGATCGTCACGGTGGGTCCTCTGCGGGGACGGGGGCTCAGGGGGTGCGTGGGTGGCGCCTTGGGGTGAGGCCCGGGCGCGGAATGCGCCCGCGGTGGTGCGGGAGGCGGGGTGAGCCGTGCCGCGTGACGTGGCTGCGGTGGCCCCGGTGGTGTGGGGCCGCCTCAGGTGGTGAGGTGATGTGCCAGTGGCCTTGGAGCGCGGGCCGGGAAGCGTGCGCCTAGTCGGTGTGCGGGGCCCGGTCGCCCTGCCGTCCGGGCCCCGGGGGCCGCTGAGGTGCGGAGGTGGACCCGGCCTGGCCGCCCGACACGGCGTCCACCGCGTCGGCGAGCCGGTCCAGCACCGCGGCCGCCTGCTCGTCGGTGATGGTCAGGGGCGGCAGCAGCCGTACGACGCTGGAGTGGCGGCCGCCGAGCTCGACGATCAGGCCCCGGCGCAGGCACTCCCGCTGGATGGCGGCCGCCAGCCGGGGAGCGGCGGGCCGGGGCTGTTCGTCCGCCGGCCGGGCCGTCTCCGCGAGGGTGACGATCGGCTCCCCGGCGCTCACGGCCGGGGCCTCCGGATCCACCACCTCGACCCCCAGCATCAGCCCCCTCCCCCGCACATCGCCGATGCAGGCGTGCTCGCCCGCGAGCCGGCGCAACTGCCGCAGCATGTGCGCGCCCAGGTCGGCGGCCCGTTCGGCGAGCCGGTTCTCACGGACGTGGGCGAGGGTGGCGGTGCCGGCGGCCATGGCGAGCTGGTTGCCGCGGAAGGTGCCGGCGTGGGCGCCCGGTTGCCAGGCGTCCAGCTCCTCCCGGTAGACGATCACCGCCAACGGCAGGCTGCCACCGATGGCTTTGGACAGGACCATGACGTCGGGGGTGACCCCGCTGTGCTCCACGGCCCAGAACGCGCCGGTGCGTCCGACGCCGGTCTGCACCTCGTCGGCGATCAGGGGCACGGAGCGGTCGGCGGTGATCCGCCGCATGCGCCGCAGCCAGGCGTCCGGCGCGGGCAGCACCCCGCCCTCCCCCTGGACGGGTTCGAGGATCATCCCGGCCGGTTCGGGCACACCCGACTTGGGGTCGTCGAGGACGGACTCGGTCCAGCGGGCGGCGAGTTCGGCGCCGCGTTCACCGCCGACCCCGAAGGGGCAGCGGTAGTCCTGCGGGTACGGCAGACGCGCGACCCGTACATCGCGGGCGCCCCCGGAGGCGGCGAGCGCCCCGCTGGTCATGCCGTGGTAGGCGCCGCTGAAGGCGAGGATGCCGTCCCGTCCGGTGGCGGCCCGGACGAGCGTGAACGCGGCCTCGACGGCGTCGGTGCCGGCCGGTCCGCAGAACTGCACGCGCGCGTGGTCGGCGAGTCCGGCCGGCAGCGTCCCGAACAGCTCGGTGACGAAGGCGTCCTTGACGGGGGTGGCGAGGTCCAGGACGTGCAGGGGTGCCCCGGAGTCGAGGACCGCGCGGATGGCCTCCAGCACCACGGGGTGGTTGTGGCCGAGGGCGAGGGTGCCGGCGCCGGACAGGCAGTCGAGGTAACGGCGGCCGTCCGCACCCTCGATGGTCATGCCCCGGGCCCGGACCGGCACGATCGGCAGGGCACGGGCGTAGGTGCGGGCCGCGGACTCGCGGGCCGACTGCCGCCGCAGGATCCCCTCGTGCGCGCTGCGCGCGTCCTCGGTCCCGGGCACTGTCCCGCGTACGGATTCGGTTACGGCCATGGCTCCCTGTCCTCCCGCTGTCCAGGGGCGAGCGGGTCTTGCGTGTCCTCGCCCGTCCCGACATACGCAGCCCCGCGAGCGTCCACTCGAAACTGCGGGGAACCGGGGACCGGGGACCGCGCACGCACGGCCGGCCCCCACCGCTAAAAAGAGCGGGACGCGCGCCGGGTTACGGGTAACCCCACAATCTCTGCGCGGGGAGAGGGCACAAGGGCGGTCGCGGCGATGGCAGGACGCCGTCACGGCGCGCTGACCTGCCCGGCTCGGCGGGCTGTGGCTGAACCGTTGCCGTTCCGTCGGAACTCCCCCACAGCCACCGCATAGTGTGTGGTGCCGTTCCACCGGGCCGCTTGCCGTACGCGCACGCCGCAGGGCGGACGATCGGCCCGCCGGCCGGACAAGTGATCGAACGGCGGCCGGCGTACGTATGCGAGAGCGGCACAAGTACCGTCACCTCAGGGGGAGTCACACCATGCGATCCATACGGCCGTCGTTCACCGCCCGCAGGGAGAAGAGCGCGCGCCGCGGTATCTCCCCGCTGCCGGTGGTCGCGCTCGCCGCCGCCCTCGTCCTCACCGCCACCGCCTGTGAGTCCAGGGAGGCCGACGCCGGGGGCGGAGGCAAGGCCACCGCGTCCGCCGCGGCCGGCGGCGAAGGCAAGATCACGATCCCGGACGACATCAAGGACAAGCTCCGCGAGCACGGGATCGACATCGACAAGTGGCGGGACGGCGACTGGAAGAACTGGGACCGCGACGACTGGCTGCGTGAGGCCAAGGACTACATCAACCCGATCATCGAGGACCTCTGGGACCCGGACCGGATGCGGGAAGCCGAGGACCCGGACCGGGGTATCGACGAGAGCGACCTGTCGGGCGACCAGGGCGTGACCGATCCGACGCCGGACCCGGTGGACGCGCAGGCCGTGCCGCCGAGTTACCACGCGAGCGTGCCCGAGGCGGGCAAGGTGTTCTTCGACGCGCCCGAGGGCACGATGGTCTGCTCGGCGACCGTCGTGAAGGACCCCGCGCACCCCGGCAAGTCCAACATGGTGTGGACGGCGGGCCATTGTGTGCACGCGGGCAAGAGCGGCGGCTGGTACCGGAACATCGCGTTCGTGCCGTCGTACAACGACGCCGGGCGCAGCGCGGCCGAGTTGGAGGGTGTCGCCCAGGAGGAGGCCGCTCCGTACGGCGTCTGGTGGGCCGACTGGGCGCAGACCTCGGACCAGTGGATCGCGCAGGGCGGTCCGACCGGCGGTGCCGGTGCCCCGTACGACTTCGCGGTGCTGCATGTGAAGCCGGAGAACGGGGGCGGCAAGTCCCTGGAGGAGACCGTGGGTTCCGCGCTTCCGGTGGAGTTCGCCGCCCCGGCGGTGCCCAAGGTGAAGAGCATCAAGGCGATCGGCTACCCGGCCGCGGCGCCCTACGACGGGCAGAAGCTGTACCAGTGCCAGGACCGGCCGGGCCGGCTGTCGCTGCGCGCGTCGGACCCGACGATGTACCGCATCGGGTGCACGATGACGGGCGGTTCGTCGGGTGGTGGCTGGGTCGCCACCGGTAACGACGGCAAGCCGGCGCTGGTGTCGAACACGTCGATCGGTCCGGTCGAGTCGGGCTGGCTGGCCGGTCCGCGGCTGGGCAAGGAGGCCAAGACCGTCTTCGACGGGGTCAGCGACAAGTTCGCCCGCTGATCCACGGCATGCGGAAGGCCCGCTCCCCCGAGGGTGAGCGGGCCTTTCGCGTTGCGGTGTCCGGTGCCGGGACGGCTCAGCCGGCCGGCGTGGGTACGTACGGCGCGAGATCCGCCGCCAGCTCCTCGTGCACCCGGACCTTGAGCAGGGTGCCCTCCGGGGTGTGCTCCTCGGAGATCACCTCGCCCTCGGTGTGGGCGCGGGCGACGAGCTTGCCGTGGGTGTACGGCACGAGCGCCTCGACCTCGACGGACGGGCGCGGCAGCTCGTTGTCGATCAGGGCGAGCAGCTCGGTGATGCCCTGGCCGGTACGGGCCGAGACCGCGATGGAGCGCTTCTCGATCCGCAGCAGCCGCTGGAGCGTCAGCGGGTCGGCGGCGTCCGCCTTGTTGATCACGACGATCTCCGGTACGCCGGTGGCGCCGACGTCCCTGATCACCTCGCGCACGGCGGCCAGCTGCTCCTCCGGGTCGGGGTGCGAACCGTCGACCACGTGCAGGATCAGGTCGGAGTCGCCGACCTCCTCCATCGTGGAGCGGAACGCCTCGACCAGGTGGTGCGGCAGGTGCCGGACGAAGCCGACCGTGTCGGCCAGCGTGTACAGCCGTCCGCTCGGCGTCTCGGCCCGGCGCACGGTCGGGTCCAGGGTCGCGAACAGGGCGTTCTCGACCAGGACGCCCGCGCCGGTGAGGCGGTTGAGCAGGGAGGACTTGCCGGCGTTGGTGTAGCCGGCGATGGCGACCGACGGCACCTTGTTGCGCCGGCGCGACTGGCGCTGGATGTCGCGGCCCGTCTTCATCTCCGCGATCTCCCGGCGCATCTTCGCCATCTTCTCGCGGATCCGGCGACGGTCCGTCTCGATCTTGGTCTCACCGGGACCACGGGTGGCGAGACCGCCGCCCTTGCCGCCGCCCATCTGACGGGACAGCGACTGACCCCAGCCGCGCAGCCTCGGCAGCATGTACTGCATCTGCGCGAGCGCGACCTGCGCCTTGCCCTCCCGGGACTTGGCGTGCTGGGCGAAGATGTCGAGGATCAGGGCCGTACGGTCGATGACCTTGACCTTGACGACGTCTTCGAGGGCGATGAGCTGGCCGGGGCTGAGCTCACCGTCACAGATGACGGTGTCCGCGCCCGACTCCACGACGATGTCGCGCAGCTCCAGGGCCTTGCCGGAACCGATGAAGGTGGCCGCGTCGGGCTTGTCGCGGCGCTGGATCACGCCGTCGAGCACAAGGGCGCCGGCGGTCTCCGCGAGGGCGGCGAGCTCGGCGAGGGAGTTCTCCGCGTCCCGCACGGTCCCCGAGGTCCAGACGCCCACGAGGACGACCCGCTCCAGACGGAGCTGTCGGTACTCGACCTCGGTGACGTCCTCGAGCTCGGTGGAGAGGCCTGCCACACGGCGCAGGGCCGCACGGTCGGAGCGGTCGAACTGGTCGCCGTCCCGGTCTCCGTCGATCTCGTGGCTCCAGGCGACGTCCTCTTCCATCAGGGCATCGGCCCGAAGACCGTCGGGGTAGGTGTGCGCGAGGCGCTTCGACTCCTGGGAAAAGGAAGAAGAGGAGGTCATTGGGTCCTTACGTCGTTGGGGATTCCGTGGTGCGGCGACGAGGCAGCGGCCGGACGTCACGCTCGGTGGTGCGTCGGAGAGCTGTTCCGTCACTGGTCACAACGCACGGGTACCCCGGGAGATTCCCGTGGCCCGTGCCGCGCCGACCGGACGATGGTCGCACGGCACGGGCCGTCTCGTCACCGGCTTATCGCCCGGCCGGTTTCCCGGCCTTCGCATGGCCGCCCGGCTTCCGGGTGGCGGGCTTGCCCTTGGCCGCCGTCTTCGCGGGGTCGGCGGCCTTCCAGTCGGGCCGGCCGGGCATCGGCGGGGTCTTCTTCCCGTACAGCCAGGCGTGCAGGAAGCCCTCCAAGTGCCGTCCGGAGACGTCCTCGGCGAGGGCGACGAAGTCCGCCGTGGAGGCCGAGCCGTCCCGGTTGCGGCTCACCCAGGCGCGCTCCAGACGGTCGAACGCCGTGGCGCCGATCTCCTCCCGGAGGGCGAACAGGACGAGGGCCGCGCCGTCGTACACGTTGGGCCGGAAGATGCTGGTCTTCTTCCCCGGCTGGGGCGCCTTCGGGGCCGCGGGCGGGCCGCCGGCCGCGCGCCAGCGGTCGGAGGCGGCGTAGGCGGCCTTCATCCGCGCCTCCATCGGCCGGTCCGCCTTCTCGGCCGCGTACAGGGCCTCGTACCAGGTGGCGTGGCCCTCGCTGAGCCACAGGTCGGACCAGCTGCGCGGGCTGACGCTGTCGCCGAACCACTGGTGCGCCAGCTCGTGCACCATGATCGACTCGACGTACCACTTGGGGAACGCGGGCTGGGTGAACAGGTCCCGTTCGAAGAGGGACAGCGTCTGTGTCTCCAGTTCGAAACCGGTGGTGGCGTGCGCCATGAGCAGGCCGTACGTCTCGAACGGGTAGCGCCCGACCTTGCCCTCCATCCAGGCGATCTGGCCGGGTGTCTTCTTCAGCCAGGGTTCGAGCAGCTTCACGTCCTTGGCGGGCACGACGTCCCGGACGGGCAGACCGTGCGGCCCGGTGCGGTGCAGGACCTTGGAGCGGCCGATGGAGACCTGGGCGAGCTCGGTGGCCATGGGGTGCCGGGTGCGGTACGTCCAGGTGGTCGACTTCGCCGAGCGCTCCACGTCGGTCCGCAGACCGTTGGCCACGGCGGTGTAGCCGGTCGGCGCGGTGACCCGGATGGTGAAGATCGCCTTGTCGGAGGGGTGGTCGTTGCACGGGAAGACGACGTGCGCGGCGTCGGCCTGATTGGCCATGGCGAGGCCGTCGGCGGTGCGCACCCAGCCGCCCTCGCGCTTGCTCCCGTAGACGGGGTCGCTGGTGTGCCGCACGGTGATGCGTGTCCAGCTGCCCTCGGACAGCTCCTCGGCAGGGGTGACGACGAGGTCCTCGCCCGCCTTCGAGAAGGTGGCGGGCTCGCCGTCGACCACGACCGAGTCGACCTTGCCGTGCGCGAAGTCGAGGTTGAGGCGCTTCAGGTCGGCGGTCGTCCGGGCGTCGATGGTGGTGACGGCCTTGAGGGGCTTGTCGTTGGCGCCGGAGTAGGTGAAGGAGAGGTCGTACGCGGCCACGTCGTAGCCGGGGTTGCCCAGGTGGGGGTAGAGCCGGTCGCCGACGCCGAGGGGGGTGGCGGGGGCGCTCGCGGCGAGCAGGCAGAGGGAGACGACGGGGGTGAGCAGGGCGGGCACCTTCAGGCGCCTGCGGGGTGCGGATCGGGGGCGAGGAGCGCCAGGGGCCGGTCGCTGAGCCTCGCTGCGGGAGGAGAGCAGCATGGACCACGGCTATCAGCGCACGGCGACGGGACGTGGACGGCGCGCGATCGCCCCACCCGAACGGGTGGCCCGCCGTCTCTTCACCGTCCGGTCAGGCGCGCTGTCCCGTCAGGCACCGTCCGGTCAGGCGCGCTGTCTCGTCAGGCACCGTCCGGTCAGGCGCGCTGTGCCGGGGCGTGGGCCCGGCTGACGTCGTACACGCCCGCGACGTTGCGCATGGCGCGCATCAGGCCGGGGAGCCGGCCGGCGTCGGGCAGCTCGACGGTGTAGGTGTGGCGCACGCGCTGCTGGGTCGGGGGTTCCACGGTCGCCGAGACGATCTCGGCGCCCTCCTGCGCCATCGCCTCGGTGAGGTCCGCCAGCAGATGCGGCCGGACGAACGATTCGGCGACGAGGGTGACCCGGCACTCCGTGGTGTCCCCCCAGCGCACGCCGACCTCCGCGCGCCCGGCGCCGCGCATACGCGCCACCGCCGTGCACCCGGCGCGGTGGACGGTGACCGCTCCCCCGCGTACGGCGAACCCGGTGATCTCGTCGGGCGGTACGGGCGTACAGCAGCCGGCGAGGCGGACGGCGGCGCCGGGCCGGTCGGCCAGGACACCGGAGGCGGGACGGCCGCCCGCGCCCTCGGCGCCGGGGCGGAACGCCGGTTGCTCCTTGCCGCCGGGGGCGTTCTCGGCGGGCTGCCGGAACGGGGCGCCGTCCTCGCTCTGGTCGGCTCCGGTCTCGCCCGGCGCGGGATGGGAGGCGATCCAGCGCTGGATGGCGATACGGGCGCCGGGGGTGTGCGCGTGCTCCAGCCACTCCCGGGAGGGCTCGGAGGCCGGGTCCTGCCCCATGAGGAGCTGCACGCTGTCGCCGTCGCGCAGGACGGTGCTGAGGGTGGCCAGCCGGCCGTTGACCCGGGCGCCGATGCACGCGTGCGCGTCCTCGCCGTACTGGGCGTAGGCGGCGTCCACGCAGGTGGCGCCCTCGGGCAGGCCCAGGGTGCCGCCGTCGGGCCGGAAGACGGTGATCTCGCGGTCCTGGGCGAGGTCCTCGCGCAGGGTCGACCAGAAGGTGTCGGGGTCGGGCGCGGCCTCCTGCCACTCCAGGAGGCGGGAGAGCCAGCCGGGGCGGGTGGGGTCGGCGCGCTCGCCGTCGCCGGCGGCGGCCTGCTCGTCGGCGGGCCCGGTGTAGGGGTTGCCGAGCGCGACCACTCCGGCCTCGGCGACCTTGTGCATCTGGTGGGTGCGGATGAGGACCTCGGCGACCTGGCCGTCCTCGCGGGCCACGGCGGTGTGCAGCGACTGGTACAGGTTGAACTTGGGGACGGCGATGAAGTCCTTGAACTCCGAGACGACCGGCGTCATACAGGTGTGCAGTTCGCCGAGGACGCCGTAGCAGTCCGCGTCCTCGTTCACCAGCACCAGCAGCCGTCCGAAGTCGGCGCCGCGCAGCCGGCCGCGTTTTCGGGAGACGCGGTGCACGGACACGAAGTGCCGGGGCCGGATGAGGACTTCGGCCTGGATGCCGGCCTCGCGCAGGACGGTGCGCATCTCGTCGGCCATCTCGGTGAGCGGGTCGTCGGCGCGGGCGGCGTTCTCGGCGATCAGCCCGCGGGTGTGCTCGTACTCCTCGGGGTGCAGGATCGCGAAGACCAGGTCCTCCAGCTCGGTCTTCAGCGCCTGGACGCCGAGCCGCTCGGCGAGCGGGATGAGGACGTCGCGGGTGACCTTGGCGATGCGGGCCTGTTTCTCGGGGCGCATCACGCCGAGGGTGCGCATGTTGTGCAGCCGGTCGGCGAGTTTGATCGACATGACGCGCACGTCGTTGCCGGTGGCGACGAGCATCTTGCGGAAGGTCTCGGGCTCGGCGGCGGCGCCGTAGTCGACCTTCTCCAGTTTGGTGACGCCGTCGACGAGGAAGCGGACCTCCTCGCCGAACTGCTCGCCGACCTGATCCAGCGTCACGTCGGTGTCCTCGACGGTGTCGTGGAGGAGGGAGGCGGTCAACGTCGTGGTCTCGGCGCCGAGTTCGGCGAGGATGAGGGTCACGGCGAGCGGGTGGGTGATGTACGGCTCGCCGCTCTTGCGCATCTGGCCGCGGTGCGAGGACTCGGCCAGCACATAGGCGCGGCGAAGGGGTTCGAGGTCGGCGTCGGGGTGATGGGCCCGGTGCGCGTCGACGACATGGCTGATGGCGTCGGGGAGCCGGCCGCGTGCGGTGGGGCCGAGGAGCGCGGCCCGTCCGAGGCGGCGCAGATCGATGCGGGCGCGGGACTTCCTGCGGGGCACGGCAGGCGTCACGGCGCCTGATACCGGGCCGGGCGTCGCGGAATTCGTGGCCTCCGCACTCATGGGCACCTCCGGCTGCGTGGACCGGCGGACGGGGTTCCCCATGACGGACTCGGCACAGGGGATGGCGACTTCTCCCCGTCCGGGCCGGTGCTTGATGCTACCGAGCCCACCACGCGCTTCCGACCGCCTCCCGCCGAGCGTGAAACGGATCACCCATTCGAGCGAGGCTTTGCGGGTTTACGGTTTGCGCCATCCGGACGGGCCCGGTCCACGCCGTCGAACGCGCCGGGGCCGTGAGGACCCCGAAACGCCGGGCCCGGAGGCCGTCCGTCCCGTACACGGGATCGACGGCGGGCCTCAGCGGACGAATGATTCCAGCCATTCCGCATCCAGCTCTCCCTCGGCCACGATCACGGCGGGGCCGGTCATCTCGATCTCGCCGTCCGGCCGCTCGGTGATGACGAGGGTGCCACCGGGGACGTCCACGGTGTACGTGGCCGGGGCGCCGGTGGCGGTGGGGTCGGCGCCGTCCCGGCGGGCGGTGGCGACGGCGACCGCGCAGGCGCCGGTGCCGCAGGAGCGGGTCTCGCCGGAGCCCCGCTCGTGGACGCGCATCGCGACGTGCCGGGGGCCGCGGTCCACGACGAACTCGACGTTGACGCCGTCCGGGTAGGCGGAGGCCGGGCTGAACGGCGGCGCCTCGTTCAGCGACCCGGCGTCCGCGAGGTCGTCGACGAAGGCCACGGCGTGCGGGTTGCCCATGTTGACGTTGCGGGCGGGCCAGCTGTGGTCGCCGACGCTGACGGTGACATCGCCCTCGGGGAGGCGGGCCCGGCCCATACCGACGGTGACGCCGCCGTCCTTGTCGATGTGCACGGTCTTCACGCCGCCGCGGGTGGCCACCGTGAGATCGCCCTCGCCGGTGTGCCCGGCGCGCTGGAGGTAGCGCGCGAAGACCCGTACGCCGTTGCCGCACATCTCCGCGATCGAGCCGTCGGCGTTGCGGTAGTCCATGAACCACTCGGCCTCGGCCGCCAGGTGGCGGGCCTCGGGGTGCGCCTCCGACCGCACGACGTGCAGCAGGCCGTCGCCGCCGATGCCCGCGCGGCGGTCGCACAGGGCGGCGACGGCGGCCGGGGGCAGCTCGATGACGTTCTCCGGGTCGGGGACGATCACGAAGTCGTTCTCGGTGCCGTGACCCTTGAGGAAGGCGATCCGCGTGCTCATCCCTCGATCGTACGGTGCGGGTCGGACACCCCGTGCGGGGAGGAGGGGGGAGCCCCCGGGGGCCCGGCTCAGCGCAGGCGGGCCACGCGCCACACGGCCAGCGCGACGATCGCCGCGACCAGCAGGCAGTACGCCCCGACGACGCGCCAGTCCGGCCGGCGGCCTGAGCCGCGCGGAGGCAGACCGGGCCAGGTGTAGCCCACGCGGCGGGCGGCCATCATGCCCCAGCCGGCCGCGCACAGGCAGATCAGCAGCCCCAGCATGGCGATCACGGCGCCGCTGTCGCCGAAGTCGAAGGCGAGGGGGAAGGCGAACATCAGGGAGCCGACCGCGCCCAGGCCCACGATGGGCGCGAGCTGCCACAGGCGCAGACGGCGCTGCGGGCGGAGCTCGACCTCGACCTCGGGACCGCCGGTGTACATCTCCTCCGGCGTGGGACCGTCATCGGTCACGCCGCCGTCGGTGTCGTCGGGTCCGTCCGGGCTCAGACGCTCGCCGTCGGGTTCCCGGTCACCGGTGTCGGTGGTCAGGTTCTCCGTGCCTTGTGCGGTGTCGCGAGGGCCGGCCTCCATCGCCACGCGCCCTCCCAACTCGGACTCCACTTGGTCGATCGAAGCTCGATGATGGCACGGTGGCGCAGGCCCGGATGACGACCGGAGCGTCCCGATGCCATCACGTGATCAGGCTGTAACCGGTCGTTCGACCAACGCCAGGGCGAGATGCGGAAGTTCTGTGAGATCTGCCGCAGCCCCACTCAACCAGTGCACCCGCGGGTCGCGCCTGAACCATGAATCCTGACGGCGCGCGAAGCGTTTGGTGGCACGGACGGTCTCGGCGCGGGCCTCGTCGAGGGTGCACTCCCCGGCGAGCGCCGCGAGCACCTGCTGGTAGCCGAGCGCGCGCGACGCCGTACGCCCCTCTCGCAACCCCTTCGCCTCCAGTGCGCGTACTTCGTCCACGAGCCCGGCGTCCCACATCCGGTCGACGCGGCGCGCGATGCGCTCGTCGAGCTCGGGGCGGCCCACGTCGACGCCGATCTGGACGGTGTCGTACACGGAGTCATGACCGGGGAGGTTGGCGGTGAAGGGCTGTCCGGTGATCTCGATGACCTCCAGGGCCCGGACGATCCGGCGGCCGTTGCCGGGCAGGATCGCCTGCGCGGCGGCGGGGTCGGCGGCCGCCAGGCGCGCGTGCAGCGCCCCGGAGCCGCGCAGCGCCAGCTCCTCCTCCAGCCGGGCCCGGACCTCGGGGTCGGTGCCGGGGAACTCGAGGTTGTCGACGGCGCCCCGGACGTACAGCCCAGAGCCGCCGACGAGGACGGGCCAGCGGCCCTCGGCGAGCAGGGCGTCGATCCGCGCGCGGGCGAGGCGCTGGTACTCGGCGACGGAGGCGGTGACCGTGACGTCCCAGATGTCCAGCAGGTGGTGCGGGACGCCCTGGCGCTCCTGCGGCGTCAGCTTGGCGGTGCCGATGTCCATCCCGCGGTAGAGCTGCATGGAGTCGGCGTTGACGACCTCGCCGCCGAGTCGCTGCGCCAGGAAGACGCCCAGATCGGACTTTCCGGCCGCGGTGGGTCCGACGACGGCGATGACGCGCGGGGAGGGGGGTGCACTGCTCACCGCCCCAGTCTCGCAAACCTCAGGGGATGGTCTCGAACGAGTTACGTGACGGGCCGTGCGCGGGGTCGTTGCCTGTTGCGAGGTTTCGCCGCCCTTTCGGAGCGCGCGGCGACCCGGGGGCGCAAACGGACGCACCGGACGACGCGGGATTTCGCCCGCACGAGTACCGTATGGAGTGGATATGGGCGTTTTCGCTCGGATTTTTGGCAGGTCGAAGGCGTCGGAGGAGGCGTCGCCCGCCGAGGCCGAGGCCTCCACGGTGACGGTCGATTCCGAGGCCGAGGCGGAGGAGGCTGCGGAGCCGACGGCTCCGTCCGAAGCGGAGGCGGAGGAGACGGCCCCCGCAGCGGCCGCTGAGACCGACGGGACGGACAAGGCCGACGGGACCGGCACCGACGAGGGTGTCGAGATCCCCAAGCAGCAGTCCGCCGACGAGGCCGCCGACAGTGAGGCCGGTGAGGGCGCCCGCAGGTGACTGCCCCGCGCGGGAAGGGTGAAGCATGGGTCTGATGGACAATCTGAAGGCGAAGATCGGTCCGGCCAAGGACAAGGTCTCCGACTTCGCACAGCGGCACGAGGACAAGGTGCACCACGGCCTCGACAAGGCCGCCAAGGTCGTCGACGAGCGGACCAAGGGCAAGTACAGCGACAAGATCCATTCGGGCACGGGCAAGGCGCACGGGGCCATGGAGCGGATCACCCACAAGGGCGACGACCCTTCCGCGGGCGGCCCCTCCGCAGGTGGCCCTTCCGCGGGTGGCCCTTCCGCGGGCGGCCCCTCCACGGGTGGCCCCTCCACGGGTGGTGGCACGCCACCGCCGGACGTACCGCCGCCGACCACCTGACCCTCGCCTGACCGGCGCATAGGGCGGACGGCCGCGCAGCCCCCGGAGACGTTTCGGGGCGCGCGGCCGTCCGCCGTCTGCGGGGGAGGTCAGGACCAGGTGGCGACCAGGTATCCGACGCCGTACGGCGCGTCCTCGTAGAGCAGGGCGCCCGCCAGGTCCGCCTCCTCGGCGGCACCCGCCAGGATCTGCCACGGGGCCCGGCCCGCCGCCTGCAGCTCGCGGGCCAGCTCGATGTCGAGCGCCTTGAGGGCGGACACGTCCGCCGAGCCGAGCGCACGGGCGACGGACGCGTCGAAGGGCTCGGCCCGCTCGTCCAGATAGCCGGGCGCCTTGAGCGTGCGGCAGGCGCTGGCGTCGCCCATCACCAGCAGCGCCACCCGGCCGGCCCGGGCGGCGATCTCCCTCCCCATCCGGATACACCGCTCGGCGCTCGTCGGTTCCGCCACGGCGAGTCCCTCGATCGGGGCGTCCGCCCAGCCGGTGCGCTCAAGGAGCCAGGCGGCGACGGCGAGGGACGGCGGCAGCGCGCCCTCCGGCGGCGCGTCCGCGGTCGCCGTACCCAGGCGTACGCCGACGTCCACACCGAAGCCCCGGAAGGAGCCCGGTGTGCCCTCCGCGTAGGTCCCGGCCCCGCTCTCCTCGGTGGGTCCGACGACCAGCAGCAGGTCGGGCCGGGCGGCGGCGAGCACCCCGAGCGCGTCGGCGCACGCGGCACGCGCGGCGTCCAGCTCGGGGGCGGCGCCCGCCGCGACCTCGGGCACGAGAAGCGGCGGGCACGGGCAGACTGCGGCGGCGACAAGCATGATCGGCAGCCTACTGCGGCGCCTCACGGCCGCCGGGGACGGCTCCCGGGTGCCGTCAGTCGATCGCGCAGCCCCCGGTGACCACCGGCAGCGGCTCGGGCACGCCCACCTTGGGCAGGCCCAGCAGCACACCGGCCGGCTCGGCCTGCTCGGCGGCGTTGCGCTTCTCCCAGGCGTCGCCCGCGCGCGTGCGGCGCACGTCGAGGACGGGGCCCTCGGCGAGGAGGTGGTGCGGGGCGGCGTAGGTGATCTCGACGGTCACCACGTCACCGGGGCGGACCTCCTGGTCCGGCTTGGTGAAGTGCACCAGGCGGTTGTCGGGGGCCCGGCCGGACAGCCGGTGCCTGGCGTCGTCCTTACGGCCCTCGCCCTCGGCGACCATCAGCTCCAGGGTGCGGCCGACCTGCTTCTTGTTCTCCTCCCAGGAGATCTCCTCCTGGAGGGCGACGAGACGCTCGTAGCGCTCCTGGACGACCTTCTTGGGGATCTGGCCGTCCATGGTCGCGGCGGGGGTGCCGGGGCGCTTGGAGTACTGGAACGTGAACGCCTGCGCGAAGCGGGCCTCGCGCACGACGTGCAGGGTCTGCTCGAAGTCCTCCTCGGTCTCGCCGGGGAAGCCCACGATGATGTCGGTGGTGATCGCGGCGTGCGGGATGGCGGCGCGGACCTTCTCGATGATCCCGAGGTAGCGGTCCTGGCGGTAGGAGCGGCGCATCGCCTTCAGGACGGTGTCCGAGCCGGACTGGAGCGGCATGTGCAGCTGCGGCATCACGTTCGGCGTCTCGGCCATGGCGGCGATCACGTCGTCGGTGAAGTCGCGCGGGTGCGGTGAGGTGAAGCGGACGCGCTCCAGGCCGTCGATCTTCCCGCAGGCCCGCAGCAGCTTGCTGAACGCCTCGCGGTCGCCGATGTCCGAGCCGTACGCGTTGACGTTCTGCCCGAGCAGGGTGATCTCGCTGACGCCCTCGGCGACCAGCGCCTCGACCTCGGCGAGGATGTCGCCGGGGCGGCGGTCCTTCTCCTTGCCGCGCAGGGCCGGGACGATGCAGAAGGTGCACGTGTTGTTGCAGCCGACGGAGATCGAGACCCAGGCCGCGTAGGCGCTCTCGCGCCGGGTGGGCAGCGTGGAGGGGAACTCCTCCAGCGACTCGGCGATCTCGACCTGCGCCTCCTCCTGCACACGCGCGCGTTCCAGCAGGACGGGCAGCTTGCCGATGTTGTGCGTGCCGAAGACGACGTCCACCCAGGGGGCGCGCTTGACGATGGTGTCGCGGTCCTTCTGGGCGAGGCAGCCGCCGACGGCGATCTGCATGCCGGGCCGGCTCGCCTTCTTCGGGGCGAGGTGGCCGAGGTTGCCGTACAGCTTGTTGTCGGCGTTCTCCCGGACCGCGCAGGTGTTGAAGACGACGACGTCGGCGTCGCCGTCGGAGCCCTCGGGGGCACGCACGTACCCGGCGTCCTCCAGCAGACCGGACAATCGCTCGGAATCATGGACGTTCATCTGGCACCCGTAGGTGCGCACCTCATACGTCCTGACGTCCACGGCCTGGCTCCGGTCACTGCTGCTCATGGGACAAGGGTATGCGGTCCCACCGACACCCCATTCACCCGTCAGGAGGGGCCCGGCGCCCAGCCCTGGCGGCGCAGGACGGCACCGACGTCCGGGGCCTCGTAGTGGTCGCCCTTGAGGACCTTGCCGTCGGCCCGGCGCGTGACCCGGCCGTCCGGACCGAGCTTGGTCATGTTGGAGCGGTGGATCTCGGCCAGCACGGCGTCGAGGTCGATGCCGTGGACGAGGGCGGTGCCGTAGGCGACGTACACGACGTCCGCCAGCTCGTGCGCGAGCCGGTCGAGCGGCCCGGTCACGGCGACCTCGGCGACCTCCGCCGCCTCCTCGGCGAGCAGCTCTCCCCGGTGGGCGGCGAGCTCCGGCGCCACCTCCGTCGGGGTGGTGCGGGCGTCGAGCCCGAAGGCCAGGTGGAACTCACGGACCAGGTCGGCGGGAGAGGAACTCATGCGGCCGACTGTAGCGAGCGGGCCGGACCCGGTCCGGGCTGTGCCTGAGGCAAGTGGCCCGGGCTGTGCCTGTGACCTCGGCCCTGGTCAGGGCGTGCCCCGGCTGGCAGGATCGCGGCCATGTCCACCGCACTCTCCCGCATCAGCCGGCGCCGGGCCCTTCAGGGCGGGGCCGTCGGCCTGGTGACCCTCGGACTGCTGCTGTGGTGGGTGCTGCCACTGGGCGAGGACCCGCCGAGCGGGACGATCACCTTCAGCACGGGCACGCGCGCGGGGGTGTACCAGGAGTACGGCGAGCTGCTGCGCGAGGAGCTGGCCAAGGACATGCCCCAGCTGAAGGTGCGACTGCTGACGAGCGACGGTTCGCAGGAGAACGTCCAGCGGGTCGCGACCGGCCGGGCCGACTTCACGATCGCCGCCGCCGACGCGGTCGACACCTTCAAGGTCGGCGGCAAGCCTGTCGCCGGCCGGTTGCGCGGGGTGGCCCGCCTCTACGACGACTACGTGCAGCTCGTGGTGCCGCCGGACTCGGACATCCGGTCCGTCGCCGACCTCAAGGGCAAGCGGGTGGCCATAGGGCTGCCGGACTCCGGGGTGCGGCTGATCGCCACCCGGGTGCTGGAGGCGGCGGGCATCGACCCGGTCAAGGACATCACGCCCCGCTCGGACGGCATCGACACCGGGCCCGCACGGCTCGGCAAGGAACTCGACGCGTTCTTCTGGTCGAGCGGGGTGCCGACGGACGGCCTGGAGAAGATCGCGGAGACGTCGTCCTTCCGCTTCGTGCCGATCGACGCCGGTCTCGTCGCCAAGGTGCACGCCCAGGGCGACGCGGCCCACTTCTACCGCGCGACGAACATGCCGGAGTCGGCCTACCCCACCGTCCAGAACGGCAGCACGGTGCCGACCATCGCCGTCTCCAACCTGCTGATCACCCGCAAGGACATGGACCCGCGGCTCACCGAGTGGCTGACCCGGACGGTCATCAAGAGCCGGGACGGCATCGGCGCCCATGTGCACTCCGCGCAGCTCGTGGACCTGCGGACGGCGATCTACACGGACCCCCTGGGCCTCCACGAGGGCGCCCGGCGGTACTACCGGTCGGTGAAGCCCTAGCGCGACGCCGACGCGCTCTACACGGTCGGGCCGGTCCTCGGCACCGTCACCGTCACCCGCAGGCCGTGCGGCTCGTGATGGGCGTACGCGATGGTGCCGCCGCCCGCCGCGAGCAGGGCCCGCGAGATCGACAGGCCGAGACCGGAGCCCTTCACGTTCTGGTGGCGTCCGCTGCGCCAGAAGCGGTCGCCGATCCGGGCCAGCTCCTCGTCGGTGAGGCCGGGGCCGCGGTCGGCCACCTCGATCGTCGACGTGTCGCCGTCGGCCGCGACGGTCACCTCGACGCTCTCGTCGGGCGGGGTGAACTTGACGGCGTTGTCGATGACGGCGTCCAGCGCGCTGGACAGGGCCACCGGGTCGGCCCAGCCCGTGGTGGCCGGACAGGTCCCCCGCAGCCGTACACCCTTCGCCTCGGCGGTCGGCGCCCAGGCCGCGACCCGCTCGGCGGTCAGCGCGCCGATGTCGGTCAGCCGGACGTCGGCCTCGGTGTGCTCGGCGAGCGCCAGGTCGAGCAGGTCGTCCAGGACCTGGGCCAGCCGCCGCCCTTCGGCCTGGACGGAGGCGATCTCCTCGTTGCCCTCCGGCAGCTCGAAGGCGAGCAGCTCGATCCGCAGCAGCAGGGCGGCGAGCGGATTGCGCAGCTGGTGGGAGGCGTCGGCGACGAAGGCGCGCTGCTGCTCCAGGACGTCCTCGACGTTGTCGGCCATCTCGTTGAACGACCGGGCGAGCCGGCGCAGCTCGGGCGGTCCGCTGGCCACCGCGACCCGGGATTTCAGCCGTCCGCTGGCGATCTCGTGCGTGGTGACGTCGAGGACCCGGACCGGTCGGAGGACCCAGCCGGTGAGCCGGAGCGCGGCGCCGACGGCCACCAGCATGGCGGCGGTCAGACCGGCGCCGATGATCAGCCAGCCGTGCAGGATCCGGGACCGCATGGGCCCGGTGGGCGAGTCGGTGACGACGACGGCGACGACGTCACCGTCCCGGATCACCGGTGAGGCGATGACGAGCCGGCCCCGCTGCCAGGGCCACACCTGCTGCGGATCGTGGCTGCGCCGGCTGAGCAGCGACTCCTCGAAGGCGTCGCGCACCTCGCCGGAGCCGGGCAGGAACCAGGTGCTCGGCCCGCTGGCCAGCGGGGTGTCGTTGGGCAGGAAGACTCCGGCTCGGATGCCGTAGACCTCGTGGTAGTTCTCCAGCTCCCGGCTGAGGACGCGCAGGACGTCACGGGAGCCGGCGGCGGCGTCGGTGGCGGGGCGGGCGATGGCCGCGAAGTACGCCGTGTCGTCGATCCGGTCGACGACTACCTTCTGCTGCTGGGCGGCGGCCAGACTCACCGCGAGGGGCACGCCGAGCGCGAGCAGCACGGCCGCCATCAGCACGATGAGCAGCGGGAGCAGCCGAGTGCGCACCCGCTACGCCGCCGGGGCCACGAGCCGGTAGCCGACCCCGCGCACGGTCTCGATCAGCGCCGGCATCCGCAGCTTGGCCCGCAGGGACGCCACATGCACCTCGAGGGTGCGCCCGGTCCCCTCCCAGCTCGTTCGCCACACCTCGCTGATGATCTGCTCCCGGCGGAAGACCACGCCGGGGCGCTGCGCGAGCAGGGCGAGCAGGTCGAACTCCTTGCGGGTGAGCTGGACGACCGAGCCGTCCACGCTGACCTGGCGGGTGGGCAGCTCGATGTGGACGGCGCCGAGACGCAGCACGCCCTCGCCGCCCGTCGCCGCGTCCTCCGGCACGCTGCGCCGGCTGACCGCGTGGATCCGGGCGAGCAGCTCCCCGGTGTCGTACGGCTTCACGACGTAGTCGTCGGCGCCGAGGTTCAGCCCGTGGATGCGGGAGCGGACGTCGGAACGCGCGGTCACCATGATCACGGGGGTGCTGGTGCGCTTGCGGATCTTGCCGCAGACCTCGTAGCCGTCCTGGTCGGGCAGGCCGAGGTCGAGGAGGACGACACCGAAGCCGTTGCCCTCCGGGACCAGCGCCTGAAGGGCCTCCTCGCCGCTGCGCGCGTGGGTGACGTCGAAACCGTGCCGGGCCAGGACCGCGGACAGCGCGGCGGCGACGTGGTTGTCGTCCTCGACGAGAAGCAGTCTCATCCGTGCCTCCTTCGGTTCACCGGGCGTACGGTTACGACAGATACGGATCGGGGGACCCGCGCGTGCACATGGCAGTCACGCTGATGGACGAGGACGGCGTCAAGAGGGTTCCGGTTGCTCGCTGTTTCCGTTATGCAGCCGGTACGCGCCCGTTCGCCGGTACTACGACACGTGTCCGATTGCTATCGGATCGTGATGCTCAGATTCACCTCAGAACTAATGACGCAGGTCGGGAACGGTCACTACTGTCCTGCGAAACCGAGGAGGACGGAGCCTGAGAGCGATGACCGAAGTATCGGTGGCCAAGGACGACGTTGCCGCGTCCGGCGACCTTGTAGTCCTGAAAGATGTGAACAAGCACTTCGGCGCGTTGCACGTGCTCCAGGACATCGATCTGACGATCGCCCGCGGCGAGGTCGTCGTCGTCATCGGGCCCTCCGGGTCCGGCAAGTCCACCCTGTGCCGCACCATCAACCGCCTCGAGACGATCGACTCCGGGTCGATCACCATCGACGGCAAGCCGCTGCCCCAGGAAGGCAAGGAGCTGGCCCGGCTGCGCGCCGACGTCGGCATGGTCTTCCAGAGCTTCAACCTCTTCGCGCACAAGACCGTGCTCGAGAACGTGATGCTGGGGCAGATCAAGGTCCGCAAGGCGGACAAGAAGAAGGCCGAGGAGAAGGCCCGGCAGCTGCTGGACCGCGTGGGCGTGGGGACCCAGGCGGACAAGTACCCGGCACAGCTCTCCGGCGGCCAGCAGCAGCGTGTCGCCATCGCCCGGGCCCTGGCCATGGACCCGAAGGTCATGCTCTTCGACGAGCCCACGTCGGCGCTCGACCCGGAGATGATCAACGAGGTCCTCGAGGTCATGCAGCAGCTGGCCCGTGACGGCATGACCATGATCGTGGTCACCCACGAGATGGGCTTCGCACGGTCGGCCGCCAACCGGGTGGTCTTCATGGCCGACGGCAAGATCGTCGAGGAGGCCGTGCCCGACCAGTTCTTCAGCGCCCCGCGCAGCGACCGCGCGAAGGACTTCCTGTCCAAGATCCTGCACCACTGACGGACTGCGCCTCGCAGCCGACGCCCTGCGTCACCCGCCGGCCCGTCTTCAGGGCACGTGTCTCTTCATCACACAAAGGATGTTCACCATGAAGCTCCGCAAGGTCTCCGCCGCGGCCGCCACGGCACTCGTCCTCGCCCTCACCGCCACCGCGTGCGGCGGCGACGGGGACAGCGAGGGCGGGTCGGGTTCCGGTGGGGGCGACAAGATCAAGATCGGCATCAAGTACGACCAGCCTGGTCTGGGGCTGAAGGAGCCCGACGGTTCCTTCTCCGGCTTCGACGTGGACGTGGCGACGTACGTCGCCAAGGAGCTCGGTTACGAGCCCGACCAGATCGAGTTCGTCGAGACGAAGAGCGCCGACCGCGAGAACGCGCTCGCCCGTGGCGACGTGAAGCTCATCGCCGCCACATACTCGATCACCGACGAGCGCAAGGAGAAGGTCGACTTCGCCGGCCCGTACCTGCTGGCCCACCAGGACCTGCTCGTCAAGACGGACTCGGACATCAGCGAGGCCACCGACCTCAACGGCAAGAACCTGTGCTCGGTGACCGGCTCCACCTCGGCCCAGAACGTCAAGAACGACTTCGCCCCCAAGGCCAACCTCAAGGAGACCGGCGGCTACTCCGAGTGCCTCGCCGGCCTCCAGAGCGGCTCCGTGGACGCTCTCACCACGGACGACTCGATCCTCGCCGGCTACGCCGCGCAGGCGCAATACAAGGGCAAGTTCAAGCTCGCCGGCCTCAAGCTGAGCAACGAGAACTACGGCATCGGCGTGAAGAAGGGTGACACCGAGACCGTGAACAAGGTCAACGCCGCCCTGGAGAAGATGGTCAAGGACGGCGCCTGGGAGAAGGCCGTCAAGGACAACTTCGGTCCGGCCAACTACGAGTACGAGCCCGCGCCGAAGATCGGCAACATCGTCAAGTAGCGCACGGGTCCACCGGCGCGCCGCCGTCCACCGCGATCAGGGCGGCGGCGCGCCGCGCTATCCACACACGCCACCCACCCGGAAGCGCGGGAGATCGTGTTCGATTTTCTTTCTGATTACAACGACCCGACCCTGTTGGGTGCCTTCTGGATGACGGTGAAGCTCACGTTCTTCTCCGCCATCGGCTCGATGATCCTGGGTACTGTCCTGGCCGCCATGCGGGTCAGCCCTGTCCCGCTCATGCGCGGGTTCGGCACGGCCTACGTGAACATCGTCCGGAACATCCCCCTGACGGTCATCATCATCTTCACCTCGCTCGGTCTCGCCGACATCTTCGGCGTGACGATGGGCGCCTCCGACTTCGGCGTCCGGGGCTTCCGTCTGGCGATCCTCGGATTCGTCGCGTACACCGCGGCCTTCGTCTGCGAGGCGATCCGTTCCGGCATCAACACCGTGCCGATGGGACAGGCCGAGGCGGCTCGCGCCATCGGGCTGACGTTCACTCAGACGCTTCGGCTCATCATCCTGCCGCAGGCCCTCCGCTCGGTCATCGGCCCGCTGGCCAACGTGCTGATCGCCCTGACGAAGAACACCACGGTCGCGGCCGCGATCGGCGTGGCCGAGGCCGCGTACCTGATGAAGACGATGATCGAGAACGAGGCCGAGACGGTGCTCATCGGCGCGGTCTTCGCCTTCGGTTTCGTGGTACTGACCCTGCCCACCGGCCTGTTCCTCGGCTGGCTGAGCAAGCGACTGGCGGTGAAGCGATGAGCTCCGTTCTCTACGACGCTCCGGGCCCCCGCGCCAAGCGGCGTAATGTGATCGTCTCGGTGATCTTCTTCGTCCTGCTGGCGCTGCTCGTGTGGTTCGTGTGGCGCACCATGGACGAGAAGGGCCAGCTGGAGTGGGCCCTGTGGAAGCCGTTCACCGAGTCGCCGGCGTGGACGACCTATCTGCTGCCCGGTCTCGCCGACACACTGACGGCCGCCGCGCTGGCCATGGTGATCGCCCTTCCGCTGGGCGCGTTCTTCGGTATCGCGCGCCTCTCCGACCACCGGTGGGTGCGGCTTCCGGCCGCTTGGGTGGTCGAGTTCTTCCGGGCCATCCCGGTCCTGCTGCTCATGCTGTTCGCCAACGAGTTCTACAACCGCTGGACTGACGTCAGCAGCGAGCAGCGACCGCTGTACGCGGTCGTCACCGGTCTCGTGCTCTACAACGCGTCCGTCCTCGCCGAGGTCGTACGGGCCGGCATCCTCTCCCTGCCCAAGGGGCAGTCGGAGGCCGCCATGGCGATCGGCCTGCGCAAGAGCCAGACGATGCGGACCATCCTGCTGCCGCAGGCCGTCACGGCCATGCTGCCGGCCATCGTCAGCCAGCTCGTGGTCATCGTGAAGGACACCGCGCTGGGCGGCGTGATGATCGGGTTCACGGAACTGCTCAACGCGCGGGCGACGCTGGCGGCGTTCTACGCCAACGTCATCCCCAGCTTCGTCGTCGTGGCGGTCATCTACATCGTCCTCAACTTCATCCTCACCAGCTTCGCCAGCTGGCTGGAGAAGCGGCTGCGGCGCAGCAAGCGAGGTACGGGTGCGGTGCTGAGCGCCGAGGACATGGAGGAGCTGAACCCGGCGGCTACGGGTGGCACCTTCGGGACCGGCGCCGGCGGCGGCGCGCCAGGCACGAGCGGTCTTTGATCGCACGTCAAGTGGTGTGAGTGACGCGGAGGGCAGTGGCTTGATGGCCACTGCCCTCTCTCCTTCCCGGCCCCCTCCGGGCCCACCCGCCCCGCCCCATGTCCGATGACATGATCGCCACTGCCTTCCGTCACTTGACGCAAACACTGGCAATGGGTTGCATACGTTCTGTGATCGTGCACCCTGCTCCATCTTCTTGTTCACTCGCGTCCCTCGGGACACCGTTGCGGGCAGGGGGCGCCGCGCCGTGGACCCGGTGATCATCGTCGGCGCGGGGCCCGTCGGGCTCACCCTCGCCCTGGCACTGGCCCGTCAGGACGTGCCCTGCGTCGTGCTCGACGAGGGCCCCGGCAAGGACGAACCCCGTCTCGCCCGCACCGTCGTCCTGCGCGAGGACACCACCGCCCTCGTGGAACGCCTCACCGGCGCCCCCCTCGGCGCCCTCGGCACGCGCTGGGCCGGATGGCGGGCGATGCGGCGCAAGCAGGTGACACGCGAGGTCTCGTTCGAGGACGCCGCCGGGCCCGAGGGCCACCCGAACCCCGCCCCGCTGCACATCGCCCAGCATGCCCTCACCGGCGCCCTCCGCACCGCCCTCGCGAACGAACCGCTCGTCAAACTCGCCGTGGACAGCCGCCTGGACTCGATGGAGCAGGAGCCCTCCGGAGTCACCGTGCACACCCGCGGCCCCCAGGGCACCTGGTGGCGCGGCAGTTACGTCGTCGGCTGCGACGGCCCCCGCTCGACCGTCCGCAAGCTCCAGGACATCCGCTTCCCCGGCCGCACCGCCGTGGAACGCCACGCCGTGGCCGCACTCCGCGTGGAACTCCCCTGGAAGGGCCACGGGTTGCTCCACCGGATGCCGCCCTGGCGGACGACCGCCCCCTCGGCCGGCGAGATCACCGGCCGTCCGCTCCCCGACGGCGTGTGGCGCCTGGACTGGCTGCTGCCGCCCGGCAAGGACCTCGTCACCCCCGAGCTGCTCGTGACGCACATCCGGGAGACGCTCGCCGGCTGGTGCGAGGGCACGACACCGCCGTACGACCTGCTCGACACCGGTGTGCACACGGTCCACCACCGGCTCGCCCGCCGTTGGCGCGCGGGCCGTGTGTTCCTCGCGGGCGACGCCGCGCACTGTCTCGGCACCCTCGGCACCCACGGTCTGGACGAGGGGCTGCGCGACGCCGACAACCTCGCCTGGAAACTGGCGTCCGCCTGGCACCACGGCTCGCACGAGGCACTGCTCGACTCCTACCAGACCGAGCGGCGCGCCGCCGTCGCCGCCCGGCTGCGGGCCGCCGACCAGGCGCTGCCGTTGCTGCGCTCCGGCGGCGGGCTGCGGACGCTCGTACCGGGCTCGGCCCGGGGCCACGAGGCCCTGCTCATGGACGGGCACCTGGGCCAGGGCGTCATCGGCGCGCCCGGCACCTACGCCGATTCCCCGCTCGCCCCGGGCGAACTGGAGGGCGAGGTCCCCGTCGACACACCGCGCGGCGCTCCCGTCGCGGACGTGCGGGTCACGGCGGAGGACGGTTCGTTCGCCCAGCTCCGGGACCGGCTCGGGCACGGCGCGCTGCTGGTCGTCCTGATCGCGCCGGGCACCGGCGTGTGGGACCGCAAGCACTGGGCGACCGCAGGCATCATGCCGCGACTGGCGGCAGCGGTGACGGCCCTGCCGTACCCCGCGGAACTGCTGGTCACCGAGAGCTATCCGGGAGCAGCCGCACACTCGGTCCTGCTGGTGCGCCCCGACGGGCATCTCGTGACGGCCCTCGGCGGTGTACGGCCCGCGGACCTCTACGCGGCGGCCGAGACCGCCCTGGGCGGACCGGTCGCGGCGCAGGCACAGGCCGGGGCGGGGGCAGGGGCGGAACGGGCGGGCGCCGGTTCCCGCTGACCCCAGCTCCCAGCTCCCAGCTCCCAGCTCCCAGCCCACTCTCGCTTCCGTCATGCCGACTTCGTACAAGGGAGCGACACTCACCGTCACTGTCCGGTCCGCATAGTGACGGTGAGTTGACCGGCCCCGACCGGCGTGGTGTACTCCCGATCGTGACCGACACCTGTGTGCGCCTGTGGCGGAGGGTCCATATGGACCTCGTCCGCTATGCGGGCTGCGTGTGTCGTCCGTCCTGCTGAATTCGCCTTTCCCTTTCCGCGCGCGCCGCGCTTCTCAGCGCTCCTCGCATGCCTTTCGCTGCCGCGCGCTCTTCGCGAACTCCCCTCAGGACGGTGTCCCTTGTCTGTCTCCCCTGCCGCCGTTGTCCCCTTCCAGCACACCTCCCCGGCCTCCGCGCCGACGCAGGCCGACCTGCTCGACTTCGTACGGCGTGCCGCGGCCGACACCGAGTTGATCGCCTCGCTCCCGCTCGACCCGGAGGGCCGCACCTGGGTACGGCTCGAAGGACCCGGTGGCAGTGAGGCCTGGCTGATCGGCTGGCCTCCCGGCACCGGCACCGGCTGGCACGACCACGCCGAGTCGGTCGGCGCCTTCGTCACCGCGTCCGGCGAACTCACCGAACACTCGCTGGCCGTCCGGCTGCCGTCCGGCGGCTGGAAGACCCTGGAGCTGGCGGACGACGTGGACCGCTCACGCCGGCTCCCGGCCGGCAAGGGCCGCGCCTTCGGTCGTCACCATGTGCACGAGGTCCTCAACGCCTCGACCGAGCAGCACGCCATCTCCGTGCACGCCTACTACCCGCCCCTCCCGCTGATCCGCCGGTTCAGCCGCACCGGTCCCGTCCTGCGTCTGGAACAGGTCGAGCAGCCGGAAGACTGGCAGTGACGGGGTCGGCGAGCGGAGGGGAGCGACGGTGAGCGCTACGGAGAACACAGGTGTACGGCCCGTCGGCATCGACGCGTTGCTTGAGCGCGTGCGCGCCGGCTACCAGCGGATCGAACCGCGGGATGCCTACGAGGCCTTCGAGGGCGGCGAGGCCCTGCTGGTCGACATCCGGTACGCGGCCCTGCGCGAACGGGACGGCCTGATCCCCGGCGCGCTGGTCGTCGAGCGCAACGAACTGGAGTGGCGGCTCGACCCCCAGGGCAGCCATCGTGTCCCCGAGGCGACAAGCCATGACCTGCTGGTCGTGGTGCTCTGCAACGAGGGCTACGCGTCGAGCCTGGCCGCCGAATCGCTCCACCGCCTGGGCCTGCACCGGGCGACGGATCTGGTCGGAGGCTTCCAGGCATGGCGCGCGGCGGGCCTACCGGTGACGCCGGGCCACTCCTAGGCGCCCCGTCGGCTTACACCCGAACCGCTTCCTCGATCCCCCACCCGTCTCAGACCCCCTCGTCCCCCAGAAACTCCGTGTCCTCGCCCTCCTCCTCCAGGGCCTGCCGGACCACCCGCAGGGCCATCCCCTCGGGGTAGCCCTTGCGGGCCAGCATGCCCGCGAGGCGGCGCAGTCGCTTGTCGCGGTCGAGCCCCCGTGTGGAGCGCAGCTTGCGGGCCACGAGTTCGCGGGCGGTCGCCTCCTCCTGCTCGGAGTCGAGCTGGGAGACGGCCTCGTCGATCAGCGCGGAGTCGACGCCCTTGGTGCGCAGTTCCCGCGCGAGCGCCCGTCGGGCGAGCCCCCGGCCGTGGTGCCGGGACTCCACCCAGGCGTCCGCGAACGCGCTGTCGTTGATGAGTCCGACCTCCTCGAACCGCGACAGCACCTCCTCGGCGGCGTCGTCCGGGATCTCCCGCTTGCGCAGGGCGTCGGCGAGTTGCTTGCGCGTGCGCGGGGTCCCGGTGAGCAGGCGCAGGCAGATCCCCCGTGCCCGCTCGACCGGGTCCCCCGGGGGCGTCCCCTCCTCGGCCCTCGACGAGGGTGAGGCGCCACCGTCCTCACCGGACGGCTCCGTACGTCCGCGCCGGCGTCGCCCGCGCGGGCCTTCCGGGCCGTCCGATCCCCATGCCCCGCCTGCCCCGCCGCGGTTGCGGCCGCGGCGGGCGCCACGGGGGGCAGCGGTGCCGTCGTACGCCGTGCCGTCCTCCGGCCAGGCTCCGCTGTCGATCCCCCCGTCCGTGTCATGGGCCGTGTCCCCGCCCGGGGCCGCCGGGGGGTCGGTGTACTCGGCCCAGTCCGTTCGCCGTGTCACGGATCAGCTCTTGGCAGCCGCGGCCTTGGTCTTGGCCGTCTTGGCCGTCGCCGGGGCGGGCACCGACTTCGCGGCGTCGTCCGAGGCGGTGGCGGCAGCATCCGCGCCGGTCTCGGCCGCGGGCTCCTCCGGACGTACGCCGACGCCCAGCTTCTCCTTGATCTTCCGCTCGATCTCGTTCGCGAGGTCGGGGTTGTCCTTCAGGAAGTTGCGCGCGTTCTCCTTGCCCTGGCCGAGCTGGTCGCCCTCGTACGTGTACCAGGCGCCGGCCTTGCGGACGAAGCCGTGCTCCACGCCCATGTCGATCAGGCCGCCCTCGCGGGAGATGCCGTGGCCGTAGAGGATGTCGAACTCGGCCTGCTTGAAGGGCGGCGCCACCTTGTTCTTCACGACCTTGCAGCGGGTGCGGTTGCCGACCGCGTCCGTGCCGTCCTTCAGGGTCTCGATGCGACGGATGTCGATGCGCACCGAGGCGTAGAACTTCAGCGCCCGGCCACCGGTCGTGGTCTCCGGGGAGCCGAACATCACGCCGATCTTCTCGCGGAGCTGGTTGATGAAGATCGCCGTCGTCTTGGACTGGTTGAGCGCGCTGGTGATCTTCCGCAGGGCCTGGCTCATCAGACGGGCCTGCAGACCGACGTGGCTGTCGCCCATCTCGCCCTCGATCTCCGCGCGCGGGACGAGCGCGGCGACGGAGTCGATGACGATGAGGTCGAGGGCGCCGGAGCGGACCAGCATGTCCACGATCTCGAGGGCCTGCTCGCCGTTGTCCGGCTGGGACAGGATCAGGTTGTCGATGTCGACGCCGAGCTTCTTCGCGTACTCGGGGTCGAGCGCGTGCTCCGCGTCCACGAACGCGACCTGGCCGCCGGCCTTCTGCGCGTTGGCCACGGCGTGCAGGGTCAGGGTCGTCTTACCGGAGGATTCCGGTCCGTAGATCTCCACCACACGGCCGCGCGGCAGGCCGCCGACGCCGAGGGCGACGTCGAGGGCGGTCGATCCGGTCGGGATGACCTCGATCGGCTCCTTCGACCGCTCGCCCATGCGCATGACCGCGCCCTTGCCGAATTGCCGTTCAATCTGTGCGAGAGCGGCATCCAGGGCCTTCTCGCGGTCGGTTCCTGCCATGGGTTCCACCCGGTTTGCTTGAGTCGATCGCTTCACGTCAAAGACGCTAACGCCTGCCACTGACAACGCGCCCCGACGCCCGTCCAGCCTGTGGATAACTCGGGAACATCTCCCTCGAAACCGTGGCGAAACGCCCACCGAGTGGCCTGCCGGAGCCTCCATAAGAATGGATGTTCGATTTTCGTGTCAAGCGCGCCACGCCCGCCCGGGCAGCCCCCTCAGGACGACCCCGCGCCGGACTCCCCCGAGCCTCCGGATTCCCCGGACGCTCCCCCAGAACCCCCGGATTCCCCCGAAGCCCCACGTTCCGTCCCCCCGCCCCCCGACTGCCGGCCCCACGCGTCCCGCATCCGTCCGAGCAGCCCGCGCCCGGCACCCCGGTCCCGGTGTCCGTGGACGCGCGGGTCGTCCGTGACGTCGTACCGCTTGACGTAGGCACCGAGGAACGCCTGCAGCGTGGCGACCGCCGGGATGGCGATCAGGGCGCCCACCGCACCCAGCAGGGCGGTGCCGGCGATGACCGACCCGAACGCGACGGCGGGATGGATGTCGACCGTCTTGGAGGTCAGCTTGGGCTGCAGGACGTAGTTCTCGAACTGCTGGTAGACCACGACGAAGATCAGCACCCACAGCGCGTACCAGGGGTCGACCGTGAACGCGATCAGCATGGGCAGGGCGCCCGCGAGATAGGTGCCGATGGTCGGGATGAACTGCGAGACCAGCCCCACCCACACGGCGAGCACGGGCGCGTAGGGCACGTCCAGACCGGCCAGCAGGATGTAGTGGGCTATGCCCGAGATCAGCGCCATCAGACCGCGCGAGTACAGGTAGCCGCCGGTCTTGTTGACGGCGATCTCCCAGGCCCGCAGCACCTCGGCCTGCCGGGCCGGCGGCAGCACGGAGCACAGGGCACGCCGCAGGCGCGGCCCGTCCGCGGCGAAGTAGAACGAGAACAGCGTGATCGTCAGCAGCTGGAAGAGACCGCCGAGCACCTGCGCGGAGACGTCCAGGACGCCGGTGGCGCTGTTCTGAACGTAGTTGCGGAGCCAGTCGGAGCGGAGCAGGCCCTCCTGGACGTCCACCCGCCGCAGCTCGGTGTTGAAGTGCGTGTTGACCCAGTTGATGACGGAGTCGAGGTACTCCGGGAAGTCCTCGACGATCTTGATGATCTGCCCCGCGAGCATCGATCCCAGCAGGGTCACGAACCCGGCGGACGCGATGATCACGCCGAGGAAGACGATGCCGGTGGCCAGTCCCCGGCGCATACCGCGGGAGGCCATCCAGCTCACCGCGGGCTCGATGGCGAGGGCCAGGAAGAACGCGATGAGGATGTTGATCAGCAGCCCGGTGAGCTGGTGGAAGGCCCAGCTGCCCAGCTGGAACACACCGACGAGGGCCAGCGTCAGCACCAGGGCGCGCGGCAGCCAGCGCGGCATGCGCGCGTCCGGCCCGGCACCGCCCTCACCCGGGGGCGGGGTGGGAGGTGTCGTGCCGAACGGGGAGTCCTGCCGGGGGAGCCGCCCGGTCTCGTCAGTGCGTGCCACGGAGCAAGTCTCGCCCACGGCGGTGACAATCGGACCCACCCCTGCGATCTCTGTGACCGGTCAGCGCTTCTCCCCCGGGACGTTCATGACCTCGCAGACCACGCGCCACACGTCCTTGGCGTCCCAGCCGGAGCCCAGCGCCTCGTGCACGGTGCGTCCGCCGAGTTCCGTCATGACATGGTCGCGCGCGAACGTCTCGGCGTATCCCGCGCCGAAGTGCTCCGCCATCCGCTCCCAGAAGACCGTCAACCGCATGCGTCCCGCTCCATACCCGCCGTCATCTGCACGTTTCCCATTCTCCACGCCCCCGCTCGTACGCGGAGCCCCCGCATGTACGCAGGGTAGAGCCTGGACCTCATCGGCACTCCGCCGCCGGTGAACGGTCGCCGGCGCCCTGGCCGCGCCCGCCGGCCGACCGCCCGCGCACACGAGGGCGCCGGCCCCCGGAGGACGGGAGCCGGCGCCGAGGAAGGGCCCGTTACGGGGTGACGCAGCCGATCGAGCCGACGGGCAGGTCGTTGCCGGTGGAGGTGGCGGTGAAGCCGAAGGTGACGCTGCCGTCCGGTGGGATGCTCCGGTTGTGGTCGACGTTCCTGACCGTGACCGTGCCGTCGCTTCCGGTGCTCAGCGTGCCGTTCCACACACTGCTCAGCCGCGTCCCATTGCCCGGCTGCCAGCGCACGGCCCAGCCGGTGAGCGCGGCCGTGTTGTGGTTCATCACCTCGACGGAGCCCTGGAAGCCACCGCTCCAGGAGTTCGTCACGGAGTAGACGGCCATGCAGCCGGTGTGCGGGTCGGTCGGGGTGGGAGTCGGCGTGGGCGTAGGAGTCGGCGTTTCGCCCGAGCCGCGGATGCCCGTCACCTCTCCGTTGCCGCCGTCGAAGACGATGTCGGAGCAGGAGAAGAAGTTCTCCTGGCTGTCCGAGCGCACCCACTGGATGAACAGCACCGCGTCACCGGAGCGGCCCGCGGGGAGGTTCAGGTTCCAGTAGTAGTGCCCGGACTCGCTGCCCGGCGAGCCCGACTGGGCGGGATTGGTGACGGTCTGGATGAGTTCCAGGTCGTCCCAGCCCAGCTCGGTGCTGGGCGAGTAGCCGGGCTTGGACAGGTAGACCCGGAAGTCGCCCGGGTGCGCCGCCCAGTTGCTGTACCGGACCTGCATGCTCTTCCCGGAGGTCAGATGCGTGCGGGGCCAGTCGGAGCGGGCGGCGTTGTAGCCCGTGAAGTTGTACGGGGAGCGGTCACCGGCGCTGCACAGCTTGCCGTCCGGCACGTAACCCGCGCCGCGCCCGCCCGCGTTGGAGTCGAGCACGGCGAACCAGTTGTAGAGCGCCGTCGATCCGCTCTCCGCCAGCGCCGCCTTGCACGCCGGGTTCGTCGGGTCCAGGGCGCCGGTACCGGTCTTGGCGTCCAGATAGCAGAGATACGTCCGCGATCCGGGCATCATCGCCACCCCGTGCGCCTGCGCGCTGCCCTGCCCGAGCAGGGCCAGGCCGAGCCCGCCGAGCAGGGTGGCGAGCACCGCCGCCCAGGAGAAGAGCCGGTTTCTGCGTCGAACCATGGTGCCTCCTGTCGTTCTGTGGCTGTCCGCTGTGGGGCCCCCGCCCGCCCGGGGTCGTGGTCGCTCCGGGCGGGCGGGGGAGCGTGGGGGAGGTACGCGGATCAGGCGGGGGGTGCGCCCCAGGCCAGGGCGCTGCCGAGGTAGCCGGGGATCGCCGGGGCGTCGGTGTAGGTCGTGGCGGTGCCGCGGCTGTGGTCGTCGGTCTCGTCGAACGCGGACCAGTCGGACTTGGCCATCCGGACCTGGATGTCACCGGTGTCGCGGCCCGCGGCGAGGGAGCCGGCCGAGAAGCCGACCTCCAGGTAGGCGTCCGCGCCCGCGACCGGGGAGCTCAGCGGGACGACCCTGAGCTTGACGGTGGAGCAGCCGACCGCGGCGTAGTCGCACCAGGCGCTCACCGTGGACGAGCCGCCGTCCCGGGTGAAGTAGTAGCGGGCGGTCACCCCGGTCAGGTCGAGGGCGGTGGTGCCGGTGTTGGTGATCCGCAGGCCGGGCCGGATGGCGTTGTCGGTGGCCGAGGAGTCGTTGTTCTTGTAGGCGACCTTCAGCCCGCCGGACGGGTCGGGGCCGCCGCCGCCCGCCTCCGTGGTGACGCTCAGCGCGGTGGAGACGGTGGAGACGTTCCCCGCCGCGTCGCGGGCCCGCACGGTGTAGCCGTAGGCCGTGGCGGCGCTCAGCCCGGTGTCCGTGTACGTGGTGCCGGCGGTCGTCGAACCCACCCGGGTGCCGTCGCGGTACACGTCGTATCCGGTCACGCCCACGTCGTCGGTGGCCGCGGTCCAGGCCAGGGAGACGCTGCTCGCGGTCTTGGCGGTGGCCCGCAGTCCGGTCGGGGCGGTCGGGGCACTGGTGTCACCCGGGTCGGTGCCGCCCGTCGGCACGGCGGGGTGGGCGTTGCGCACCAGCATCAGGAACTGGTTGTGGAACCAGTGGCCGGCCAGCGGTGCGTCGGGCAGCGCCCCGGTCTTGTTGTTTCCGGCGTTGGACGCGGTGTAGTCGGGGTCGCACATCGGGTCCGCGCGCTTGCCCTCCTCGTTGGGGATGTCCTTGCTGGCCCCGTCGGACTCCCCCGGCGGCTTGACCCACAGGAAGGCGTCGAGGTACGAGTCGGGGTGACCCGAGGGCGCGGCCTGCGGCGGCTGTCCGAGTCCGGCTCCGCTCGTGTTGCACCACAGTCCGCGGTGGGCGCGGCGGTCGACCTTCGACTCGTTGACGTAGGTGTCGAGGCTGGTGCTGGTGCTCTCCGCGGTGGGCCGCGCGGCGCCGCCCCAGCCGTTGCGGGAGGTGTCGATCACCAGGCCGGTGGAGGCGGGCCAGCCCGCCGAGACCAGCGCCCGGTGCACGTTCCTCGTGAAGTCCACCTCGTCGAAGTTCGGGTTCCACTCGTAGTACTTGCCGGACTTGACCGGGTTGCCGCCGACCGACTTGTCGGGGTCGGTCAGGAACGGCTCCTCCAGCGGCGTGTAGTTGGCGACGTTCGTGATCAGCCCGTCGACGCTGCTCAGCCCGGCCGCGGTGCCCCTCGCCACCTCGGTGTACTGCTGCACCGTCTGGGTGAGGTTGTTGTCCCAGCCGAGCCAGCCGGAGTGCGCGTAGTCCAGGTACGTGTACACGTTCGGGATCGCGTGCAGCTTGTCCAGGGCGTACTGGACGCCCTTGACGTACAGGCCGCTGCTCTTGGCCTGGGCGCACTCGGGGTCGGAGGTGTTGGTGACCAGGTTGGGCAGGCTGTCGGGCTCGATGACCGTGGTGATGCGGATGTCCTGGTACTTGGGGTCCTTCATGACGTTCGCGATGACGTCGATGTACTCGCTCTTGTAGCGGTCCAGACCCGCCTGCGTGAGCGGGAGTTCGCCGCTGGAGGCGAGGGCGGCGCAGTCCCGTCCCGGCAGGTCGTACACCACGAAGGTGGCGGTGATCGGCTGTCCGGGCTTCTTCTGGGCGAGCGCCAGGTCGAGGTGGTCGGCCAGGCCCTTGCGTCCCGCGTTGTCCTCACCGCCGTGGACGGCCGCGATCCGGTCCATCCAGACGGCGGTCGGATAGCTCTTGACCTTCTCCATCTTCGCCTTGAGCGTGGCGTCGGAGGTCTGCGCGATGGATGTGTCCACGAGCTCGGCGTAGTCGGGGTTGACGTAGAAGGTCACCCCCGCGAAGGGGTTGTCGACATGGGCTTCCGCCGCTGCCGCGGGCTGTCCCGCGATCTGGCCCGCCGCCCCGAGCATCAGGCTGGCCAGGGCGGTGGCCAGGGCTGCCGACCTTCGTCGGCGCCTGCGCGGTAACGACGAGGTGCCGTCGGCTCTGGTCGGATCGGTCATCGTGCCCTCCTCAGTGGTAGGTGCGGGTGCGGGTGTGCCGGTCGTGCGTCAGGACCCGGCGCACCGCGGAGCGGGGGGCGCCCCCGGTACCGCTCGCGGTGCGGCCGGACGAGGTGTGGCGACAGGAGCTGGGGTGCTCACGGTCCGTTCGCGGTGCGGCCGGACAAGGTGGTGGCGCCCGGCGACAGGGCGTCCCGGGCGACGGGGTCATGACAGGTTCGGCCCGGCCGACCGGGTCCCGGCAGGCAGGGGCGGCGGCCGTCGGGGCCTCACCGGTCGGGGCGAGGGCCGTGGCGCGCGGCACTGCGGCGGTCCGGGGCCGCGTAACGGCAGGACCGGGCCGCGTAACGGCAGGACGGGGCTCGAGCTCATGGGGGGGTGGGCCTTTCCGGGCGCGGGCCGGAGGGGGAGAGGGCCTGCCCCCGTCGGTGCGGGAAGGCGGGGCAGGCCCCGGAGCAGGCCGGTGCGGCGCACCGGCGCCGGTCACGCGCTGGTGCAGGCGGTGCCGTTCAGGCTGAATCCGGTGGGCTTGCCGAACGTGCCGCTGTAAGTGCCCTGGAAGCCGAAGGTCTGGCTGCCGCCGGCGGCGATCCGTGCGTTGTGCGCCGCGGGGCTCGCCATCACCGCGCCGGAGGAGCCGGACAGGTCGGCGTTCCAGGAGCTGGTGACGCGTTGTCCGGAGGGCAGGGTGAAGCCGAGCCGCCAGTTGTCCACGGCGGCGGAACCGGTGTTCTTTACCGTGACGTCCGCGGTGAAGCCGCCCTGCCAGACGTTGGCCGCGTAGGTCACCTGGCAGGCCGTGGCGGGCTGGCCGGGGCCGCCCGGGTCACCGCCGCCGAGTTCGACGGTGGAGGAGAAGGAGTTCACGGCCAGACCCGCGCCGTTCTGCCAGGGCTCGAACCCGGCCTGGACGCTGGTCAGGTACCAGTTGTTCTGCGCCAGGCCCCGGGCGACGGTCTGGTCGACGAAGTCCATGACGTCGAAGCTCCAGGCGCCGATCGCCGAAGGGGCGACGAAGGAGATCACGTCGTTGGAGCCGTTGCTCCCGGTCCACACCTCCCAGGAGCGCCCGCCCACGGAGGCGGTGCCGACCGGAGAGCCGATCGGCTGGATCGACCCGACGCGGTTGAACCAGATCATGATCTCGGTCCGGTTGACGCCGTCCGTGCGGGGCGTCGGGTCCAGCCAGATGTCGTACGAGGCGTTGTAGACGGCGTTCGACACATAGCCGTACGAGATGCTGCTGGGCGCGCTGGAGATGGCGCTGACCTGCGCCGGGAGGGTGGTCCCCGGCGAACAGTTCGTGTAGTGACAGCCGTTGAAGACCGACGGGTACGACTTCGGCGCGCCGTTGGTCGGGACCGAGCCGTCCGCCTGGGTCACCCGGAAGCCGGTGTCGGTGGCGGTGACGCACTGGGCGGCGCTGGTGCCCCAGCGGTTGTTCTGGACGACGTAGCGCCCCTGGATGACGGCCGATCCGAACTGCTCGCAGATCACGGTGTCGGCGGCCTGGGCCGGCGGTGTCGCCACGAGGAGCGCCGCTACGGCGGCGAGAGCGGAGAGCAGCGCGGATAACAGGCCGCGCACGGTGCGAAAGCTGTGCGGTGACGGTCGCATGCGGGTGCCTCTCGGAAGAAGATCCGGACAGGTCGCGTCTCACGGAGGGATCCGGACGGTCCTTTTCGGGAGCGCTCCCACCCACGAGAGGTGGGAGCGCTCCCACTGGCCATCCGAGTCCGGACTGTAGGAGCCTCACATGTCCCTGACAACCCCATGCGCAAGGACTGTGGCGACGGATTTCCGAAGCCGCACGTCAGCCCGAGGGCGCGTCTGAGACCGCCCGGAGTTTTGGGAGCGCTCCCGAAATGTTGCGGAACAAATCGGGCTCAGGCGGAGCCGCGCACCACCAGTCGCGTGCGCAGGATGACGTGCCGCCACGCCACCTCGGGCTGCTCCATCTCCTCCAGCAGCAGCCGCACCATGGTCCGCCCGATCTCCTCCATCGGCTGGCGAACCGTCGTCAGTGGCGGGTCGGTGTGCTGGGCGAGCGGGAAGTCGTCGAAGCCGATCACCGCGACGTCCTCGGGCACCCGGCGCCCGGCGGCCCGCAGCACGCCCAGCGCTCCGGCGGCCATGGTGTCCGAGGCGGCGAACACGGCGTCGACGTCCGGGTGCCGCTCCAGGAGTTCGGCCGTCGCCCGGCGCCCGCTGCCCTCGCTGAAGTCGCCCTCGACGACCAGCGGCTCCAGACCCGCGTCGGCCAGGGCTTCGCGGTAGCCGCGCAGCCGGCACTGGGTGACGTACATGTCGAGCGGACCGGTGACCGCGCCGATCCTCGTCCGCCCCTCACGCACCAGGTGCTTCACGGCGTCACGGGCACCGCCCACGTTGTCCGCGTCGACGTAGGTGACGTTCTCGTCGCCCGAGCGGCGCCCGAGCAGCACCGTGGGCAGTCCGGCCTCGGCCAGCATGTCCGGCAGCCGGTCGTCGCTGCGTACGGACATCAGCAGGACCCCGTCCACCCGTCCGCCGCGCGCGTACTCCACGAGGCGCCGCCGCTCGGCGCCGGTACGGACCAGGGTGAGCAGCAGCTGGACCGAAGCGTCGGCGAGGGCGTCGCCGACCGACTGGACGATCTCCGCGAAGAAGGGTTCCCCGAACATCCGCCAGTCCCGCTCGGTCATGACCAGCGTCACGGCGTCCGCGCGACGGCCGGCCAGGGAGCGGGCCGCCAGGTTGGGGACATAGCCCAGTTCGGCGATGGCCCGCTCGACGGTCCGGCGCGTCGAATCCTTCACGCCCGCCGCGTTGTTGATGACCCGCGAGACGGTCCCTCGCCCGACACCGGCCAGGGCCGCGACCTCTTCCAGTGTCGGCGAGCCAGGGCGCTGCCTCCCCATAACCACCCCCAAGGGCACCCGATCCTACGGGCCGTGCGCGCGCATGATCGAGGCCCGAGTGACCTGTGAATCCGGGCGAGGGGTCACGGTCCGCGGGCAGGCACCCGTGGCGACCGTCAACCGGACGGGTCCGGTATCACGCCCCTGAGAGTGGGCCTTCGCCGCTCCCCCTTGCCGGAACCGCTTTCCGCCCTACGGTCTGACGCATGCCCGAACCAGGAGCCACCCCTGTCCGCCAGGCGCCTCCCCCGGCGCGCTCCGCGCTGTTCCACGCAGAGCAGTTCGTCTGGCTGACCGCGCGCGTGCTGGAACAGCGCCTCTTCGCGTACGACTTCCTGAACGGCCCGGCCGACCCGGTGGAGACCGCGCTGGACGCCTACCGCAACGACGACGGCGGGTACGGCCACGGTCTGGAGCCGGATCTGCGGGGACCGGTCAGCCAGCCGCTGCACACCGGCCGCGCGCTCCAGGTGCTGGACGTGATCGGGCGGTGCGGCGGACAGCGCGTGGACCGCGTCTGCCGCTATCTCACGGCGGTCTCGGCACCGGACGGCGCTCTTCCCACGGTCCATCCCAGCCTGCGGGGCTATCCGGCGGCGCCGTCGCTCCCGGTCGTGGAGCCGCCGCCCAGCTCGCTGCTGGCGACGGGGCCGGTGGTCGGTCTGCTGCACCGCAACGAGGTCTGGCACGCGTGGCTGTTCCGGGCGACGGACTTCTGCTGGCAGGCGGTCGAGTCCCTGGAGAAGTCCCATCCGTACGAGGTCGAGGCGGCGGTGGCCTTCCTGGACGCGGCTCCCGACCGCCCGCGCGCGGAGGCGGCTGCCGACCGGCTCGGCCGTCTGGTGCGCGAGCAGCGCCTGGTGGACCCGGACCCGGGCGGCGCCGCCGGTTCCCCGCTCGTGGAGGGCGCGACGCACTTCCCGCACGAGTACGCACGACGTCCGGACTCCCTCGCGCGCGCGTGGTTCACGGACGACGAGATGGACCGCTCCCTCGACCGGCTCGCCCACGATCAGCGGGGGGACGGCGGCTGGCCGACCCGCCGCCACCCGTGGGCGCCCGGAATCGCCCTGGAGACGCGCCCCATGGCGACGATCGAGGCGCTGCGCACCCTCAGGGCGTACGGCCGCCACATCGGCTGACCGCCGCCTCTGTCGAAGACATTCGGGGTCAGCCCCCGATGGCCCGTACCCCCGCCGTCACCAGGACGGCCGCCGCGACGACGAGCAGGAAGGGCGCCCGCAGGATCAGCATGACGGCGGCCGCGGCGAGCCCCGCCACGCGCGCGTCCAGGACGAGTTCCCGCCCGTCGGCGAAGGTCTGCTGGGCGGTGAGCGCGGCCAGGAGGGCGACCGGCAGCAGCGCCGCGAGACGCCGTACGAGAGGCCGCTCCAGGGCGCCCGCGGGCACGAGGAGCCCGATGAGCTTCACCGCGTAGCAGCCGAGGGCGGTGGCGGCGATCGCGATCCAGACGTTCATCGTCCCTCCTCCTGGGCGTCGCGCCGCTCCTCTACGTCGCCCCGGCGGCGGCCTCGCGCCCACAGCACGACCGGCGCCGCCAGCGCGGCCACGAGGACCGGCACTCCGGCAGGCAGCACGGGCAGCAGTCCCAGCCCCAGCACCACGGCCAGCCCCGCCACGGCACGCTCGGTCGTGGACGTGAGCATCGGCGCGAGCAGGGCGAGGAACACGGCGGGCCCGGCCGCGTCGAGCCCCCAGGCGTCCGTGTCGCCGATGGCCTCGGCCCCGAGGGCGCCGAGCAGGGTCGTGAGGTTCCACAGCACGTACAGGCTGAGCCCGGTCACCAGGAAGCCGATCCGGGCGCTGCGCCGCGTCGGCTGTGCCAGGGTGACGGCGGTCGTCTCGTCGATCACCCACTGCGCGGCGAACGGCCGCACCGCGCGCGTGAGGCGCAGCACCTGGGACAGGCGCAGCCCGTAGAACGCGTTGCGCACGCCGAGGAAGAAGGCGCCGGCGGCCGCGGTCAGTGGGCTGCCGCCCGCCGCGAGCGCCCCGACGAGCGCGAACTGGGAGGCGCCCGTGAAGACCAGGAGGCTGAGCGCGCAGGTCTGGGCGAGGGTGAGGCCGCTGCCCGCGGACGTCACCCCGAAGGCGAAGCCGGAGAGCCCGACGGCGACGCCCACGCCGAGGGCGTCCCGCACCACGGCGGCGTCGGGCTTGCCCCGGCCGCCGTCGGGGTCCCCGTCCCGCACGGGGCTCGGGTTCGGGACCGGATCTGCACCGGGTTCTGCGATGAGTTTCCGTTCTGACACGTCCGCAACGCTAGGACGGCTCCCGCCAGGCGTCTTGTACGTTCTTGCGCTCGCGCTGGTAGGCGCCGGGCGGTACGCCGACGATTCGGCTGAAGTGCCGGTTCAGGTGGGGCTGGTCCGTGAAGCCGACGGCGAGCGCGGCCTCGGCGGGTGAGACGCCGGCGTCCAGCATCCGGCGGGCGCGCCGCACGCGCGCGTCGGTCAGCCAGGTGTGCGGCGGCATCCCGTAGGTGTCCCGGAACGCCCGCAGCAGGGCGAACGGGCCGGTGCCCAGGTCGCCGGCGAGCTTCTCCAGGCTGGGCGGCTCGGCCATGCGCAGTTCGAGCACCTCACGCGCGCGTGCCGCGACGCGGGCGCCCGCCGACCGCACCTCGCGCTGCGGCAGCGGACCTCCGTTCGAGCGCAGCAGCCGCGTCACGGCGACCCGCAGCAGGGTGTCGGCGGCCAGCGCGTTGCCCTCGTCGGCGGCCCGCAGCACCTGGTGCACCAGGGACACCGCGTACGGATCGTCCAGCACGGGCCGTACGAACCCGGGTGTGCCCTTGATCGCGGTCGTCTCGGCGGCGATCTCGGCGACGACCTGCGGGGAGGGGTAGACGGCCCCGTACCGCCAGCCCTCGGGGACGCCCGCCCGTCCGGTGTGCGGGGTGTCCGGGTTGACCAGGGCGAGGGTGCCGGCCCCGGCGTACTGGTCGGCGCCCCGGTGGTGGAAGACCTCCACGCCGTCGGCGATGGCGGCGATCACGAAGTGCTCGTGGGTGTGCCGGACGAACGCCTTGCGGATGTAGTGGGCGCGCAGCAGGTCGACGTCGGGCAGCTCGGCGTACCGCCAGTGTCGCGCCCTCTCTCCCTGCCCCGCCATGTCTCCATTGTCCGTGACCTGCGGTGCTCCCTCGCCCGCACCCCGGCCGACGCACCCTCCGCCCCGCACGCCCGTGGGACAAAACGGACCGCCCGCGGTCCCGGCTCGGCGGCGTTCGCCCAGGTCAGGCGTATTGTCAGTGCCCGGGTGCAGGATGGATGCATGGTCAGCGATCCGCAGCGAGCCCTCGACGGCTTCTCCCCCGCGACCCGTGGCTGGTTCACGGGTGCCTTCTCCGCGCCCACCGCGGCGCAGGCGGGCGCGTGGCAGGCCATCCACGAGGGCTCGGACGTGCTGGTCGTGGCCCCCACCGGTTCCGGCAAGACCCTGGCCGCGTTCCTCGCCGCCCTGGACCAGCTGGCCTCCACTCCCCCTCCGGCCGATCCGAAGAAGCGCTGCCGGGTCCTGTACGTCTCACCGCTGAAGGCCCTCGCCGTCGACGTGGAGCGCAATCTGCGCAGCCCGCTGACCGGCATCCGCCAGGAGTCCGTCCGCCTCGGCCTGCCCGAGCCGGAGATCAAGGTCGGCATCCGCTCCGGCGACACCCCGGCTGCCGAGCGGCGGGCCCTGTCGACCCGGCCCCCGGACATCCTGATCACCACGCCCGAGTCCCTGTTCCTCATGCTGACGTCGGCGGCCCGTGACGCGCTGACCGGCATCGACACGGTGATCCTGGACGAGGTGCACGCCGTGGCCGGCACCAAGCGCGGCGCCCATCTCGCGCTCAGCCTGGAGCGCCTGGACGAGCTCCTGCCGAAGCCGGCGCGGCGGATCGGCCTGTCCGCGACCGTCCGCCCCGTCGACGAGATCGCGCGCTATCTCTCCCCGCAGCGCAAGGTGGAGATCGTCCAGCCGGCGTCGGGCAAGGAGTTCGACCTGTCGGTCGTCGTCCCCGTCGAGGACCTGGGCGAGCTGGGCGGCTCCCCGGTGGCCGACGGCTCCGAGGGCAAGGAGCGCCCCTCGATCTGGCCGCATGTCGAGGAGCGGATCACCGACCTCGTCCAGTCGCACCGCTCCACGATCGTCTTCGCCAACTCCCGCCGGCTCGCGGAGCGCCTGTGCAACCGCCTGAACGAGATCGCCTACGAGCGGGCCACCGGCGAGACCCTGGACGAGCACCACTCCCCGGCGGAGCTGATGGGCGGCTCCGGCGCCGCCCATGGCGCGCCCGCGGTCATCGCCCGCGCGCACCACGGCTCGGTCTCCAAGGAGCAGCGCGCCCTGGTGGAGGAGGACCTCAAGGCGGGCCGTCTGCCCGCGGTCGTCGCCACTTCCAGCCTCGAGCTGGGCATCGACATGGGCGCGGTGGACCTCGTCGTCCAGGTCGAGTCGCCGCCGTCCGTGGCCTCCGGCCTGCAGCGCGTGGGCCGCGCGGGGCACCAGGTCGGTGCCGTCTCCACCGGCGTGGTCTTCCCGAAGTACCGGGGCGACCTCGTCCAGGCCGCCGTGGTCACCGAGCGCATGCGCACCGGCGCCATCGAGTCCCTGCGCGTCCCGGCGAACCCGCTGGACGTCCTCGCGCAGCAACTGGTCGCCATGACGGCCATGGACACCTGGCAGGTCGACGACCTCCTCGCGCTGGTCCGCCGGGCCGCCCCCTTCGCGTCGTTGCCCGAGTCGGCGTTCACGGCGGTCCTCGACATGCTCGCGGGCCGCTATCCGTCCGACGCCTTCGCGGAGCTGCGCCCGCGGGTGGTGTGGGACCGGGTCGCCGGCACCATCACCGGCCGTCCTGGCGCCCAGCGCCTCGCCGTCACCTCCGGCGGCACCATCCCCGACCGGGGCCTGTTCGGGGTGTTCCTCGCCGGGTCCGACCCGAAGAAGGGCGGCGGCCGGGTCGGCGAGCTGGACGAGGAGATGGTCTACGAGTCCCGTGTCGGCGACGTCTTCACGCTCGGCACCAGCTCGTGGCGGATCGAGGACATCACACGGGACCGCGTCCTGGTCTCCCCCGCTCCGGGCGTGCCGGGCCGGCTGCCGTTCTGGAAGGGCGACCAGCTGGGCCGCCCGCTGGAGCTGGGCCGCGCGGTGGGCGCGTTCCTGCGCGAGGTCGGTTCGCTGTCCAAGGAGGACGCCCGGCTGCGCCTGGTCACCGCCGGCCTGGACGCCTGGGCCGCGGACAACGTGCTGTCGTACCTGGACGAGCAGCGCGAGGCGTGCGGTCACATCCCCGACGACCGCACGATCGTCGTCGAGCGTTTCCGTGACGAGCTGGGCGACTGGCGTGTGGTCGTGCACTCCCCGTTCGGCGCGCAGGTCCACGCCCCCTGGGCCCTGGCCCTCGGCGCGAAGCTGTCCGAGCGCTACGGCATGGACGCGCAGGTCATGCACGCCGACGACGGCATCGTGCTGCGGCTGCCGGACGCCGACCTGATGGGCCTGGACCTCCTGGACCAGGAGCCCGGGAAGGCCGGGCGGGAGTACGACTCCGACCAGGCGCCGGTGGGTGCGGCGGACGTCGTCTTCGACAAGGGCGACGTCGACCAGGTCGTCACCGACCAGGTGGGCGGCTCGGCGCTGTTCGCGTCCCGCTTCCGCGAGTGCGCGGCGCGCGCCCTGCTGCTGCCGCGCCGCAACCCCGGCAGGCGCACCCCCCTGTGGCAGCAGCGTCAGCGCGCCGCGCAACTGCTGGAGGTGGCGAGCGAGTTCGGTTCGTTCCCGATCGTCCTGGAGGCCGTCCGCGAGTGCCTCCAGGACGTCTTCGACGTCCCCGGGCTCGTGGAGCTGATGGGCGACCTGGAGGCCCGCAAGGTGCGGCTGGTCGAGGTCACGACCCCCGAGCCGTCCCCCTTCGCCCGCTCCCTCCTCTTCGGGTACGTCGCCCAGTTCCTCTACGAGGGGGACTCGCCGCTCGCCGAGCGCCGCGCCGCCGCCCTGTCGCTCGACTCACGGCTGCTGGCCGAGCTGCTCGGACAGGCGGAGCTGCGCGAGCTGCTGGACGCCGAGGTGCTGACCGAGCTGGAGCGCGAGCTGCAGTGGCTCACCGAGGACCGCCGGATCAAGGACGTCGAGGGCGTCGCGGACCTCCTGCGCCTCCTCGGACCGCTCACGGACGCCGAGCTGGCCGAGCGGGGCGCGGAGCCGGCCTGGGCGCAGGAGCTGGCCGGCGCCCGCAGGGCCATCAAGGTGCGGATCGGCGGCGCCGACCACTGGGCGGCGATCGAGGACGCGGGCCGGCTGCGCGACGCGCTGGGCACGGCCCTGCCCGTCGGCGTCCCGGAGGCCTTCACCGAGCCGGTCAAGGATCCGCTCGGCGACCTCCTCGCGCGCTACGCCCGCACCCACGGCCCGTTCACATCGGCCACGGCGGCGGCCCGGTTCGGCCTGGGCGTGGCGATCACCGACGGCGCGCTGCAGCGGCTGGCCGCGAGCGGGCGTGTGGTGCAGGGGGAGTTCCATCCGGCCGGCATCGGTCAGGAGTGGTGCGACGCCACGGTGCTGCGCCGGTTGCGCCGCCGCTCCCTCGCGGCGCTCCGGCATGAGCTGGAGCCGGTGCCGCCGGGCGCCCTCGCCCAGTTCCTGCCGCAGTGGCAGCACATCGGCAAGGGGCACGGCCTGCGCGGTATCGACGGACTGGTCCGCGCCATCGAGCAGTTGCAGGGCGCGTCCGTGCCCGCGTCAGCGCTGGAGAAGCTCGTCCTGCCGTCCCGGGTCGCCGGCTACCAGCCCGCCATGCTCGACGAACTCACCGCCGCCGGCGAGGTCGTATGGGCCGGGGCGGGCTCACTGCCGGGCAAGGACGGCTGGGTCTCCCTCTACATGGCGGACACGGCCCCGCTGCTGCTGCCGCAGCCCCATCCCCTGGAGCTGACGGCGCTCCACCAGTCGATTCTGGACACCCTGTCCGGCGGCTACGGCCTGTTCTTCCGTCAGATCGCCGACCAGATCCGCGCCACCACCCACCCGGAGGCCACGGATCCGCAGCTCGCCGACGCCCTCTGGGACCTGGCCTGGTCGGGCCGGCTGACGAACGACACGCTCGCGCCTCTGCGCTCCCTGCTGGGCTCGGGCCGCACCGCCGGGTCCACGGCCCATCGCGCCAAGCGCACCGTCCCGCGCGGCCGTTACGGCTCACTGACCGCCGCCGCCCGCACCGCGTCCCGCACCGGCCCGCCGACCGTCGCCGGCCGCTGGTCCCTGCTGCCGGAGCCCGAACCGGATGCGACCGTGCGGGCGCACGCCCTGGCCCGCACCCTCCTGGACCGGCACGGCGTGGTGACGCGTGGCGCGGTCGCCGCCGAGGGCGTCGAGGGCGGCTTCTCGGCGACGTACCGCGTCCTGGCCGCCTTCGAGGAGAGCGGCCAGGCCCGCCGCGGCTATGTCGTGGAGGGGCTGGGCGCCGCGCAGTTCGCGATGGACGGCGCGGTGGACCGGCTGCGCGCGGTGTCCAACGCCCGCGACCGCGGCGAGGACCTGCCCGGCCCGCCCACCCCGGGCACGGACGGCTCCGGCGGCACCCCGGGGGACACGGACGGCGCCCTGTCCTACGACATCCCCGACCTCGACCACGACTTCCTCGACGCGCACCTGGACCGGCTCAAGCCGGACGAGTACGTCTCACCCCTGGACCGCGCGGCCGACAACCGCCGCCCGCCCGGCGGCCCGTGGCAGAACGGCGCTCCGGCCCGCCGCAACCGCCCCGCCCCGGGCAGCCGGGCCGTCGTCCTCGCCGCCGCCGACCCGGCGAACGCGTACGGCGCCGCCCTCCCCTGGCCCGAGCCGCCCACCGGCGCCGGGCACAAGCCGGGCCGCAAGGCGGGCTCCCTCGTGGTCCTCGTGGACGGTGAGCTCACCCTCTACATGGAGCGCGGTGGTAAGACCCTGCTCGCCTGGCCGTCCTCCCCGGACACCGAGCCCGCCGACGACCCCCGTCTGCGGGCCGCCGCCGAAGCCCTGGCGACCGCCGCCCAGGCGGGTTCGCTCGGCACGGTCACGGTGGAGCGGGTGAACGGCGAACAGGCCCTGACGTCCCCCGTGGGCACGCTCCTGGAGGCGGCGGGCTTCATCGCGACCCCGAGAGGCCTCCGCCTCCGTGCCTGAGCCCAGCCGTGCCCCCAGGAAGACTCCGCCTCCGTGCCTGACCCCGCCCTCTCCCCCGCCCCAGCTCACCGCCGAGCTCCCCGCCCCCTCATGTCACCCTTGAGACATGCCCGAAGGTGACACGGTCTGGCAATCCGCGAAGCGGCTCCACACCGCCCTCGCGGGCCGTGTGCTGGCCCTGAGCGACTTCCGGGTGCCGAAGTTCGCCCTGGTCGACCTGGCGGGCCGTACCGTCCTGGACGTCACCGCCCGAGGCAAGCACCTCCTCACCCGGGTCGAGGGCGGGGTCACGATCCACTCGCACCTCGGCATGGAGGGCTCCTGGCGGATCTTCGCCGACGAACAGCGCTGGACGGGCGGCCCCGTCCACCAGATCCGAGCCGTCCTGACCACCACCCCCGACCCGGCCGCGTCCGCCCCCGAGGCGCGCCCGGCCCGTACGGCCGTCGGGTACCGCCTCCCCGTCCTGGAGGTCCTGCGCACCACGGAGGAGGACACCGTGGTCGGGCACCTCGGCCCCGACCTCCTGGGCCCCGACTGGGACCCGGACCGCGCCCTGGCCAACCTGCTCGCCGACCCCGACCGCGCGCTCGGCGAGGCCCTGCTGGACCAGCGCAATCTCGCCGGCGTCGGCAACGTCTACAAGAGCGAGATCTGCTTCCTGCTGCGCGTCACCCCCTGGCTGCCGGTCGGCGCGCTCCCCGCCGAGCACACCGCCCAACTGCCCCTGCTCACCAAGAAGCTCCTGGAGGCCAACCGCGACCGCCCGGTCCGCAAGACCACGGGCCTGCGCGGCCAGGACCTCTTCGTGTACGGCCGCGCGAGACGCCCCTGCACGCGCTGCGGCACCCGGATCCGCGTGGCGCAGCAGGGCGACGGCTCCCGCGAACGCCCCACGTACTGGTGCCCCAACTGCCAGGCGGGCCCCGCTCCTACCGGCACGACCCGCCTTGGAGACCAGGCCCGCCCAAGCAGTTGACGGCCCGTCAGAAACGCCCCTACGGTCCCCTCATGCCCGTCACGGCGTACGACCTCACCGGACGCACCGCCTTCGTCACCGGCGCCGCAGGAGGCATCGGCCGCGCCTCGGCCGTCCTGCTCGCGCAAGCAGGCGCCACCGTGCACTGCGCCGACCGCGACGCAAAGGGCCTGCACGAGACGGCGGACCTGATCAAAGCCGACGGGGGCATCGCCCGCACCCATCACCTCGACGTCACGGACCGCACTGCCCTCCACCAGGCCGTCGCCTCTTGCGAACGGCTGGACGTGATGGCCGCGATCGCGGGGATCATGCACAGCAGCCCCGTCCTGGAGACCCGTGACGAGGACCTGGACCGCGTGCTGAGCGTCAACTTCAAGGGCGTTCTGTACGCCTGTCAGGAGGCGGCCCGCGCCATGCTCGACCGGCGGATCGCCGGCAGCATCGTCACGATGGCCTCGGGCGCCGTGGACACCGGAGCACCCGGCCTGCTCTGCTACGGCGTCGCCAAGGCGGCGGTGGTCCAGCTGACGAGGACCCTCGCGACGGAGCTGGGCCCGCACGGCATCCGTGTGAACGCGGTCGCTCCGGGCTGGATCCGCACCCCGATGACCGAACGGCACGACGACGCCGTACAGGCGCGGACGGAGTCGTCCATGGCCCGTATGTCACCGCTGGGCCGGGTCGGCGAACCGGAGGACGTCGCCCACACGGCGCTCCATCTGGCGTCCGACGCCTCGTCGTTCACCACGGGACAGATCCTGCGCCCGAACGGCGGCGTAGCGATGCCGTGGTAGCGCACACCCCGCGCACCTCGCATTGCGCCGCGCCCCGCGCACCCCCGTACGCCTCCCTCACACGCCCTACGCCCTCTCCACAGGCCCCGCAGACCCCGCGCGCCGCCCCACCCTCCCCGCCCGCCAAGCCCGCACCCACTGCCGCGCATCCACGGTCCCGTCCGCCTGCTCCTTCGACTCGCAGTGCACCGGCAGCAGGCTCAGCCCCCAGCCGCCGGCGGCGACGGCCGCCTCCAGCGCTCCCGCGCCCGGCGCGCACACGAGCCGCACGACGGCCCACCACCACAGCGCCCCGCCCGCGAGGGCCACCCCCCAGCGCGCCATGGGCCGTGCCATGCGCTCACCTCCAGCCCGGCGCCGGATCCAGCCCCGACAGAGGCACACCGACGGCCCGAGCGCACGGCGCCGGCGACCTGGTCACCGCGCGTCATGCGCCGTCACACATCCACCCTGACCGGCGCGGAGCACCTCGGCAAGCGCACCCCGACGGCTCACGGGAGCCCGGACAGCACGAAACCCCGACCCGCACTCTCCAGATCCGACTGGAGGAGCCCTGGCCGGGGCCTCACACACACCTAGCGCATGGTCAGTTCACACGCACGGGTGGCACCGTCACGCGGCGACGACGTCGACCGCTTCGGACGGCGCCTTGATGGTCACCCGTTCCGGTGGCACACCGGTCACCGATACGGAACCCAGCATCGGACGCACCGACGTGGGTACAGGCTCGTTGGGGGTGGCCGCAGCAGACTGGGCCAGCTCGGCGAGGGCGAGCTCATCGCTCACTTCCCGCATGAGCTCGGACATCCGTACGTCCAGCGCGTCGCAGATCGCGGCGAGCAGCTCGGAGGAAGCCTCCTTCTGCCCCCGCTCCACCTCGGAGAGATAGCCGAGTGAGACTCGGGCGGACGAGGAGACTTCGCGCAGAGTACGGCCCTGGCGCTGGCGCTGCCGACGCAGCACGTCACCCAGCAGGCGACGGAGCAGAATCATCGGTGGCTCCCTCCTCGGACCGCGTAGCCGCATCCTTCTCGCCCCACCGTACCGCCTTGCGCCGCGGCCGTGCGGGGAGCGATGTCGTGTTCACTCAGGGCTGCAAACATCAAAACCCCCCGTTCCGTTCCGTATCCTGTGCCCGCTCATTCCCACTGTCTTCGCCCGCCAGCTCCCTCAGAAGCAGTGCGAGCACGCTCCGTACACTCTCCATACGAATTTCCGCCCGGCCGCCGTTCAACCGCAGGGCCTCCACTTTTCCGCCACCGGCGGAACCGGAATCCGGGCGGACCGGCCCGTCGACGGCCACGAAGACGGTGCCCACGGGCTGTCCGTCCTGCGGGTCCGGCCCGGCCACACCGGTCGTGGCGATGCCCCAGTCGGCTCCCAGCGCCTTGCGCACACCGGCCGCCATCTGGGCAGCGACCTGCGGATCCACCGCTCCGCGCTGCTCCAGCAACGTGGCGTCCACGCCGAGCAGCCGGTGCTTGAGCTCGGTGGCGTAGGCCGTCACCGATCCGCGGAAGACCTTCGACGCTCCCGGAACGCCGGTGATGTCCGCCGCGACCAGGCCGCCGGTCAGCGACTCGGCGACGGCAAGGGTCTCGCCCTTCACCGTGAGTAGTCGCACGACGTCCTCGGCGCGAGAGTTCACGCTTCGGTCTCCTCCAACGCTGCCCTGCGCTCCGCGATTCCCTGCCGCCGCAGCACAATGGCCTGTCTCACATAGTCCAGCCCGGTCACCACCGTCAGCACGACGGCGGCGGCCATCACCCACCAGCGCAGCGTCGCCAGCCAGCCCGTCAGCGCCAGGATGTACATGCCGACGGCCACGCCCTGCGTGAGCGTCTTCAGCTTGCCGCCGCGGCTCGCCGGGATGACGCCGTACCGGATGACGATGAAACGCAGCAGGGTGATCCCGAGTTCCCGGCCGAGGATCACACCCGTGACCCACCAGGGCAGGTCGCCGAGGGCGGACAGGCAGATGAGGGCCGCCCCCATGATCGCCTTGTCGGCGATGGGATCCGCGATCTTGCCGAAGTCGGTGACCAGGTCGTACGCCCGCGCGAGATGCCCGTCGAACAGGTCGGTGATCATGGCGATGGCGAAGGCGGCCCAGGCGAACGAGCGCCAGGCGGGGTCGTAACCGCCGTCGGCCAGCATCAGCATGACGAACGCCGGCACCAGGAGCAGCCGGAGCATGGTCAGCAGATTGGCGATGTTCCAGACGCTGGCCTGGTTGACGGCCGCGGCCGCGATCTTGCCACCGCGCACGGGCCGGGCGTCGCCCTCGGCACCCTGGTCGGCACCCGCGGGCCGGGCCGCACCGGCCTTGGACGCACCCGTCGGGTTCGCCTTCCCCGTCGTACCCACCGCGCTCACCTTGCCCGTCGCACCCGCCGGGGAGGGGCCGCCCGCGGCGGACGCCGGAACTCCGGTCATCTGCCCGCCTCCTCACTACACGACAACGCGCCGTCGAGAGGTTCGGCCACCAGGTCGACGCCTTCGGTGCCGACCACCTTCGCCTCGACCATACGACCGATGCTCAGGCCCGCGCCGCTCGTGAGCAGCACCTGGCCGTCCGTCTCCGGCGCCTGGTGCGCGCCCCGCCCGTACACGCCGTCCTCGTCGATGGACTCGACCAGCACATGCACGGTCTCGCCGAGACGGTCCTCGGCGCGCTGCGAGACCAGCTCCTCGGCCAGCCGGGACACCCGGGCCAGCCGCTCGGCGACGACGTCCTCGGGCAGCTTGCGGTCGTAGCCGGCGGCCTCGGTGCCCTCCTCGTCGGAGTAGCCGAAGACGCCGATCGCGTCGAGCCGGGCGCCGTTCAGGAAGCGCTCCAGCTCGGCGAGGTCGGCCTCGGTCTCGCCGGGGAAGCCCACGATGAAGTTGGAGCGCACACCGGCCTGGGGCGCCTTGGCGCGGATGGTGTCCAGCAGCTCCAGGAAGCGGTCGGTGTCGCCGAAGCGGCGCATCGCGCGCAGCACGTCGGGCGCGGAGTGCTGGAAGGAGAGGTCGAAGTAGGGGGCGACCTTCGGCGTCGACGTGAGGACGTCGATCAGACCGGGCCGCATCTCGGCCGGCTGCAGATAGCTGACGCGGACCCGCTCGAGGCCGTCGACCTCGGCGAGCTCGGGCAGCAGGGACTCCAGCAGACGGATGTCACCGAGGTCCTTGCCGTACGAGGTGTTGTTCTCGGAGACCAGCATGATCTCCTTGACGCCCTGCTCGGCGAGCCACCGCGTCTCGTTCAGCACGTCGCTCGGGCGGCGCGAGATGAAGGAGCCGCGGAAGGACGGGATGGCGCAGAAGGAGCAGCGCCGGTCGCAGCCGGATGCGAGCTTCACCGAGGCGACGGGGGCGCCGTCGAGGCGGCGGCGCAGGGGCGCGCGCGGCCCGGAGGCCGGGGCGAGCCCGTCCGGAAGGTCGACGGGGGCGTGTCCGGGCAGTGCGACACCGGCCGCGGACTCCTGCCGCTCGGCCGGGCTGATCGGCAGCAGCTTGCGCCGGTCGCGCGGGGTGTGGGCGGCGTGGATGCCGCCGGACAGGATGGTCTGCAGGCGGTCGGAGATGTCGGCGTAGTCGTCGAAGCCAAGCACGCCGTCGGCCTCGGGAAGGGCCTCGGCGAGGTCCTTGCCGTACCGCTCGGCCATGCAGCCCACCGCCACGACGGCCTGGGTTCTCCCGTGGCCCTTGAGATCGTTGGCCTCCAGGAGGGCGTCGACGGAGTCCTTCTTGGCGGCGTCGACGAAGCCGCAGGTGTTGACGACGGCGACGTCCGCGTCGGCGGCGTCCTCCACGAGGTCCCAGCCGTCCGCCTCCAAGCGGCCTGCGAGCTCCTCCGAGTCCACCTCGTTGCGGGCGCAGCCAAGAGTGACCAGTGCGACGGTACGGCGTTCAGGCATGGGCTCAAGACTACTTTGTCTCAGTGACAGCCCACGTCGACGGGGTTGGCCGATCCCGGCCGCCCCCGTCCGCGGCGCTCCCGCCGGTCCGACCTAGCCGGCCTGCGGGTCGCCCTTCGTGTAGGTCAGGCGCTCCACGGCGCCCGGCTGCCAGTCGTCCTCGATCTTCTTGCCGTTGACGTACAGGTCGATCGCGCCGGCGTCGCCGAGGACCAGGTTGATCTTCTCGCTGTCCTGGAAGGTCTTGGTGGCGCCCTGCTTGAGCAGGCCGTCGAAGAGCAGCCGGCCGTTGTGGTCCTTGGCGGCGACCCAGCTGCGTCCGTCCGCGGCGCTGACCTGCACGGTCACCTTGTCCTGCGGGACGGCGGCGATGGCGCTGTCGGACGGCTCGGGCTTGGTGTCCTTCGGCTTGTCGGTCTTGGGCGTCGGGGTGCCCTTGTCGGCCGACGGCGTGGAGCCGCCCTCGGCGACGGGGGTCTTGCCGCCCTCGTCCTCCCCCTTGAAGGCGGTGAAGCCGACGAACCCGATCACGGCGACGATCGCGGCGACCATGGCCGCGGTCCAGTTCGGCCCACGCCGCTCCGGACGGATGCGCTCCGCCTCGAACAGGGGGGCCGCCGGGGTCGGCGCGGGGCGCCCGCCGTGGGAGGCGTCGTACTGGGCGAGCAGCGGGGCGGGATCGAGGTGGACGGCCTTGGCCAGGGTCCGGATGTGGCCACGGGCGTACACGTCGCCACCACAGGGGGCGAAGTTGTCCGCCTCGATGGCCTGCACGATGGCGATGCGGACCCGGGTGGCGGTACTGACGTCGTCGACGGTCAACCCGGCGTCGAGACGGGCCTGCCGCAGGGCATGGCCGATCGAGGGTCGGGAGTCGTCGGACTCGTCGTCGAACGGACGCTCGTCTTCAGGGGAGTTGCCGATGGACACGGGGGCGCCTTTCGAGCGTTGAGCCACCTGTGCTGGAGGTTCAGTCTAGGGGGGCGACAAAAGGGTGAGGCAAGCGGGCGGTGGGACTTTGTACGCCATCGGTAGGGCCCGACACGCCGATGGCGGCCAAGAGTTTGTCGTTTCGCTCAACTTGACGTACGCCGAAGGGAAACGGTTGCTCAATGATCCCCTACGGGTGAGTCACGATCAGGCATCGACTCATCGCCTACCCGACCCGCTCCCCGCCAAGGGTTCGCTTTCCCGTGGGGGACACATTCAAGCCTCCCCGCGGATCACCGCGAGCACGCCGTCCAGCTCGTCGGCCTTCACGAGGACGTCACGCGCCTTCGACCCCTCGCTCGGGCCCACAATGCCCCGCGACTCCATGAGGTCCATCAGGCGCCCCGCCTTGGCGAACCCGACCCGCAGCTTGCGCTGGAGCATGGACGTCGAGCCGAACTGCGTGGACACCACGAGTTCCGCCGCCTGGCACAGCAGGTCGAGGTCGTCGCCGATCTCCTCGTCGATCTCCTTCTTCTGCTTGGTCCCGACGACCACGTCGTCCCGGAAGACGGGTGCCATCTGGTCCTTGCAGTGCCGGACGACCGCCGCGACCTCCTCCTCGGTCACGAAGGCGCCCTGCATACGGGTCGGCTTGTTCGCGCCCATCGGCAGGAACAGGCCGTCGCCCTTGCCGATGAGCTTCTCGGCGCCCGGCTGGTCGAGGATCACGCGGGAGTCGGCGAGGGAGGACGTGGCGAAGGCGAGCCGCGAGGGCACGTTCGCCTTGATCAGACCGGTGACGACGTCGACGGACGGCCGCTGCGTGGCGAGCACCAGGTGGATGCCGGCCGCGCGCGCGAGCTGCGTGATGCGGACGATGGCGTCCTCCACGTCCCGCGGCGCGACCATCATCAGGTCGGCGAGCTCGTCCACGATGACCAGCAGATACGGGTAGGGCTGCAGCTCGCGCTCGCTGCCCTCCGGGGCCTTCACCTTGCCGGCGCGGACGGCCTCGTTGAAGTCGTCGATGTGCCGGTAGCCGTACGCCGCCAGGTCGTCGTACCGCAGGTCCATCTCGCGGACGACCCACTGCAGCGCCTCGGCGGCCCGCTTCGGGTTGGTGATGATCGGCGTGATCAGGTGCGGGATGCCCTCGTACGCGGTCAGCTCGACGCGCTTGGGGTCGACGAGGACCATGCGGACGTCCTCGGGGGTCGCGCGGACCATGATCGACGTGATCAGACAGTTGATGCACGAGGACTTGCCGGAACCGGTGGCTCCGGCGACCAGGACGTGCGGCATTTTCGCAAGGTTGGCCATCACGTAGCCGCCCTCGACGTCCTTGCCGAGCGCGACCAGCATCGGGTGGTCGTCCTCGGCGGCGGCCGCGAGCCGCAGCACGTCACCGAGGTTGACCATCTCGCGGTCGGTGTTGGGGATCTCGATGCCGACCGCCGACTTGCCGGGGATCGGGCTGATGATCCGCACGTCCGGGCTGGCGACGGCGTACGCGATGTTCTTTGTCAGCGCGGTGATGCGCTCGACCTTGACGGCCGGGCCCAGCTCGACCTCGTAGCGCGTGACCGTCGGCCCGCGCGTGAAGCCGGTGACACGGGCGTCGACCTTGAACTCGGTGAAGACGGTGGTGAGCGACGCGACGACGGCGTCGTTCGCGGCGCTGCGCGACTTGCCGGGGCCGCCGCGTTCGAGCAGGTCGAGCGACGGCAGCGCGTAGGTGATGTCGCCGGACAGCTGCAGCTGCTCCGCGCGCGGGGGCAGATCACGCACCTCGTCGGGGACGGACACGGCCTTGGTGAGGTCGGGGACCTCGCTCTTGGTGAGATCGGCGGCCTTCGGCTTGGGCAGCCGGTCCTGCTGGGGCCGCGCCGCCGGGACCGGCGTCGGCACGGGCGTGGTCTCCTCGCGGTCACCCACGCTGACGCCCTGGGTGAGGTCGGCGACGATCGGCGAGGGCGGCATCCCGTGCATCACGGCGCCGTCGAGCGCGGCCGCCGCGGCGGCGGCGACGTCCACGGCGTCCATGGGACGGTCCATCTCGGGCTGGGGCACCGCGGAGCGCCTGGGACGCCCGCGGCGCCGCGAGAGGGCCTCCTGCTCGGCGTCCTCGGGGTCGTACGGCTCCCGGGCCCGGCCCCGCTTGCGCCCGCGCGCGGCGGGCAGCGCCTCGCGCCACTGCTCGTCGTAGCGCTCGTCGTCCTCGGTGAAGTCCTCGTCGTCCTCCGGGTCGGGCAGCAGCCCCAGCTTCACCCCGAGCAGCCGCAGCCGCTGCGGGATCGCGTTGACGGGCGTCGCCGTGACCACCAGCAGGCCGAAGATCGTGAGCAGCACGAGCAGCGGGACGGCGAGGACGTCGCCCATGGTGTACGTCAGCGGTGTCGCCGCGCCCCAGCCGATGAGCCCGCCGGCGTCCCTTATGGCCTGCATGCCGGCGCTGCGGGCCGGCGATCCGACGGCGATGTGGACCTGCCCGAGCACGCCGATGAGGAGCGCGGATAGGCCGATGACGATCCGGCCGTTGGCCTCGGGCTTCTCGGGGTGCCGGATGAACCGCACGGCGACGACCGCGAGCAGGATCGGCACCAGCAGGTCGAGCCGGCCGAAGGCGCCGGTCACGATGATCTCGACGAGGTCCCCGACGGGGCCGCGCAGATTGGACCAGGTCCCGGCGGCGACGATCAGGGAGAGGCCGAGCAGCAGCAGGGCGACGCCGTCCTTGCGGTGGGCGGGGTCGAGGTTCTTCGCGCCCTGCCCTATGCCGCGGAACACCGCGCCGACGGCATGCGCGAGCCCGAGCCAGACGGCGCGCACGAGCCGGTACACGCCCCCGGTGGGGCTGGGCGCCGGCTTGGGCGGGGGCGCGGCTTTCCTGGCCGCGGCCTTCTTCGCCGGCGCCTTCTTCGCGGGGGCTTTCCTGGCGGCGGCCTTCTTCGCCGGAGCCTTCGCCGAAGCGGCCGCCTTCTTCGCGGGCGGCTTCTTGGCTGCGGAGGAACGTGAGGCCATGGAGGTGAGGTTACCGGTGGAGGAGACAGTGGACACGTGTGCCCACTGCTTCACCCGTTCGTGTCGCCCGTGCGGAGGCGGTGAACTGACGCCGGCTCACACATCGGGACATAGTGCCACCGGACACCAACGGGGCCCGTCTCGCGGTCAGTTCTGCGACGACACCGACGACGCGCTGCCGGCGCCCGGCTCCAACGCGTCCAGCGCCCGCCGCAGTCCCGTGAGTTTGCGTTCGAGATGGGCCGCGGTGGCCACCGCGGCCGCGTCGGCCGAGTCGTCGTCGAGTTGCTTCGAGAGCGCCTCGGCCTGCTCCTCGACGGCGGCCAGACGCGCGGACAGCTCGGCGAGCAGCCCGGCGGGCTCCTTGGACTCGGCACCGGCGGCCTTGCCGCCGCCGCCCTCCAACTGCAGTCGCAGGAGTGCCGCCTGCTCGCGCAGCTGGCAGTTCTTCATGTAGAGCTCGACGAACACCGAGACCTTCGCCCGCAGCACCCACGGGTCGAACGGCTTCGAGATGTAGTCCACCGCGCCCGCCGCGTATCCACGGAAGGTGTGGTGCGGACCGTGGTTGATCGCGGTGAGGAAGATGATCGGGATGTCCCGGGTCCGTTCCCGTCGCTTGATGTGCGCCGCGGTTTCGAAACCGTCCATTCCCGGCATCTGGACGTCCAGCAGAATGACCGCGAAGTCGTCCGTCAGCAGTGCTTTGAGCGCTTCCTCCCCGGACGATGCCCGCACCAGGGTCTGATCGAGCGCAGAGAGGATCGCCTCCAGCGCCAGCAGATTCTCCGGCCGGTCATCGACCAGGAGGATCTTGGCCTTCTGCACCATGGCCCGCCCTCCTCGCCCCGGCAGTGCACCGGGCTCCGCCCCAGGGGACGGCTCCCTTACGCCGCCCGCCCTCGTGCCGGTCATGGTAGCCGCACCCCGCCTGTCGCCACACCCTGTCACCGCGATGTCACTGTGCACGTAGCAGAAACGTAGCGGGAGACCAGAAGGTTCCCCGAATCCCGCACTTCTACACAGCTTCGAGCACCCTGAGTCAACAAATCCACGGCACCCTGGTTCGTTCCTGTCACTGCTCCCTCATCCACTGGTTCATCACCGTGAGCAGATGATCGGGGTCCACCGGCTTGGTCACGTAGTCCGAGGCGCCCGACTCGATCGCCTTCTCCCGGTCGCCCTTCATGGCCTTCGCGGTGAGCGCGATGATCGGCAGCCCGGCGAACTGCGGCATCCGCCGGATCGCCGTGGTCGTCGCGTACCCGTCCATCTCGGGCATCATGATGTCCATCAGGACGACGGCCACGTCGTCGTGCTGCTCCAGGACCTCGATGCCCTCCCGGCCGTTCTCCGCGTACAGCACCGACAGCCCGTGCTGCTCCAGCACGCTGGTCAGCGCGAAGACGTTGCGGATGTCGTCGTCGACGATCAGGACCTTCTCCCCGCCGAAGCGGATGCCCCGGCGCGACCGGGCCGACGGGCCCTCCTCGGCGACCGCCGGCCGCAGCTCCGGCTGCGTCGGCCGCTGCTCCAGCTCCGCCGCCCGGCGCCGACGCCGGAAGAGCGCCGCGGCGCCGTTCTGGGTCTCCCGGTACGACCGCACCTCGGCCGGCGTCTCGATCTCGGCGTCGGACAGCTCCGACAGATCGGCCGCCGACGCCACCAGGTCACCCGGGTCCAGTGGCGGCAGCTGCTGCTGATACCCCTGCGGAGGCAGTTCGCTGGGGTGCAGAGGCAAATACAGCGTGAACGTCGAGCCGCGGCCCGGTTCGCTCTGCGCGTGGATCTCCCCGCCGAGCAGCTGGGCGATCTCCCGCGAGATCGACAGTCCCAGACCCGTACCGCCGTACTTGCGGCTCGTGGTGCCGTCGGCCTGCTTGAACGCCTCGAAGATCACCCGCATCTTGCTCGCCGCGATCCCGATACCGGTGTCGGTCACCGAGAACGCGATCAGCGGGGCGTCGGCCTCGGCCAGCGACCCCGCCTCCAGCAGCTGCTCCCGGATCGACGGCGGCACATCCGAGCCCGCGGGCCGGATGACCAGCTCGACCGACCCGGAGTCGGTGAACTTCACCGCGTTCGACAGCAGGTTCCGCAGCACCTGCAGCAGCCGCTGCTCGTCCGTGTGCAGCGTCGCCGGCAGCTCCGGCGACACCCGTACGGACAGGTCCAGGCCCTTCTCCGCGGTCAGCGGCCGGAACGTCGCCTCCACGTAGTCGACGAGCTGGACGAGCGCGATCCGCGTCGGCGAGACGTCCATCTTGCCCGCCTCGACCTTCGACAGGTCCAGGATGTCGTTGATCAGCTGGAGCAGGTCGGAACCGGCCCCGTGGATCGTCTCCGCGAACTCGACCTGCTTCGGCGAGAGGTTCCCCTCGGCGTTGTCGGCGAGCAGCTTCGCCAGGATCAGCAGCGAGTTGAGCGGCGTACGCAGCTCGTGCGACATGTTGGCGAGGAACTCGCTCTTGTAGCGCATCGACACCGCGAGCTGCTCGGCGCGCTCCTCCAGGACCTGCCGCGCCTCCTCGATCTCGGTGTTCTTCACCTCGATGTCCCGGTTCTGCTGGGCCAGCAGCTCGGCCTTCTCCTCCAGTTCGGCGTTGGACGCCTGGAGGGCCTTCTGCCGGTTCTCCAACTCCTCCGACCGCTCCCGCAGTTGCTCGGTCAGCTCCTGCGACTGCCGCAGCAGCACCTCGGTCTTGGTGTTGACCGAGATGGTGTTGACGCTCGTCGCGATCATCTCGGCGATCTGGTTGAGGAAGTCCTTCTGGATCTGCGTGAACGGTGTGAACGAGGCCAGCTCGATCACACCGAGCACCTTGCCCTCGAACAGCACCGGCAGCACGATCACCTGCGCGGGCGGCGCCTCGCCGAGCCCGGAGGAGATCTTCAGATAGCCGCTGGGCGCGTTCTCCACCAGGATCGTGCGCTTCTCCAGGGCGGCCGTCCCGATCAGCCCCTCGCCCGGCCGGAACGACGTCGGCATGGACCCCATCGAGTAGGCGTACGACCCCAGCATCCGTAGCTCGTACTGGTCCTCGGCCTCGGCGCTGATGTCCTTGCCGTCCACCAGGGGCATCGCCAGGAAGAACGCGCCGTGCTGCGCGGACACCACCGGCGTCAGCTCGCTCATGATCAGCGAGGCCACGTCCTCCAGGTCCCGGCGGCCCTGCATCAGCGCCGAGATCCGGGCGAGGTTGCCCTTGAGCCAGTCCTGCTCCTTGTTGGCGATCGTGGTGTCGCGCAGGTTGGCGATCATCTTGTTGATGTAGTCCTGCAGCTCCTGGATCTCGCCGGACGCGTCGACGTCGATCTTCAGGTTCAGGTCGCCGCGGGTCACCGCGGTCGCCACGCGCGCGATGGCGCGCACCTGCCGGGTCAGGTTCCCGGCCATCTCGTTCACGGACTCGGTGAGGTCCCGCCAGGTGCCGTCCACGTCACGCACGCGTGCCTGGCCGCCGAGCTGCCCCTCCGTGCCCACCTCGCGGGCGACGCGGGTGACCTCCTCGGCGAACGACGACAGCTGGTCGACCATCGTGTTGATCGTGGTCTTCAGCTCCAGGATCTCGCCCCGGGCGTCGATGTCGATCTTCTTCGTCAGATCGCCCTTGGCGATGGCGGTCGTAACCATGGCGATGTTGCGGACCTGACCGGTCAGGTTCGACGCCATCTGGTTCACGGACTCGGTGAGGTCCTTCCAGGTGCCGGCCACGCCCGGGACGTGCGCCTGCCCGCCCAGGATGCCGTCCGTGCCCACCTCACGGGCCACCTTGGTGACCTGGTCGGCGAACGAACTCAGCGTCTTCACCATCGTGTTGAAGGTGTCCGCGAGCTGCGCGACCTCGCCGCGCGCCTCGATCGTCACCGTCCGCGTCAGATCACCGTTGGCGACGGCGGCCGCGACCTGCGAGATGTTCCGCACCTGCATGGTGAGGTTCTTCGCCATCAGGTTCACATTGCCGCTGAGGTCCTTCCAGATGCCCGTGACACCCGGGACGTGCGCCTGGCCGCCCAGGATGCCCTCGGTGCCCACCTCACGGGCGACCCGGGTCACCTGCTCGGCGAAGGACGACAGCTGGTCCACCATCGTGTTCACCGTCGTCACCAGTTCGAGGATCTCGCCCTTGGCGTCGACAGTGATCTTCTTCGACAGATCGCCCTTGGCGACCGCCGTCGTCACCTCGGCGATCTGGCGCACCTGGATCGTCAGGTTGTTCGCCATGAAGTTCACGGACTGCGTGAGGTCCTTCCAGGTGCCGGAGACACCCTGCACCTCGGCCTGACCGCCCAGCTCGCCCTCGGTGCCCACCTCGCGGGCGACCCTGGTGACCTCCTCCGCGAACGACGACAGCTGGTCCACCATCGTGTTCAGCGTGTTCTTCAGCTCGAGGATCTCCCCGCGCGCGTCCACGGTGATCTTCTGCGAGAGGTCACCGCGCGCCACCGCCGTCGCGACCTGCGCGATGTTGCGCACCTGGGCCGTCAGGTTGCCGGCCATGCCGTTCACGGAGTCCGTGAGGTCCCGCCACACACCGGCGACACCGGGCACCTGCGCCTGACCGCCCAGCCGGCCCTCGGTGCCCACCTCACGGGCCACCCGGGTCACCTGGTCGGCGAAGCCGGAGAGCTGGTCGACCATCGTGTTGATGGTGTTCTTCAGCTCCAGGATCTCGCCGCGCGCGTCGACGTCGATCTTCTGCGAGAGGTCACCGCGCGCCACCGCCGTCGTCACCTGGGCGATCTGCCGCACCTGCGACGTCAGATTCCCGGCCATGAAGTTGACGGAGTCCGTGAGCTCCTTCCAGGTGCCCGACACCCCCGGTACGACGGCCTGACCGCCGAGGCGGCCCTCCGTACCCACGTCACGGGCCATCCGCGTCACCTGGTCGGCGAACGACGACAGCTGGTCCACCATCGTGTTCACGGTGTTCTTCAGCTGGAGCATCTCACCGGAGACGTCCACCGTGACCTTCTGCGACAGATCACCGTTGGCGACCGCCGTCGTCACCTGCGCGATGTTCCTCACCTGTCCGGTGAGGTTGCGGAACGCCGTGTTGACGGAGTCCGTCAGGTCCTTCCACGTCCCCGCGGCCCCCGGCACCTGCGCCTGGCCGCCCAGCTCACCCTCGACACCGACCTCACGGGCGACCCTCGTCACCTCGCTGCCGAACGACGACAGCTGGTCCACCATCCCGTTGACGGTGTTCTTCAGCTCCAGCATCTCGCCGGCCACGTCGACCGTGACCTTCTGCGAGAGGTCACCACTGGCCACCGCGGTCGTGACGGCCGCGATGTCCCTCACCTGAATGGTCAAATTCCGGAACACCGTGTTGACGGAGTCCGTCAGGTCCTTCCACGTGCCGGCCGCGCCCGGCACATTCGCCTGACCGCCGAGCTGCCCCTCCGCGCCGACCTCGTTGGCCACGCGCGTGACCTCGTCCGCGAAGATCCGCAGCGTCTCGGTCATCTGGTTGATCGTGTCCGCGAGCTGGGCGACCTCGCCCCGCGCCGACACCGTCACCTTCTGCGACAGATCACCGTTGGCGACCGCCGTCGTCACCTGTGAGATACCCCGCACCTGGGCCGTCAGGTTCCCGGCCATCAGGTTCACCGAATCGGTGAGGTCCTTCCACACACCCGCCACACCGGGCACCTGCGCCTGCCCGCCGAGCTCACCCTCGGTGCCCACCTCGCGGGCGACGCGCGTCACCTCGGACGAGAACGACGACAGCTGGTCCACCATCGTGTTGACGGTGTTCTTCAGCTCCAGCATCTCGCCGGCCACATGCACCGTGACCTTGCGCGACAGATCGCCCTTGGCCACCGCCGTCGTCACCAGCGCGATGTCCCGCACCTGCGCGGTCAGCCGGTACGCCATGGTGTTCACGGAGTCCGTCAGGTCCTTCCAGGACCCGGACATGCCCCGCACCCGCGCCTGCCCGCCGAGCTTGCCCTCCGTGCCCACCTCGCTGGCCACACGCGTGACCTCGTCGGTGAACGTCGACAGCTGGTCGACCAGATTGTTGACGGTACGGCCGACCTTCAGGAACTCGCCCCGCAGCGGATGCCCCGTGCCGTCCGGCGTCTGCGTCCGCAGCTCCATCCGCGGCGACAGATCACCCTCGGCCACCGCCGACAGCACCCGCCCGACCTCGGAGACCGGCCTGACCAGGTCGTCCACCAGGGCGTTCGAGTTGTCGATCGCGGCCGCCCAGGAGCCCTCACAGGCCCCGGTCTCCAGCCGCTCGGTCAGCTTGCCCTCGCGGCCGACCATCCGGCGCACCCGCGCCAGCTCACCCGTGAGGTGGAGGTTCCGGTCGGCCACCTCGTTGAAGACGGCCGCGATCTCCGACATAACGCCGTCGCCGGACACCGTGAGCCGCTTGCGGAAGTTCCCGTCGCGCATCGACACCAAGGCCGCCAGCAGGCGGTTCAGGGCCGCCGTGTCCACGGCGGTGGTGCCGCCGTGGCTCTTGCGTTCGTTCCTCAGGGACTGTCCGCCTTTCGCGCGCGTCTTAGTGCCCCGCGTCGCTGCGCCAGACTCCACTGTGTCCCTCCCGCAGGGGTCGACCATCACTGTCGTGCTCGGTGCTGCTGCTTCCGCGTACCCGTTGTCCACCGGGTGGCCCGCCCGGACCGACCGGGCCGCCCACGGGCTGCTGCCCACCGGACGCGCCTCGCACTCGGCCTGCCCGGACCTTCATCAGAAGCCTGCCCAGTGTTTCACCCCGGCTGAACCCGGCCATAACAGTTCGGCAGCTTCGCACATCGTCCGCACACCCTCCGGACGGAAACACTGCAGACCGGCATCCGCAGGGACCGCGAAGGTAAGTAACCTTGCATGCGGCTGTCCAGCCGCGCCGGTCCGTCCGGCCTGGGCGGTGGCAGGAGGAGCACGAGCGGGCAACGGAGGGGCAGCCGGACATGACCACCGGACTGATTCCGGGGGCACCGACCCCGGACGGGCCGACGGGCGGACAGATGCCGCACCAGCGGCACGGCCCGGCCCGCCGCGAAGCCCTGCACGTCGACGACCCGACGAGGAGTTCTGTGATCACCGCGCGCGCGGCAGCCAGCTTCGAGCCTGTCGGGCGGTCCGTCGCGAGCGCCCGCTCCTTCGTCCGCGACACCCTCCAGGGCTGGGGCTTCGCCGACATCGTCGACGACGCCGTGGTCCTCACCAGCGAACTGGTGACCAACGCCGTCGTCCACGCGGGCACCTCGGCGGACGTCCTGTGCCTGCGCAGTGAGGACGGCGTACGGATCGAGGTGGCCGACCGCTACCCGGAGCGCGAGATCCCGCTCCAGGGCTCCCCCGTCAACATGGGCAGCCCCGACCGCGAGGGAGGCCGCGGCCTCCAGCTGTGCGCGGCGCTCGCCGGCCACTGGGGCGTCGACTACTCCCCCACGCACAAGCAGGTCTGGTTCCAGCTCGACCTGCCCGAGCGCCCCGTCGGCACCCGCGCCGCCGGACCGTCGCTCCCCCTCGACCTCCTCCCGCTCGCCGACGGCCGCGTCCGCGTCGCCGTGGTCCAGATCGACCGCACCGGCGCCATCTCCTCGTGGAACGAGGACGCCGAGGACCTCTTCGGCTACGCGGCCGAGCAGGTCGTCGGCAAGCCCCTCACCGACTTCGCGGCCTGGCCGCACACCCCGGGCACCAGCACCGGCATCGCCGAGGCCCTCCAGCTCTCCCGCTGGGAGGGCAGCTACGGCATAAGGGGCGCCGACGGCCGCGTCACCCCCGTGTACGCCTCCCACCTCCGCGTCCGCGACGCCGAAGGCGAGCCCTCCACGGTCTGCCTCCTGGTCCGCAACCACGAGCGTGCCGTCCTCCAGACGCCCCTGCGCATGCCGGCCGGCGACGCCGCCTCCGAGTCCTCGAGCACCGACCCGTTCGAGGTGTTCATCGGCTCCCCCGCCCCGGACGACCTCGACGGCCTCCTCCAGCGCACCGTGGAGCGCGCCCGCGACATGCTCGACGGCGACTCCGCCTTCCTGCTGCTCGCCACCGACGACGAGACGGAACTGGAGGTCCGCGCCTCCACCGGCCTGCCCTCCGCCCGTCAGCGCTTCGCCCGCGTCCCGGTCGAGGCCGGCCCCGGCCGCTACGGCTCCGCCCGGATGCCCGCCGTCCACGAGGACCTCACGATGGTGCCCGGCGCCGTCCCCCTGCTGCGCGGCACCGGCATGCGCTCCGTCGTCACGGTCCCCCTCAAGGTCGAGGGCCGCCTCACCGGCTCCCTCGGCGTCGCCGCGGAGGCACCCGGCCGCTACTCCAACGAGGAGGCCCTGCGTCTCCAGTTCGCCGCCGACCGCATCGCCCTGGCCGTCGAGTCCGCACGCCTCGGCGAGCTCGAACGCCTGCGCAGAGGCTCCCTCAGCTTCCTCGTCGAGGCGTCCGACCTGCTCGCCGGCACCCTGGACCGCGACCAGACCTTGGCGCTCATGGCCCAGATGACGGTCCCGACCCTCGCCACCTGGTGCGCGGTCTACACGATCGCCGACCAGGCTTCCGAGCCGTACCTGTCGTACGTCCTGCACGAGGACGAGGAACTCATCGACGGCATCAAGTCGTTGCTGTCGAAGATCCCCCCGCCGGACCCGGTGCCCACCCCCGGCGCCCGCGTCTGGTCCGCCCCCGCCGAGTCGGCGCACCAGGCCGCCCTGCGCACGTCCATGCGCAGCCTCGGCCTCGGCGAACCCGTCGGCCGCGTCAGCGCGGGCATCGGCCCGACCCTCGCCACGGCCTCCGCCGTCGGCGGCGAGACGGTGGTCCTGCCCCTGGTCGCCCGCAACCGCGTCATCGGCATGCTGACGCTGGGCAAGCCGACCGACGAGCACTTCCGCCAGGAGATCCTCGAACTCGCCGAGGACCTGAGCCGACGGGCCGCCCTCGCCCTGGACAACGCCCGCCTCTACTCCGAGCGCACGGCCATCAGCCAGTCCCTCCAGCGCAGCCTCCTGCCGCCGGAGCTCCCGCAGATCGACGGCGTCGAGGTCGAGGTCATCTACCGCGCGGCCGGCGAGGGCAACGAGGTCGGCGGCGACTTCTACGACCTCTTCCCCATCAGCGACGGCGCCTACGGTTTCGCCATCGGCGACGTCTGCGGCACCGGCCCCAACGCCGCCGCGGTCACCGGCCTCGCCCGGCACGCCCTGCGCCTGCTCGCCCGCGAGGGCCTCAGCGGCCCCGCGGTACTGGAGCGCCTGAACTCCGCGATCCTCGACGAGGGCGCCCGCAGCCGCTTCCTGACCCTCCTCTACGGCGAGATGCGGCCGCAGGAGGACGGCAGCGCGGAGCTGAAGGTGGTCTGCGCCGGCCACCCGCTCCCGCTCCGCCTGCGCCAGGACGGCACCGTCGAACCGGCCGCCGAACCCCAGCCGCTCCTGGGCGTCATGGAGGACCTGGAGCTTTACGAGCAGACGGTCACCCTCGACCCGGGCGACGTCCTGTTGTGCGTCACCGACGGCGTCACCGAACGCCGCGAGGGCACCCGCATGCTGGGCGACGACGGCCTCGCCGACGTCCTCACCACCTGCACGGGCCTGACGGCCGGCGCGGTCGCGGCCCGCATCATGCGCGCGGTCGAACGCTTCGCCTCCGACGCCCCGTCCGACGACATGGCGATCCTGGCGATGCGCGTTCCCGGAATCCACCAGGACTGAGGGAGCAGGAAAGAAGGGCATGAAAAAGGCCCCGCCCGAAGGGGCGGGGCCTTTCCAGTGGAGCCCCCAAACGGAATCGAACCGTTGACCTTCTCCTTACCATGGAGACGCTCTACCGACTGAGCTATAGGGGCCGGCTGCCTTGCGGGGTTTCCCTCGCGGCAACGAAAGAGATCGTACCCCGAACGCGCCCGTGCTCCCAAATTCCGTCAGAAGGCCGGCTGAAGCAGTCCACCGAGCGCATTGCAGGCCGCCACCACACGCTGCAGGTCCCGCTTGGTGAGGGCGACGTCGACCGGCAGCGCCAAGGTCTCGTCGGCCGCCCGCTCGGTCTCGGGCAGGGCTACACACCGCCGGTACGCGGGCAGCCGATGCACCGGCGTCTTCACCGGCACCCAGCACCCAACTCCCTTGTGCTGCAAGGCCCGTGAGAACGCGTCCCGATCAGGCCGCCCGTTCCCCGGCACCCGCACCACATACTGCTGATACGTGTGCCCGTCACCCCCGTCGGGCGTCAGCACACCCTTCAACTTGGCGTCCAGATAAGCCGCCCGCTCCCGGCGCCGCGCGACCTCATCGTACGGCACCTCGGACTCCCCTTGCTCCAGGACCAGCAGCCCACGCCGCTGCCCAACTCCCCGCAACCGCGCGACATCTGCAAGGCGCCCGAAGCGGTGTACGACGACGACAGCGGCCGTCCGCGGCCCGACCACGGCGTCCACGGCAGCGGCGTCCAGGCAGTACGTCACCGGATCGATGTCGGCGAACACCGGCAGCGCACCCGTCAGTACGACGGCCTCGGCGACCTCGACGTTCCCGAAGGCCGGTACGACGACCTCGTCACCGACACCTATGCCAGCGGCCCGGAGCATTGCGGCAATACCCATGCCTTGAATGCTGCGCGCGGCACGTGAACGCCAGATGAAGGGCAACAAAAAAGGGCTGGACCCGAAACCTAAGTTTCGAATCCAGCCCTCTAATAATTGTTCGGCGGTGTCCTACTCTCCCACAGGGTCCCCCCTGCAGTACCATCGGCGCTGTAAGGCTTAGCTTCCGGGTTCGGAATGTAACCGGGCGTTTCCCTCACGCTATGACCACCGAAACACTATGAA
>NZ_JAGPYD010000013.1:0-259600 GCF_018070255.1 Streptomyces sp. RK62 | reverse complement strand
CACCGCCCGTGCAACTTTCGTCGTCGGGTGCGGGTGGGAAACTCCTGACCGAAGGCGAAGCCGAGGCCGTACTGGCCCAAGGCGAAGCCGAGGCCGCTGCACCCCAGCCCAGCGCAGCGCACCGCATCCAAGGACTCCTCCTGGGCCTGGCCGCAGGCGACGCCGCCGGCTGGCCCGCCGCCCGACACCGCGCCGCCCGTATGCCGGACTGGACGCGCCGTCTGACCCGCGAACTCGAAACGTTCGCCGAGCAGAACGCCACCACCACCCTCCCCGTACCGATCGCCCTCAACCAGCCCCCCGAACCCCTCCGCCTGGGCCCCTCCGACGACGCCGAGTGGGCGGCGTTCACCGCCGAGGCCCTGCTGCGGGCCGGCGACGACACCGCCCTGGGCGACCTCAGCCGCGACCGCCGCGTCAGGGCAGCGATCGACCTCACCTGGAACGCCCTCGCCGGCGAGATCGCCGCCGCCGCCGACCGCGCCCCCGAGATCGAGTCGGCGGTCCTACCGCTCCGCGCCCGCATCTCCGTCCGCGCCGGCCTCGGCAACCTCGCCACCGGCCTCCGCCCACCCGCCACCGGCCACGACAACCCGCACTTCTTCGACGACGCGGCCTGCGTACGCGCCTGCGTCCTGGCCGTCGCCCACCCCGGCGACCCCGAACGCGCCGCCGGCCTGGCCGAGTTCGACGCCCGTTACACCCAGGACGGCGACGGCGTCCTCGGCGCCCGGGCGATGGCGGCGGCCGTCTCCCTGGCCCTCGCCGGCGCGCCCACCGGTACCTGCGTCACGGCGGCGCTCACCGAGCTCCCCGAGGGCACGGAGATCGGCCGCAACGCCCACCACGCCGTGGACCTCGCCCGCGCCGCGGACGGCGCCTTCGCCCTGGTCCCCCTCCTGGAGCACCAGATCGTCGACCACGTCTACAGCTACGGCGTCGCCGCCGCCGAGACCGTGCCGGTCGCCCTCGCGCTCGCCGTCGCCGCGGGCGGCCGTATCGCCGAGGCGGTCCCCGCCGCCGCCTGCCTGTCCCGGGTGGCGGACTCGGCACCGGCCCTGACCGGCGCACTCACCGGCGCCCTCGGCGGCGCCGGGTGCGTCCCGGCGGCCTGGCGCGACACCTGCCGCACCCTCTCCGGCTGCGCGCTCCCCCGGCTCACCGGCACCGACCTGGTGGAACTCGCCGACCTCCTGGAAGCCGCACAACCGGACCGACCAGGAGGATGATTCCGGCATGACGCCCAAAGCAGATGAAAGCAGTGGTCCGCGTCTCGACGAACGGATCACCGGCGCCCTGGTCGGCGCGGCCGTCGGCGACGCCCTCGGCGGCCCGGTGGAGGGCTACTCCCCGGACCAGATCCTGGAGCGCCACGGCGGCCGCGTCCACGGCGTCGTCGGCCCCTGGAACGGCGAGGACTGGCGTACGGCCCGCCCCATCGCGCCGTACCACAAGGGCGACGGGCACGTCACCGACGACACGTTGATGACGCACGCGCTGATTCGCGTCTACGCGACCGTCCGCGACCACCTCGACGCGTACGCGATCGCCGACCACCTGGTCCCCGACCTGATGACGAATCCGCGCTGGATCCCGGAGCTGGAGGCCGAGGCGCTCCCCCTGCACCGGATCTTCCTGGCGGAGAAGTGGCTCGTGGCCCGCCTCCACTACGGGCACGTCGACCCCCGGGAGGCCGGCGTCGGCAACATCGTGAACTGCGGTGCCGCGATGTACATGGCCCCCGTCGGCCTGGTCAACGCCGCCGACCCGCGCGCCGCGTACGCCGAGGCGCTGGACGTCGCGGGCGCCCACCAGTCGTCGTACGGCCGTGAGGCGGCCGGTGTGTTCGCGGCGGCCGTGGCGGCGGCCTGCTCCCCCGGCGCGACCCCCGACTCGGTCGTCGGCGCCTGTCTGTCCCTGGCCCGGGACGGCACCCGCGAGGCCATCGAGAAGTGCTGCGAAACGGCTGCTGCCCACGGCGACTTCGAGTCCGCGCTGGTCCCGCTGCGCGAGGCGGTCGCCCCGTACGACACCGTCGGCCCCGACTATCGCCGGCCCTCCCTCGGCGCCCGCCGCCCCTCCCGGCTGCACGCGATCGAGGAACTGCCCATCGCCCTGGCCATGGTGCTGATCGCGGCCGGCGACTTCCGCCGGGCGGTGCTGGGCGCGGTGAACTACGGCCGTGACTGCGACTCGATCGCGACGATGGCGGGCGCGGTGGCCGGCGCCCTCGGCTCCCCGGTCCCGGAGGACTGGGCGAAGACGGTCGCGGAGGCCAGCCGGCTGGACCTGTGGGAGCCGCCCCGCGTCCTGACCGAGGTGGCCCGCGAGGTGCACGCCCGTGACGTGGCCCGCCGCCGGGCGCACGAAGCGGCGTTCGAGACGCTGGAGGGCCGGCCGTGCTCCGCGTGACCTGGGTGCAGCCCGAGGATCTGATCGGCCATGAGCTGCGCCAGGCCGCCCTGGACGGCCGGGAGCCGGCGCGGATCGCGGCCCGCTGGGCGGCGGCGGGCGGCCGTACGGCCCCCGCGCGGGCGGGCGCCTCGCCGGAACCGGCGTCCCGCTATCTGCGCACGCTGGCCGAGGACCTGCTGGACGAACTCGCCGACCTGCCGAGCCGGACGGCGGACCGGGAGCCCACCGACCTCGCCGCCATCAAGGCGCTCTGCCCGGACTGGCCCGCGCCCCCGGCCGCCGCCGCGCGGACCTCACCGGCGAGGCTGGAGGCCGCCTGGCTGGGCCGGGCCGTCGGCTGTCTGCTGGGCAAGCCGGTCGAGAAGCTGGCGCTCGACGCCATCCGCGCGCTCGCCCGGCCGACCGGCAACTGGCCCCTGCGCGGCTACTTCACGGCCCGGGGCGTCCCACCCGAGCTGCTCGCCGCCCACCCCTGGAACCGCCGCTCCGCAACGACCTCGCTCGCCGAGAACATCGACGGCATGCCCGAGGACGACGACCTCAACTACCCGCTGCTCAACCTGCTGCTGCTCCAGCGGTACGGCCGGGACTTCACGACCGCGGACGTGGCCCGCCTCTGGCTGGACGAACTCCCCGCGGGCCGTACGTTCACCGCCGAACGCGTCGCCCTGCGCAACCTCCTCCTCGGGGTCGAACCCCCGCACACGGCCCGCCACCGCAACCCGTTCCGCGAGTGGATCGGCGCCCTCATCCGGGCCGACGTCCACGGCTGGACCCACCCCGGCGACCCGGGCGCAGCGGCCGAACAGGCCCACCGGGACGCCACCCTCACGCACACCGCCAACGGCGTCTACGCGGCGATGTTCGCGGCGGCGGTCATCGCCCGCGCGGCCCACGCGACCGGGCCGCAGGACGTCCACGACTGCCTGAGCGCCGGGCTCGCGGTGATCCCGCCCGAGTCCCGCCTCGCCCACGCCGTCGAGCACGCGACGACGCTGGCGCGTACGCACGACGACTTCGACACGGTCGTCGACCGGCTGCACGCCGTCCACGCGGAGGACCACCACTGGGTCCACGCCGTCCCCAACACGGCCCTGATCGCCGCCGCCCTCACCCACGCCGACGGCGACTTCACCGGCTCCATCTGCCGTGCCGTGTCCGGCGGCTGGGACACCGACTCCAACGGCGCGACGGCGGGCAGCGTCGCAGGCCTCCTCGCCGGCTCCCCCGCCGCCCTGCCCGACCACTGGACGGCCCCGCTGAAGAACCGTCTCGCCACCTCGGTCGGCGGCCTCGACGGCACCGGCTTCGACACCCTCGCCAGCCTCACCCACGACCTCGCCCACGCCCCCGCCGACCTCACCCCCTTGGAGGCCGTCCGCCCATGACCGACATCGTCGTGCTCGGCAGCACGAACATGGACCTCGTCACCTATGTAGAGAAGGCCCCGCAGCGCGGCGAGACCGTCACCGGCCGGGAGTTCCGCACGATCCCCGGCGGCAAGGGCGCCAACCAGGCGACGGCCGCGGCCCGCGCGGGCGGCGACGTGCTGATGATCGGCGCCGTCGGCAACGACGCCTACGGCGCCCAGCTGCGCTCCGCGCTCGAACACTCCGGGGTCGACACCGACGATCTGCGCACCGTCGAGGGCCCCTCCGGCACCGCGCACATCGTCGTCGACGACGAGGGCGGCAACGCGATCGTCGTCATCCCCGGCGCCAACGCCACCCTCGACCACCTCAGCCCGGGTGACGAGGGCGTGATCGCCGACGCCGACACCCTGCTGCTCCAGCTGGAGATCCCGCTGCCCGCCGTGCTCGCGGGCGCCCGCGCCGCCCGCCGCCACGGCGTCCGTACGGTCCTCACCCCCTCCCCCGCCCGGCCGCTCCCCGACGAACTCCTCGGCGCCATCGACCTGATCGTCCCCAACGAGCACGAGGCCACCACCCTCACCGGCCGCACCGACCCCCGCGAGGCGGCCGGCGTCCTGCTGGACCTGGTCCCCGAGGTCGTCGTCACCCTGGGCGCGTCCGGCAGCCTGTACGCCGCCCGGGGCGCCGAACCGCTCACGGTCCCGGCCCTGGAGGTCACCGCCGTCGACTCCACCGGCGCCGGCGACACCTTCGTCGGCGCCCTCGCGGTGGCGCTCGGCGAGGGCCGCCCGATGCCCGACGCGCTGGCCTGGGCGTCCTGCGCGGCCGCGCTGTCCGTGCAGCGGGAGGGCGCCACGGTGTCGATGCCGTACCGGCCCGAGATCGACGAACGGTACGCGTCATGAGCGCGGCGGCCCCGGCACCGCTGGCCGGCCTGCGCGTGATCGACCTGGCCACCTTGTTCGCCGGCCCGCTGGCCGCGACGATGCTCGGCGACTTCGGCGCGGAGGTGATCAAGGTCGAGCACCCCGAGAAGCCCGACCCGTCCCGTGGGCACGGCCCCGCCAAGGACGGGGTGGGGCTGTGGTGGAAGGTCCTCGGCCGCAACAAGCGCGCGATCACCCTGAACCTGTCCCGGCCCGGCGGCCGCGCCACCCTTCTGCGGCTGGCCGCCACCGCGGACGTGATCATCGAGAACTTCCGCCCCGGCACCCTGGAGAAGTGGGACCTGGGCTGGCCCGAGCTGTCGGCCGCCAACCCCCGGCTGGTCCTGACCCGGGTCACCGGCTTCGGGCAGTTCGGCCCCTCCTCCCACCGCCCCGGCTTCGGCACCCTGGCCGAGGCGATGAGCGGCTTCGCCGCGCTCACTGGGGAGCCCGACGCGCCCCCGACGCTCCCGCCGTTCGGGCTGGCCGACTCGATCGCGGGCCTCGCCACCGCGTACGCCGTGATGACGGCCCTCGCGGCCCGCGAGCGCACCGGCGAGGGCCAGGTCGTCGACATGGCGCTCATCGAGCCGATGCTGATGGCCCTCGGACCCCAGCCGACCTGGTACGACCAGCTCGGCTACGTCCAGGAGCGCACCGGCAACCGCTCCGCCAACAACGCCCCGCGCAACACCTACCGCACGGCCGACGGCACCTGGGTCGCCGTCTCCACGTCCGCCCAGTCGATCGCCGAGCGGGTGATGCGGCTCGTGGGGCGCCCCGAACTCATCGACGAGCCGTGGTTCGCGACGGGCGTGGACCGGGCACGCCACGCCGACGTACTGGACCGGGCGGTCGGCGACTGGATCGCCCGGCACACCCGCGCCGATGTGCTGGCCGCCTTCGAGAAGGCGGAGGCGGCGGTGGCCCCGGTCCAGGACATCCGGGACGTGATGACGGACCCGCAGTACGCGGCGCTCGACACGGTCACCACCGTCGACGATCCCGAGCTGGGACCGCTACGGATGCAGAACGTCCTGTTCCGGCTCTCCGCCACACCCGGCACGATCCGCTGGGCGGGCCGGCCGCACGGCGCGGACACCGACGAGGTCCTCACCGGTCTCGGGCTGTCCCCCGCCGACCTCGCGGCCCTGCGGGAGGAGGGCGCGCTGTGACCGTCCCGGCGGAGACCGCCCCGTACCCGCTGACCTGGCTGTACGCCCCCGGGGACCGGCCCCGGGTGGTGGCCGGGGCGCTCGCGTCCGGCGCCGACGTCGTCATCGTCGACTTGGAGGACGCGGTGGCCCCGGACCGCAAGGACTACGCGCGGGCGGCCACGGCCGAGCTGCTGTCCGCGCCGGAGCACCCCGTGCCCGTCCATGTCCGGGTGAACGCCCTGGGCACCCCGCCGGCGCAGCGGGATCTCGCGGCGCTGGCCGCCCTGCCCGGTCTGGCCGCGCTGCGGCTGCCGAAGGTGACGTCGGCCGACCAGGTCATCCATCTCGCCGAGACCACACCGCCCTCGGCACCGGGCACGACCCGGCTGCACGCGCTCCTGGAGTCGGCCCTCGGCATCGAACGGGCGCACGCGATCGCCTCCGCGCATCCCGCCCTGCGCGGCATCTCCCTCGGCGAGGCGGACCTGCGCGCCGACCTGGGCGTACGGGGCGACGCCGGGCTCGACTGGTGCCGTTCCCGGGTCGTCGTCGCCGCGCGGGCGGCCGGGCTGCCCCCGCCGGCCCAGTCGATCCACCCGGACATCCGCGATCTGGAGGGTCTGGCGGCGTCCTGCGCGCACGGCCGCGCGCTGGGCTTCCTCGGCCGCGCGGCGATCCATCCCCGGCAGCTGCCCGTGATCGAGCGGGCGTATCTGCCCTCGGAGCGGGAGGTGGAGCAGGCGGAGACGATCGTGAAGGCGGCGGCGACGGGCCAGGGGGCGCTGGCCCTGCCGGACGGGCGGTTCGTGGACGCGGCGGTGGTGGCCGCCGCGCGCCGGACGCTGTCCCTGGCCCGCCGCGGCTGAGACACACGAAGGGCGCCCGGTGGACCGGGCGCCCTTCGTGACATGACCGTCGGGGATCAGCCCTTGCGAGCCGACTCCGCCTCGTCGCGCGGTTCCTTGGCGTCCTCGGCCTCGGACCTGACCTCGTCATCCGCCGCGTCGGACTCCGGCTTGGCCTCGGACTCCGGCTTGGCCTCGTCGTCCGCCTCGGACGTCTTCTCGTCCTCGGTCGTCGCGGCGTCGCTCTCCGCCTTCTTGTCAGCGGACGCAGCGCCTGAGTCGTCGTCGGCCGCACCGGGCTCGACGACGGCCTCACGCCCGGGCCGCTTCTTCGCCGACACCACGATGTAGACCACGGCGAGCAGGAAGACCAGCAGCGCGGTCCAGTTGTTCAGCCGCAGGCCGAGGATGTGGTGGGCGTCGTCGACGCGCATGTACTCGACCCAGAACCGGCCGGCGCAGTACGCGGCGACGTACAGCGCGAACGCCCGGCCGTGGCCCATCTTGAAGCGGCGGTCGGCCCAGATCACCAGCAGGGCGACACCGATGCACCACAGGGACTCGTACAGGAACGTCGGGTGGTAGAGGCCCGGGACCCGCCCGTCCGTGGAGGACGTGATCTCCAGCGCCCACGGCACGTCGGTGCGGCGGCCGTACAGCTCCTGGTTGAACCAGTTGCCCCAGCGGCCGAGGGCCTGCGCCAGGGCGATGCCGGGGGCGACGGCGTCGGCGTACGCGGGCAGCGGGATGCCGCGGCGGCGGCAGCCGATCCACGCGCCGACCGCGCCGAGCGCGATGGCGCCCCAGATCCCGAGGCCGCCCTCCCAGATCTTGAAGGCGTCCACCCAGTCACGGCCCTCGCTGAAGTACAGCTCGTAGTCCGTGATCACGTGGTAGAGGCGCCCGCCGATCAGGCCGAACGGGACGGCCCAGACCGCGATGTCCGCGACCGTGCCGGCCCGCCCGCCCCGGGCGACCCAGCGCCTGTTGCCGAGCCAGACGGCTACGAAGACACCGATGATGATGCAGAAGGCGTAGCCGCGCAGCGGAATGGGACCGAGGTGGATCACCCCGCGCGACGGGCTGGGAATGTAGGCAAGTTCCATGGCAAGGTCGACGCTACCCTGCCGGGCGGCACCGATGTCGGGCAGCCCGGCTACGGGTCCATAACAGGCCGTGCCCGTACGGGCGCTCAGCCCTTCGCGTTCGCCTCCACCATCTGCTTGAGCTTGGCGGGCGTCATCGTCTGGTCCTGGTAGATGTTCTTGCCGTTCAGCAGGACGGTGGGTGTGCCGCTGAAGCCGCCCGACTTGAAGGCGTCGTTGGACTTCTCCACCCAGCCGTTGTGCGTGCCGTCCTCGACGCATGTGCGGAAGGCCGGCGTGTCCAGGCCCTCCACCTTGCGGGCGAGCTCCAGCAGCTTGCCGTTCTCACCGAAGGCGTCGTCGATCTCCGGCGGCTGGTTGCGGTACAGCACGTCGTGGTAGTCGACGAACTTCCCGGCGTCCTGGGCGCAGGCCGCGGCGTTCGCCGCGTTGCGGGAGCCGGTGCCGCCCATGTTGCCGTCGATGATCGTCGCCAGGTGGTACTCGACCTTGAGCTTGCCGGAGTCGGTCAGCCCGTGGATCGTCGAGCGGTAGGCGTCCTCGAAGGACTTGCAGGCCGGGCAGCGGAAGTCCTCCCAGACCGTGAGCGTCGAGGGGGCGCTCGCCTCGCCGACCGGGATGGCGAGCCCGTCCTTGCCCTGGGCTCCGGAGGGGCCGACGACCGGCCCGGCGTCATTGCCGCTGTCCTTGCCGGCGTTGGCGGCGACGACCCCGATCACGGCGGCGAGGCCCAGTACGCAGACGACGCTCGCACCCACGATCAGTGTGCGCCGCCGCCGGTCGGCCGCCTTCTGCTTCTCCCGCTCGACCGCCAGCCGCTCCCGGGCGGTCCGCTTCGCGTCTCGATTCTTTTCGCTCACAACCGCAGAAACGAACCGGGGAGGCGCACCGCGCCTCCCCGGTCCCAGGTCCACCCGTTCGAGCGACTCGTACGGAAGGCCCTTCTTCCGACGATGTCCCGCGCCCGGCGCGGGATCCGGTCACGTCTGCCGGCGCACGCCCTTCGCCAGCTCCCCGGCGAGTTCCCGGACGGCCTCGACACCGGCCGCGTCGTCCGGCGCGTCCAGCATCCGCTTGACGAAGGCCGAGCCGACGATCACGCCGTCCGCGAACCCGGCGACCTCGGCGGCCTGCTCGGCGTTGGAGACACCGAGGCCGACGCAGACGGGCAGGCCGGTACCGGTGGCCCGGGTGCGCCGGACCAGGTCGTGCGCCTGCGCGCCGACGGACGCGCGGGTGCCGGTCACGCCCATCAGGGAGGCGGCGTACACGAAGCCACTGCCCACCGCGGTGATCTGGGCGAGCCGCTCGTCCTTGCTGCTGGGCGCCACGACGAACACGGTCGCCAGCCCGTGCTTGTCGGCGTGCTCCCGCCACAGCGCGGACTCCTGGACGGGCAGGTCGGGCAGGATGCAGCCGGCGCCGCCCGCCTCGGCCAGCTCGGCGGTGAACCGCTCGACGCCGTAGCGGTCGATGGGGTTCCAGTACGTCATGACGAGGATCGGCTTGCCGGTGGCCGCGTGGGCCTCCCGGACCGTGCGCAGCACGTCGGCGATCTTGACGCCGCCGCGCAGGGCGATGTCGTCGGCGGTCTGGATGACCGGGCCGTCGAGCACCGGGTCGCTGTGCGGCAGGCCGACCTCGACGACGTCGGCGCCGCCCTCCAGGACGGCCTTGATGGCCGCGATGCCGCCGTCCACGGTCGGGAACCCGGCCGGGAGGTAGGCGATGAGGGCGGACCGGTCCTCGGCCTTGGCGGCGGCGAGGGTGTCCGACAGCAACTGGATGTTCCCGCTCACTTGGCGTCCCCCTCGATCTCCGCGACGTCGGCCTCGTTGGCGGCGACCTCGGCGTCGGTGTCGTACAGCCCGAAGTAGCGGGCGGCGGTGTCCATGTCCTTGTCGCCGCGGCCGGAGAGGTTGACGACGATCAGCCCGTCCGGGCCGAGTTCCCGGCCGACCTCCAGGGCGCCCGCGAGCGCGTGGGCGCTCTCGATCGCCGGGATGATGCCCTCGGTGCGCGACAGCAGGCGCAGCGCCTGCATGGCCGCGTCGTCGGTGACGGCGCGGTACTCGCCGCGGCCGCTGTCCTTGAGGTAGGAGTGCTCGGGCCCGATGCCCGGGTAGTCCAGTCCGGCGGAGATGGAGTACGGCTCGGTGATCTGGCCCTCGTCGTCCTGGAGGACGTAGGAGCGGGAGCCGTGCAGGATGCCGGGCTCGCCCGCGGTGAGGGTGGCCGCGTGCTCGCCGGTCTCGACGCCGTGCCCGGCGGGTTCGCACCCGATGAGGCGGACGTCGGCGTCCGGGATGAAGGCGTGGAAGAGGCCGATGGCGTTGGAGCCGCCGCCGACGCAGGCGATGGCCGCGTCGGGCAGGCGTCCGGCGCGCTCCAGGATCTGGCGGCGGGCCTCGACGCCGATGACCCGGTGGAAGTCGCGGACCATGGCGGGGAACGGATGCGGCCCGGCGACCGTGCCGAACAGGTAGTGGGTGTGGTCGACGTTGGCGACCCAGTCGCGGAACGCCTCGTTGATGGCGTCCTTGAGGGTTCGACTGCCGGACTTCACGGCGATGACCTCGGCGCCGAGCATGCGCATCCGGGCCACGTTGAGGGCCTGGCGCCGGGTGTCGATCTCGCCCATGTAGATCGTGCAGTCGAGGCCGAACAGCGCGCAGGCCGTCGCGGTCGCGACACCGTGCTGGCCGGCGCCGGTCTCGGCGATCACCCGGGTCTTGCCCATGCGCCTGGTGAGCAGGGCCTGGCCGAGCACGTTGTTGATCTTGTGCGAGCCGGTGTGGTTCAGGTCCTCGCGCTTGAGGAAGATCCGGGCGCCCCCGGCCTCGGCGGCGAACCGGGGCACCTCGGTGAGGGAGCTGGGCCGGCCGGTGTAGTGCACCAGCAGGTCGTCGAGCTCACGGGCGAACTCGGGGTCGTGCTTGGCCTTGTCGTACTCGACGGCCACCTCGTCCACGGCGGCGACGAGGGCCTCCGGGATGAACTTGCCACCGAAGGCTCCGAAGTAGCCGTCCACGGTGGGCACTTGGCCTTCGGGGTCGGGGATGAAGAAGTCGCTGGGCATGCGTGTACCTCACGGTGAGTGCGTGGAAAAGACACTGATCGCCGTGGGGGCGGGGTTATCTGTTGTCTGCGGGCCCGTTGTGGCTCGTCGCGCAGTTCCCCGCGCCCCTTGAGGGGCGCTGCCATCGACGGCCGTTGACCTGGCCCGGTTCGTCCCCGATGACGTAGCGCACGCGACGGCCGTGGACCCGGCGGGCCGGGGCGCGGCAGCCACGGGGGCGGCAGCCGCGCGCGAGGCGGGCGTACCGGTCCGTGGTGGTCGTCGTGAGCGTCATCGCGCCGATTCTATCGGTGCTCAGCCGCGGCCGTGCCGCAGTGCGGGGTGCTCGCCCGCCGCCACCAGGTCGGAGACCGCGGTCTTCGGGTCCTTGCCGGTGACGAGGGACTCGCCGACCAGGACCGCGTCGGCGCCGGCGTTGGCGTACGCGATGAGGTCGTGCGGGCCGCGGACGCCGGACTCGGCGATCTTGACGAGGCTGTCCGGGATCTCGGGCGCGACGCGCTCGAAGGTGCCCCGGTCGACCTCGAGGGTCTTGAGGTTGCGGGCGTTGACACCGATGATCTTGGCGCCGGCGTCGACCGCGCGGTCGACCTCGTCCTCGTCGTGGACCTCGACGAGCGGGGTGAGCCCGATGGACTCGGCGCGCTCGATGAGGGACTCCAGGGCGGCCTGGTCGAGGGCCGCGACGATCAGCAGGGCGAGGTCGGCGCCGTACGCGCGGGCCTCCCACAGCTGGTACGACGTGACGATGAAGTCCTTGCGCAGGACGGGGATGTCCACGCGGGCGCGGACGGCCTCCAGGTCGGCCAGCGAGCCGCCGAAGCGGCGCTGCTCGGTGAGGACGGAGATGACGGCGGCGCCGCCCGCCTCGTAGTCGGCGGCGAGTCCGGCCGGGTCGGCGATCGCGGCCAGCGCGCCCTTGGACGGGCTGGAGCGCTTGACCTCGCAGATGACCTTGACGCCGTCGCCGCGGAGCGCCGCGACACCGTCCTTGGCCGCGGGGGCCTTCGCCGCGCGCTCCTTGAGCTCGTCGAGGCTGACGCGCGCCTGCCGCTCCGCGAGGTCGGCACGGACTCCGTCGATGATCTCGTCGAGCACACTCACGCGAGCGGCCCCCTTCCAGACGGTTGGCTGAGAAAGCGGTTCAAAACCGATGGTCACTGCGATGGTAGCCGCAGGCGGGCCGAGCCCTCGCATCCGGTTGACGTCGGTCCCAGTACCTGGACGTCCCACGGTTGATCAAGGGTGCAGCCAGCCACCGAACGGCGAGTTCCGGACAACGGTGAAGACCAGCGTCAGAGCGCCGGCCGTCCACAGGTGCGCCGGGCCGAGGTCGATCCGCAGCGGGCGTCCGCGTGTCGCGCGGACCACCCAGACGGTCCACAGCACGGCGAAGAGCGCGTATCCGGCCACCGCGAGGACGTTGGCCTGGAGCGCGGCGGCGAGGTCGCCGTGCACGACGGCGTGCGCGCTGCGCAGTCCGCCGCAGCCCGGGCAGAAGATCCCGGTGTACTCCAGGAGGGGGCAGGCCGGGTAGTGGCCCGGCTCGTTGGGGTCCACGGCGCCGACGTACACGAAGGCCCCGGCGACGGCCGCGAGCAGGCCGGCCGGGACGGCGAGGCGGCGGGCGAGGGCGGCCGCGCCGGGCGCCGGCGTCCCGAGGCTGTCGGTGTCCACGTCGAGCATTGTGCCCCGCACAGGCGTGAGGGGCGCCCCCGGGCACGTACGTCGGTGCCGGGTCGCCCCTCGGTGCGTCGCGCGGTGGTCAGCCCTTGGCGCCGGCCGCCTGGCGCTCCTCGGTGGTGAGGTGCGGCTCGTGGGCGTCCTTGGGCTGGCCCAGCCCCATGGCGCTCATGACCCAGCCGACGACGCCGCCGAGGATCACGACGCCCATACCGGCCCAGAAACCCGCCGGCTGGGCCATCACCATGAAGGCGCCCGCCACGCAGAACCCGATGAAGGCGATCGTGACACCGGTCCAGGCGGCCAAAGTGTGACCGTGGCTGCTGCCCGCCATTGCTTGCTCCTCGTTGCTGTGTACGTGTCGTACGTGGGGTGAGCCGGTCGCTCCCGGTCATTGTCCCGCACGCGCGCGCGTGCGGTCATCGGGGGTCGCGGCCGGGCGGACGTCAGGCTCCGGTCGGGTCCTCGCCCCGGTCGAGCGCCTTCCAGATCTCCTCCGGGCGGTCGGGGTCGGCGGGGCGGGCCGCGCGGCGCGGGCGCGGTGCGCCGTTGCGCTCGTAGCGGCCGGACATGCCGGGCCAGACCCTGCCGTAGCGCAGGGCCAGGAGTCCGGCGAGCAGGATCAGGCCGCCGCCGACGGCGGCGGCGTACGGCCAGGCGGTGTGGGTGAGGGACTGGACGGTGGCGGCGGTGTCGCCGGACACGCGGGCGGCCTGCTCGTCCAGCGCGGAACTGTCGGAGGCGCCGAGCAGGGCGGCGGCGACGGTGCCGGCGCCGGACAGCGCGAGCAGCGCGGCGACCAGGACGCGCCCGGCCCGGCGGACGGCGAAGACGGCGACCAGCGCGGCGAGCCCGACTATCGCGAGGGCCGCGGGGACGCCGGTGACGTCGCTGCCCTTGGCGGTGAGCGGGAACGAGCCGCCGGCCACCGCGGCGGTGCCCTCCGACCAGCGCTGCCGGGTGGCGAGCAGGGCCACGGCCGCGCCGGCCGCCCCGCTCAACAGGGCGAGGGCGAGACTCAGACGGCCCGCGCGGGCGGAGCCCGGGGCTTCGGAACGGGGGTGAGGAACAGCAGTCACGTACTCCACTATCACCCGAACCCCACCCGAACGGTGACCCGGGGTTCGGGTGACTGACACCACGTGGCCGCCCGGAGCGCTCAGGCCAGCCGGTTCGCGGTGTGGACGGCGCGCAGGACGGCGGCCGCCTTGTTGCGGCACTCGGTGTCCTCGGCGACCGGGTCGGAGTCGGCGACGATGCCCGCGCCGGCCTGCACATAGGCGGTGCCGTCGCGCAGCAGGGCCGTACGGATGGCGATGGCGGTGTCGGAGTCGCCGGCGAAGTCGAGGTAGCCGACGCAGCCGCCGTACAGGCCGCGCCGGGACGGTTCGAGTTCGTCGATGATCTGCATCGCGCGGGGCTTGGGGGCGCCGGAGAGGGTGCCGGCCGGGAAGCAGGCGGTGAGGACGTCGAAGGCGGTGCGGCCCTCGGCGACCTTTCCGGTGACCGTCGAGACGATGTGCATGACGTGGGAGTAGCGCTCGATGGACATGAAGTCGACGACCTCGACCGAGCCGGGCTCGCAGACCCGTCCGAGGTCGTTGCGCCCGAGATCGACGAGCATCAGGTGCTCGGCGCGCTCCTTGGGGTCGGCGAGCAGGTCCTCGGCGAGCGCCTGGTCCTCCTGCGGGGTGGCCCCCCGCCAGCGGGTCCCGGCGATCGGGTGGACCATGGCCCGCCCGTCCTCGACCTTGACGAGCGCCTCCGGCGAGGAGCCGACGACGTCGAACCCGTCGAACCGGAACAGGTACATGTACGGCGACGGGTTGGTCGCCCGGAGCACCCGGTAGACGTCGAGCGCGCTCGCGGTGCACGGCGTCTCGAAGCGCTGCGAGGGGACGACCTGGAAGGCCTCGCCGGCCCGGATGCGCTCCTTGATGTCCTCGACGGCGGCCTGGAAGTCCTCGCCGCCCCACAGCGCGGTGTACCCCGGCAGTTCGGAGGGCGGCAGGACGGCGGGCGGCTGGGCGACCGGGCGGGTGAGGTCGGCCTGCATGGCGTCGAGGCGGGCGACGGCGTCGGCGTAGGCCTCGTCGACGCCGGAGTCGAGGTCGTTGTGGTTGATCGCGTTGGCGATCAGCAGGACCGAGCCCTCCCAGTGGTCCATGACGGCGAGGTCGCTGGTCAGGAGCATGGTCAGCTCGGGCAGTCTCAGGTCGTCGCGCTCGCCGGGGCCGATCTTCTCCAGGCGGCGCACGATGTCGTAGCCGAGGTAGCCGACCATGCCGCCGGTGAAGGGCGGCAGGCCGTCCTCGTGCGGGGTGTGCAGGGCCTCGATGGTGGCGCGCAGCGCGGCGAGCGGGTCGCCGTCGACGGGGACGCCGACCGGCGGGGTGCCGAGCCAGTGGGTCCGGCCGTCGCGCTCGGTGAGCGTGGCGGCGGAGCGCACGCCCACGAAGGAGTACCGGGACCAGGAGCGGCCGTTCTCCGCGGACTCCAGCAGGAAGGTGCCGGGGCGCTCGGCGGCCAGCTTCCGGTAGAGGGCGACCGGGGTGTCGCCGTCGGCGAGGAGCTTGCGGGTGACCGGGATGACGCGCCGGTCGGTGGCCAGCTTGCGGAAGGTCTCGAGGTCCATGGCCGCCGACCCTACTGATCCGCGGGGGCCGCGCCGGTGGCGGCGTCGCCGAGGAGGACGTCCGCGTCGAAGCAGGTGCGGTCACCGGTGTGGCAGGCGGCGCCGACCTGGTCGACCTGGACGAGGAGCGTGTCGGCGTCGCAGTCCAGGGCGACCGACTTCACCCACTGGACGTGGCCGGAGGTGTCGCCCTTGACCCAGTACTCCTGCCGGCTGCGCGACCAGTAGGTGCAGCGGCCGGTGGTGAGCGTGCGATGCAGCGCCTCGTCGTCCATCCAGCCGAGCATCAGCACCTCACGGGTGTCGTACTGCTGGGCGATGGCCGGCAGGAGCCCGTCGGCGCTGCGCTTGAGGCGTGCGGCGATCTCGGGGTCCAGCCCACTGGACGGGCGGGGCGTGCTGGTGGTCATGCCTGCCATTGTGCCGCGCGCGGCGGGCTGGTCCGGGCGGGCGTCCACTGGGCGGACCCGGTACGCGGTCGTAGGCTGACACCATGTCGACCTTCGCACAGCGTGAACGACTCCTCCTCGCCGACCTCTTGGAGGCCGAGGGCCCCGAGGCCCCGACGCTCTGCGAGGGCTGGCGCACCCGTGATCTCGCGGCGCACGTGGTGGTGCGCGAGCGCCGTCCCGACGCGGCCGCCGCCATGCTGATCAAGCAGCTCGGACCTCGTCTGGACAAGGCGATGGAGGAGTTCGCGGCCAAGCCGTATGAGGAGCTGATCCAGCTCATCCGTACGGGCCCGCCGCGTTTCTCGCCCTTCCAGCTCAAGCAGATCGACGAGGCGTCGAACACCATCGAGTTCTACGTCCACACGGAGGACGTGCGCCGGGCGCAGCCCGACTGGACGCCGCGTGAGCTGGACCGGGTGTTCCAGGACGCGCTGTGGTCCCGGCTGGAGCGCGCCGCCCGTCTGATGGGGCGCGGCGCGCCCACGGGCCTGGTGCTGCGCCGCCCCGACGGCCAGACGGTCGTCGCCCACCGGGGCACGCCGGTGGTGACGGTGACCGGCGAGCCCTCGGAGCTGCTGCTCTTCGCCTACGGCCGGCAGAGCGCGGCGAAGGTCGAGCTGGACGGCGACAAGGACGCGATCGCCAAGCTGCACGAGACGAAGCAGCTCGGGATCTGACGTCTGGGGGCGCCGGTCAGCGGACCGGGTGTCCCGCCTCCCGCAGCGCGTCCTTGACCTGGCCGATCCTGAGGTCGCCGAAGTGGAACACGGACGCCGCGAGCACCGCGTCGGCGCCCGCCTCGACGGCCGGGGTGAAGTCGGCGAGCTTGCCGGCGCCGCCGGAGGCGATCACGGGGATCGTGACGTGCTTGCGCACGGCGCGGATCATCTCCAGGTCGTAGCCGTCCTTGGTGCCGTCGGCGTCCATGGAGTTCAGCAGTATCTCGCCGGCGCCCAGCTCGGCGGCCTGGTGCGCCCATTCGACGGCGTCGATGCCGGTGCCCTTGCGGCCGCCGTGGGTGGTGACCTCGAAGGTGCCCTCGGGGGTGCGGCGCGCGTCGACGGAGAGGACGAGCACCTGCCGGCCGAAGCGCTCGGCGATCTCCCGGATGAGGTCCGGACGGGCGATGGCGGCCGTGTTGACGCCGACCTTGTCGGCGCCGGCGCGCAGCAGCTTGTCGACGTCCTCGGCGGTGCGCACGCCGCCGCCGACGGTCAGCGGGATGAACACCTGCTCGGCGGTGCGGCGCACCACGTCGTAGGTGGTCTCCCGGTTGCCGGAGGACGCGGTGATGTCCAGGAACGTCAGCTCGTCGGCGCCCTCGGCGTCGTACACCTTGGCCATCTCGACGGGGTCGCCCGCGTCGCGCAGGTTCTGGAAGTTGACGCCCTTGACGACCCGGCCGTTGTCCACGTCCAGGCAGGGGATGACTCGGACCGCCAGGGTCATTGATCCACGGCTCCTCTGTATGCCTCTAGCTCTACTTCGACCAGGATGCGCGGGTCGACGAAACCCTCCACGACCAGCAGGGTCGAGACGGGGCGCACCGCGTCGAAGATCTCCTTGTGGGCGCGGCCCACCTCGTCGATGTCCCGCATGTGGCTCAGGTACATCCGGGTGCGGACGACCGACTCGGGGCCGAGGCCGAAGGCGGCGATCGCCTCCAGCGCGCCGGTGAAGGCCACCTTGGCCTGTTCGTACGGGTCGCCCTCCCCGTACAGCGTCGGTCCCCGGAAGGCGGTGGTGCCGCCCACGAGGACACGGTCGCCGGCCGCGACGGCGCGTGCGAACCCGAAGGGCTCCTCCCAGGGGCTGCCGCTCTGCACGCGCCGCACGGGCTCGGACGTCATGACGACACGGCCTCCAGGGCCTCTTCCAGGGTGAAGGCCTTCGCGTAGAGGGCCTTGCCGACGATGGAGCCCTCGACGCCGAGCGGGACGAGCTCGGCGATGGCCCGCAGGTCGTCCAGGGAGGACACGCCGCCGGAGGCGACGACCGGGCGGTCGGTGGCCGCGCAGACGTTCTTCAGCAGCTCCAGGTTGGGGCCCTGGAGGGTGCCGTCCTTGGCGATGTCGGTGACGACGTACCGCGCGCAGCCCTCCTTGTCGAGGCGCTCCAGCGTCTCGTAGAGGTCGCCGCCGTCGCGGGTCCAGCCGCGGCCGCGCAGGGTGGTGCCGCGGACGTCGAGGCCGACGGCGATCTTGTCGCCGTGCTCGGCGATGACCTTGGCGACCCACTCGGGGCTCTCCAGGGCGGCCGTGCCGAGGTTGACGCGGGTGCAGCCGGTGGCGAGCGCGGCGGCGAGGGTGTCGTCGTCGCGGATGCCGCCGGACAGCTCCACCTTGATGTCCATGGCCCTCGCGACCTCGGCGATCAGCTCGCGGTTGTCGCCGGTGCCGAAGGCGGCGTCCAGGTCGACCAGGTGCAGCCACTCGGCGCCGGAGCGCTGCCAGGCGAGGGCGGCCTCCAGCGGGGAGCCGTAGGAGGTCTCGGTGCCGGACTCGCCGTGCACGAGGCGGACGGCCTGGCCGTCACGGACGTCGACGGCGGGGAGGAGTTCGAGCTTGGCCATGTCTCTACAGGCTTCCGATCCAGTTGGTGAGCAGCTGGGCTCCGGCGTCGCCGGACTTCTCGGGGTGGAACTGGGTGGCCCACAGGGCGCCGTTCTCCACGGCGGCCACGAAGGGCTCACCGTGCGTCGACCAGGTGACCTTGGGGGCGGTCATCAGCGGGTTCTCGGTCTGCAGGCTCCAGTCGTGCACGGCGTAGGAGTGCACGAAGTAGAACCGGGCGTCGGCGTCCAGGCCGGCGAAGAGCTCGCTGCCGGAGGCCGCTTCGACGGTGTTCCAGCCCATGTGGGGCACGATGTCGGCCTGCAGCGGCTCGACGGAGCCCGGCCACTCGCCGAGGCCCTCGGCCTCGACGCCGTGCTCGATGCCGCGCGCGAACAGGATCTGCATGCCGACGCAGATGCCCATGACGGGACGCCCGCCGGACAGCCGCCGGTCGATGATCCAGTCGCCGCGGGCGTCGGTGAGGCCCTGCATACAGGCGGCGAAGGCGCCGACGCCGGGGACGAGCAGCCCGCCGGCGTTCATGGCCTTGTCGAAGTCACGGGTGATCTCGACGTTCGCGCCGGCGCGGGCGAGGGCCCGCTCGGCGGAGCGCACGTTGCCGAAGCCGTAGTCGAAGACCACGACGTTCTTGGCGGTCATTTCACACCTCCAGCCTCAGGACGCCGGCGACGAGGCACAGCGCGGCGCTGACGGAGAGCAGCACGATGAGGCTCTTGGGCATCTGCTGCTTGGCGAACGAGATGATGCCGCCGACCAGGAAGAGGCCGACGACGATCAGGATGGTGGACAGCCCGTTCATGGGGTTACAGCGCGCCCTTCGTCGACGGCAGGATGCCGGCCGCGCGCGGGTCGCGCTCGGAGGCGTAGCGCAGGGCCCGGGCCAGCGCCTTGAACTGGCACTCCACGATGTGGTGGGCGTTGCGTCCGTACGGCACGTGCACGTGCAGCGCGATCTGCGCCTGGGCGACGAAGGACTCCAGGATGTGGCGGGTCATCGTGGTGTCGTACTCGCCGATCATCGGCGCCATGTTCTCGGGCTCGGTGTGCACGAGGTAGGGGCGGCCGGACAGGTCGACGGTGACCTGGGCGAGGGACTCGTCCAGCGGGACCGTGCAGTTGCCGAAGCGGTAGATGCCCACCTTGTCGCCGAGGGCCTGCTTGAAGGCGGCGCCCAGCGCGAGGGCGGTGTCCTCGATGGTGTGGTGGGAGTCGATGTGCAGGTCGCCCTCGGTCTTGACGGTGAGGTCGAACAGGCCGTGCCGGCCGAGCTGGTCGAGCATGTGGTCGTAGAAGCCGACGCCGGTCGCCACGTCGACCTTGCCGGACCCGTCGAGGTCGATCTCGACGAGGACCGAGGTCTCCTTCGTCACCCGCTCTATGCGTCCTACGCGGTTCATGCGCTCTGCTCCTTCTTCACTTCACGGACCGCGTCGAGGAACGCGTCGTTCTCTTCGGGGGTGCCGGCGGTGACCCGCAGCCAGCCGGGTACGCCGTTGTCCCGGACCAGGACGCCCCGGTCGAGGATCTTCTGCCAGACGGCGTGGGCGTCGTCGAACCGTCCGAACTGCACGAAGTTGGCGTCCGAGGCGGTCACCTCGTAGCCGATGGCGAGCAGTTCGGCGACCAGCCGGTCGCGCTCGGCCTTCAGCTGCTCGACGTACTTCAGCAGCGTGCCGGTGTGCTCCAGGGCGGCCAGCGCGGTCGCCTGGGTGACGGCCGACAGGTGGTACGGCAGCCGGACGAGCTGGACGGCGTCGACCACGGCGGGGTCGGCGGCGAGGTAGCCGAGGCGCAGACCGGCCGCGCCGAAGGCCTTCGACATCGTCCGGGAGACGACGAGATGCGGCCGGCCTTCGAGCAGCGGCAGCAGCGAGTCGCCGTGGCTGAACTCGACGTACGCCTCGTCGACGATCACCATCGACGGCTTGGCCGCCTGCGCGGCCTCGTACAGGGCGAGGACGGTCTCGCGCGGGACCGCGTTGCCGGTGGGGTTGTTGGGGGTGGTGATGAAGACGACGTCGGGCCGGTGCTCGGCGATCGCCTTCTCGGCGGCGGCGAGGTCGATGGTGAAGTCGTCGTTGCGGGGGCCGGAGATCCAGCCGGTGCCGGTGCCGCGCGCGATGAGCGCGTGCATCGAGTACGACGGCTCGAAGCCGATCGCGGTACGGCCGGGGCCGCCGAAGGTCTGCAGCAGCTGCTGGATGACCTCGTTGGAGCCGTTGGCCGCCCACACGTTGGCGAGGCCCACCGGGTGGCCGGAGGTGTCCGTCAGGTACTCGGCCAGCTGGGTGCGCAGCTCGACCGCGTCCCGGTCGGGGTAGCGGTTGAGGTCGCGGGCGGCCTCGCGGACGCGTTCGGCGATCCGCTCGACCAGGGGCTCGGGCAGCGGGTAGGGGTTCTCGTTGGTGTTGAGCCGTACGGGGACGTCCAGCTGGGGCGCCCCGTAGGGGGACTTGCCGCGCAGCTCGTCCCGTACGGGGAGATCGTCGATGCCAGTCACTTGCTCTCGGGTACCTTCCAGCCGAACCGTGCCTTGATCGCCGCGCCGTGGGCCGGCAGATCCTCCGCCTCCGCGAGCGTCACCACGTGATGCGCGACCTCGGCGAGCGCGTCGCGTGTGTAGTCCACGATGTGGATGCCGCGCAGGAAGGACTGGACGGACAGGCCGGAGGAGTGGCAGGCGCAGCCGCCGGTGGGCAGGACGTGGTTGGACCCGGCCGCGTAGTCGCCGAGGGAGACGGGCGCCCAGGGGCCGATGAAGATCGCGCCCGCGTTGCGGACCCGGTCGGCCACGGCGGCGGCGTCGGCCGTCTGGATCTCCAGGTGCTCGGCGCCGTACGCGTCGACGACCCGCAGGCCCTCGTCGATGCCGTCGACGAGGACGATCGCGGACTGCTTGCCCTTGAGGGCGGGCACGATCCGGTCGTCGATGTGCTTGGTGGCGGCGACCTGCGGCTCCAGCTCCTCGGCCACGGCGTCCGCGAGCTCCACGGAGTCGGTGACCAGGACGGCGGCGGCCAGCGGGTCGTGCTCGGCCTGGCTGATCAGGTCGGAGGCGACGTGCACCGGGTCGGCCGTGGAGTCCGCGAGGACCGCGATCTCGGTGGGGCCGGCCTCGGCGTCGATGCCGATCTTGCCGGTGAAGTAGCGCTTGGCGGCGGCGACCCAGATGTTGCCGGGGCCGGTGACCATGTTCGCGGGCGGGCAGGACTCGGTGCCGTACGCGAACATCGCGACGGCGGTGGCGCCGCCGGCGGCGTACACCTCGTCGACGCCGAGCAGCGCGCAGGCGGCGAGGATCGTCGGGTGCGGCAGCCCGCCGAACTCGGCCTGGGCCGGTGAGGCCAGCGCGATCGACGGCACCCCCGCCTCCTGGGCGGGCACGGCGTTCATGATCACGGACGACGGGTAGACCGAGCGGCCGCCGGGCGCGTACAGGCCGACGCGGTCGACGGGGACCCACTTCTCGGTGACCGAGCCGCCGGGGACGACCTGGGTGGTGTGCGCGGTGCGGCGCTGCTCGCGGTGGACGAGCCGGGCGCGGCGGATGGACTCCTCCAGGGCCGCGCGCACGGCCGGGTCGAGCTCCACGAGGGCCTTCTCCAGGGCCTCGGCGGGGACGCGCACCTGGTCGAGCCGGACGCCGTCGAACTTCTCGGCGAAGTCGATCAGCGCCGCGTCGCCCCGATGATGCACGGCCTCGCAGATCGGACGCACCTTCTCCAGGGCGGCCGAGACGTCGAAGTCGGCTCGGGGCAGCAGGTCGCGCAGGGCGGGGCCCTCGGGGAGGGCGTCGCCGCGCAGATCGATTCGGGAGATCACGTACCCAATTCTCTCAGACCCGCGTCGGACGCCGGGGACGCGTATCAATGGCTGATACAGACCGTCCCGGGAACCCGGAAGATCCTCTTCACGTCTTGCGTTCGGGGCGTCACCCAGCGGGCATCACGGTGGTACGGGGCCACTGACTCGCGAGTAGCCGGGGAGGATGAGAAGGACGTGACCGAGGGGGCCGGCATCCGGGACGGGGACCTGCCGGACGATCTGACCGCCGCCGAGGCCGGGATGTGGCAGGCGTTCCGCAACGGCAGCGTGTACGACCTGAGCAGCGGCGACACCGTCGTCGACGATCCGCACGGCGGGCACCCCTGGGGCGAGGAGCGGACCGTGCGGGCCCGGATCGTCTGCTGGCTGCTGCTGGACGGGCCGCCGGCGCTGGCGGGCCGGGTCTCCTCGCTGAAGCTGGTGGGCGTGCAGGTCAGCGGCACGCTGGATCTGGCGGGCGGCACCGTGGAGCCGTATGTCGAGATGCGCGGCTGCCGTTTCGAGCACGAGGTGCTGCTGCCGGAGGCCCGGTTCACCACGCTGCGGCTGGTGGACTGCTCGGTGCCGCGGCTGGAGGCGGCGCGGGTGCACACGGAGGGCGATCTGCATCTGCCGCGCTGCCGTTTCCACAACGGCGTGCGGATCACGGACGCCCACATCGGCACGGATCTGCTGCTCAGCCAGGCCGTGGTCTACCGGGACCGCAGCGGCCGCTCGATCGCCGGGGACGGTATGAACGTCGGCCAGGACCTGCAGGCCGAGATGCTGGAGTCGCACGGCGAGCTGAGCCTGCGCGGCGCGAGCATCGGCGTGTCGCTGAGCCTGCGGGGGGCGCGGCTGGTCAACCCCTACACCCGGCTCGCGCTGAACGCGCCGCAGCTCACCGTCGGGCGGACCCTGTATCTGACCCCGGCGGGGGTGGGCAGTCCGCTGCTGAGCGGGCGCACCCCGGCGCGCGGGACCCGGGTGCAGCGGTTCGAGTGCCGGGGCGGGGTGCGACTGGACGACGGGCGGTTCGGGGACGCCGTCGACCTGGAGCGGGCCCGGTTCGTCTTCACGGACGAGCAGGAGCTGTCGATGCGCCGGATCCAGACGCCGGAGCTGCGCTTCCTCGGGGAGAGGATGGAGCGCGGCCGGGTGGTGCTGTCGGGCGCGCGGGTGGTGAACCTCATGGACCGGGCGGACGCCTGGCCGGGGCCGGGGCTGCTGCACATGGGCGGCTTCGGCTACGAGAACCTGGTGCCGCGCGGGCCTTTCCCGCTGGAGCGGCGGCTGGAGTGGGTGGCGGCCGCGACCGCCGAGTACAACCCGGAGCCGTACGAGCTGCTGGCCTCCGTGCTGCGGGCCGGCGGGGAGGACGAGGACGCGCGCGAGGTGCTGCTCGCCAAGCAGCGCCGGCGGCGCGAGACGCTGCCGCCCGCGGGGAAGCTGTGGGGGTACGTCCAGGACTGGATGGTCGCCTACGGCTATCGGCCGGGCCGGGCCGCCGTGTGGATGGCGATCCTGTGGGCGGCGGGTTCGGTGGCCTTCGGGTACGCCGATCATCCGCCGATCAAGGGCGGTGAGCATCCGACCTGGAACCCGACGCTGTTCGCGCTGGACCTGCTGCTGCCGGTGATCGATCTGGGGCAGGTCGGGTTCTGGCAGCTCAGCGGCGTATGGCAGTGGGTGTCGGCGGCGATGGTCCTGCTGGGCTGGATCCTGGCGACGACCGTGGCGGCGGGGGCGACGCGCACGCTGCGCCGGAGCTGAGGCCAGCGGGACGTCCGATGTCGATGGGAATGGTGTGACGAGTGAGCTGATTTCATGGATGTCCGACAGTTGTTGAACGGTTGACCTTTACCGGTTCTTGACCTGCGGGCGTACAACTTTCCCCGTGTTGGCCGTTCCCTCTGGCGCGGCGGTGACCTGCGGTCCTTCAATGGTCGACACCATGGCTCTGCTGCTCCCGTTCGGCCGGGCGTCACGGACGACCAGCCCCTCAGCGCAGCACCCCGCCGCCGGACTCCCCGCCGACGACGAGGTGCTCCTCGACGCGCCAGACGACCGCCTGGGCCCCGCGCTGGTCGCGGCCGGCCAGGGGTCCCACCGCGCCGCCGCCGACCTGCTCGCCGCCACCCGCGCCCTCGGGCGCTGGGACCACCGCGACCGGTACGTCCTGCGGCTCGCCGCCTTCGCCCGCTCCCGGCCGGAGTGGGTGCAGACGTGGCACGCCGCCGCCCCGGACGACCCGGACGTCCTGCTGCTGCGCGCCCAGCTCGCCGTCGACCACGCCTGGCGCTCCCCGGCCCGCGCCGAGCTGCTGCGCGGGGTGAGCCCGCTGATCACCGCCGCCGCCCGGGCCGACGACCGCGACCCGGTGCCCTGGCGCCTCGCCCTGGACCACGCGCGCGGCTCCCGCGCCGGGCACACCTACTTCGGCGAGCTGTGGGAGGCGGCCGTGCGCCGCGCCCCGCTGCACTACGGCTGCCATGTCGCCGCCCTGCGCTATCTGGCCTCCTCCTGGCACGGCTCGCACCGCGAGTGCCTGGACTTCGCCGACCGCGCCGCTCAGGACGCCCCCGCCGACTCCCTCGTCCAGGCCCTGCCGGCCCGGGCGGCGCTGGCCTACCTGAACGACGGGTGCGGCCCCGGAGTGCCCCCGGAGCGGCTGCACGCCGCCGCCGACCGGGCCGTCGCGCTCTCGGCCCGGTTCCCGGCGGCCGACCTGTGGCTCGCGGCCGTACGCAACAAGCTGACCTGCGTCCTCGTGGAGCTCGGCCGCTGGGACGACGCCCTGGAGCAGCTGCGGCTGATCGGGCCGCACGCCACGTCCTACCCGTGGAGCCGGTCCGCGGACGATCCGCTGGGCCGTTTCCTGGAGGTGCGGCACCAGGTGCGGCGGCGCGCGGCCCCGGCCAGGGGGCGCGCCGGGCATCCACCAGGTGGGCGCGCCCGTCGTGCCGGCCGGCGCGACCACTAGGCTTTGGCGCCGTGACCGTCCGCCTTCCGCTCTTCCCGCTGAACTCGGTGCTTTTCCCGGGGCTCGTCCTGCCGCTGAACGTCTTCGAGGAGCGGTATCGCGCCATGATGCGCGAACTCCTCAAGACCCCCGAGGAGGATCCGCGCCGGTTCGCCGTGGTCGCCATCCGGGACGGCCACGAGGTGGCCGTCGCCGCCCCCGGGATGCCGGACCCGACCGCCGTGCCCGAGCGCGGCCCCGCCGCGGGCTTCGGCCCCGACCCGCTGGCCGCCTTCCACTCCGTGGCGTGCGTCGCGGACGCGGCGACGATCCGGGAGCGGGCCGACGGCACCTTCGAGGTGCTGGCGACCGGCACGACCCGGGTGCGGCTCGTCTCCGTGGACGCGTCGGGTCCGTTCCTGACGGCCGAACTGGAGGAGCTCACCGAGGAGCCGGGCGACGAGGCCGGAGCGCTCGCCGAAGGCGTGCTGCGGGCCTTCCGGCAGTACCAGAAGCGGCTGGCCGGCGCCCGTGAGCGGTCCGTGTCCACCACCGCCGACCTGCCGGACCAGCCGTCGGTCGTGTCCTACCTGGTGGCCGCCGCGATGATGCTGGACACCCCGACCAAGCAGCGGCTCCTCCAGGCCCCGGACACCGCGTCCCGGCTGCGCGACGAGCTGAAACTCCTTCGCGCCGAGACCTCGATCATCCGTACCCTGCCCTCGCTCCCGGCGTCGGACCTGACCCGCGGACCGACCAGCCTCAACTGACGCACCACCCCTGGGGAACGGCCACCATGGCGAAGAAGTCGAAGAAGCAGCAGCAGTCCGGCGGAACCCCGGCCACGGTCGCGCTGACCGCGGCCGGTGTCGCCTACACCGTCCACTCCTACGACCACGACCCCGCGCATCCCTCGTACGGCGAGGAGGCCGCGCAGGCGATGGGCGTCTCGCCGGACCGGGTCTTCAAGACGCTGGTCGCGGACGTGGACGGCGCCCTGACCGTGGCGGTGGTCCCGGTGGCGGGCCAGCTGGACCTGAAGGCGCTGGCGGCGGCGGTCGGCGGCAAGCGGGCCGCGATGGCGGACCCGGCGCTCGCGGAGCGCACCACCGGCTATGTGCGGGGCGGCATCTCGCCGCTGGGCCAGCGCAAGAGGCTGCGCACGGTGCTGGACGCCTCGGCCTCGGACCACGACACGATCTGTGTCTCGGCGGGCCGCCGGGGCCTGGAGGTGGAGCTCGCGCCCGCCGATCTGGCGGCGCTCACCGGCGCGGTCCTCGCTCCCGTCGGACGTGCGTGAGCCCTCCACCTGGCGTGTATGAGCCCTCGACGGCGGGCCCGTCCTCGGTTAAGTACCAAGGACATATCGAAGAGGACGCGCAAACGCAAGTGGCGTATCAAGAAGGGCCGTTCGAACCACGGACGCCGCCCGGCGTGACGTGACGGTCCACCGCTCAGGGGGCCGATCCGCCCCCTGGGCACCCGGCCTCAGGCCGCCGGTGAGCCGTGCGGGTCCTTCGGCGGGGGCTGCTTCTCGTACGGGTCCGGCTCCCGGGGACCGAACAGCGCGGTCAGGCCGAGGTGCACGATCAGGGCCGCGAGCGGCCAGGCCAGCCAGGCCCCCTTCGCGCCCAGCTTGAGGGGCGCCGAGAAGGTGACGCCCTTGCCCACCGCCTTGGCGTGGGCGATGACGTTCTCCGTGGGGCCGAGCCAGACCCCGATCCGCCAGGCCAGCAGCGACCCGAGGAAGCCGCCCAGGGCGAGCCCCACCACCAGCGGCACCCCGCCGCGCCGCCGCCACAGGAACACGGCCACGGCGCTCACCAGGCCGAACGCGAGCGCGAGCAGGGTGAAGGTGCCGTCCACCCCGATGGCCTGCTCGCCCTCGGAGTCCTTGAAGTACACGACCCAGCCGTCGTCGACGACGTCCCCGACGAGCGGCACGCTCGGCGCCAGCCGCCACCACAGCACCCCGAGAAGCGCGCCGAGAAGCGCGACCACGACCGTGACGACGGCGCCCTCGCGCAGCTCGGCCTTCATCCCGGGACCGTCCTGCCCGTACGACGGCGCGCCGTACGGGCCGGGCGGCGGGCCCCCGGCGGCGTCGGATATGGCGTCGTGCGGCACGGCGGCCGTGTACCCGGCAGCGGGCTGCTGCCATCCCCCGGGGGAGGACGGGTCACGCGGCGGCGGTGGAGGAGTCAGCGGAGCGGTCACCCTGCCATCGTGCCAGGCCGCCCCGTGCGGCGCGTCACCGGACGGCCGCCCGGCGGTACGCCCAGGTGGCGACGGCCAGCGAGACGACGCCGACGCCCGCGCACACGGCCAGGTCACCGAGGACGAACCCCCAGCCGGGCCGCTCCCCGAAGGTCCGCGCGAACGCCTCCACGCCGTACGTCGAGGGCAGCAGGTCGCGGGCGAACCGGACCACCTCCGGCATCCGGTCGGCGGGCAGGACGCCCAGCAGCAGGGCGGCGGACATACCGAGCTGCCCGAGCAGCGTGGCCAGCTCGGGGCGCGGGGCGAGCAGTCCGAGGGCGGCGCCGAGCCCGGCGAGCGCGGCTCCGGCCAGCGGGATCACGGCGACGAGGATCCACAGGTGCGTCATCGGCAGCCCGAACAGCAGGCAGCCGAACACGGCCGTCACGACGGTCCCGGGCACCGTGAAGGAGGCGTACGCGCCGGCCGCGCCGAGCACCACGGCGGCGGGCGGCACCGGAAGCGTGGCGTAGTGGTCGAGCCCGCCGCTGGCGCGCAGCTGCCCGAAGTACTGGGCGAGCAGGTTCAGCGCGACGAAGGCGACGACCAGCACCGACGACCCGGCCACCACGGCCTGCGCCTCGGCCCCGCCGTCGACGACACCGCGCATCAGGATCATGATCCCGACCGACTGGAAGGTCGCCACGAACAGCAGCGGGATGCGCGCGACCCGCGCCCGGGACAGCTGCGCCCGGTACACGGCGCACAGCGACGGCCACAGCCGTGCGCGCGGCCCCAGCTCGGCCGGGGCCCGGCCGGACGTCCGGTCCGCGGCCAGGGCACCGCCCGGCAGAACCTCGGCGGGTACGACACTCACGTGGCGCTGCTCCCTTTCGCACAGGGGATCGACACAACGGTGGCCCTGCTCCGTACACCGTCCAGTACGGATGCGGCGGTCCGCTCGCTCACGCCTTCACCAGGCCCTTCTGCGCGGCACCGCCCAGCGCCAGGTAGACGTCCTCCAGGCTGGGCGTGGCGAGGGTGAAGTCGTCCAGTGCGGCGAAGGCGGCGCCGCCGGTGACGGTGGCGACGACCGTGCGGGCCTCCTCGGGGGCGAGGCGCAGGGTCCAGCGGCGGCCGGACTCGACGGCGCGGTCCTGGAGCGCGGCGACCTCGGGCACCTCCAGCGGCGCCCGCTCCCGCCACAGCAGCTCGACACGGACCTCGCCGGCCACGCGCTCCTTGAGCCCGGACGGCGTGTCGCAGGCGATGACCCGGCCCCGGTCGAGGACGGCGACCCGGTCGAGGACGGTCTCGGCCTCGATGACGTTGTGGGTGACGAGCAGCACCGTGGTGCCCCGCTCGGCGCGCCGGCGGTCCACGGCCGACCAGACGGCCCGCCGGGCCACCGGGTCCATGCCGGTGGTCGGCTCGTCCAGGACGAGCAGCGGCCGCTCCCCCACCAGCGCGGCGGCGAAGCAGGCCAGCCGGCGCTGTCCGCCGGAGAGCTTGCGCAGGGGCCGTCCGGCGATCGGGGTGAGCCCCAGCTCGTCGAGGACGTCGTCGCGCTCGGCCCGGGCCGTGCGGGCGTCCAGGCCGCGCAGCCGGCCGGTGGTCTCGGCGGCGAGGGAGACGGTCAGCTCGTCCAGGGCCGTCGACTCCTGGCCGAGGTAGGCGAGGATGCGCGCGGCCCGCTCGGGGTGGCGCACGATGTCGTGCCCGAGGATCTCGACGCTGCCGGAGTCGGGCCGCATCAGCCCGGTCAGCTGCCGTACGAGGGTGGTCTTGCCGGCCCCGTTGGGTCCGAGCAGCCCGAAGATCTCGCCCTGGGCGATGTCGAGCCGCACGTCGTCGGTGGCCCGCAGCGCGGGCGTGCCGGGCGTGCCGCGGCGCCCCCGGACGGCCGGGTAGGTCTTGGTCAGCCCGCGCACGGCACACACGACGTCACCACCGTGCCGAAGTGCCTGTCCCGCGCGCGTACTCACAAGGCACGAGACTACGGGGTCCGCCGCCCCGATCCGTCCCCGGGTCGCCGGATACGGCCGTTTCCCCAGCTCGCCCCGCACCTCCGACACGCCGTACGGGACCGCGTCCGTCAGTCGGCCGCCGGCGCGTGTTCCGCCGTGCGCACGTCGATCTCGCGCCAGAAGCCCGCCCTGATCGCGTACCGGTCGTGTTCGTCGATCTGGTCGTCCTTGTGGGCGAGCAGGCCGAAGCGGGCCGCGTAGCGCAGCAGCTCGCCGTCGATGCGGTGCGGGATGCGCGGGTACATCGCGGACAGCTTCTGCAGATGCCCCTGCTCCCCGAGCCGCCCCATCCAGCGGCGCGCGAAGACCTGTCCGACCTCGTACGGGTCGCCGCCGACCGTCGTGATGTCCTCCTCGCGGTCGGCCCAGCGCTGCTCGGCGGTGGTCAGCTGCGCGAGGGTCGGCATGGAGGCGATCTCGGGCGGCTCGGCCGCGGTGCCGGGACGGTCGACCCAGCCCTTGTCCGAGGACCAGCGCAGGGTGGCGCTCGCCGGCTGGGCGGTCTGGACGCCGGGTGCGCGCAGGGCGGCGAGGTCCTTGGGCGTGGGGACGCCCTTGGGCGCCGGGACGCGCTCCGGTGCGCCGGTGTCGGCCGAGGCGGCGGGCGCGTGCTCGGGCTCCTCGGGGCGCCGCTCGCCCGTCGCGCCGAGCGCGGAGTCGGGCAGCGGCGCGGAGAGGATCGCGGCGATCTCCGGACGCGGCACCGGCGGCGGCGCGCACACGCCGGTCAGCTCCTTGGCGCGTACGGCCTGGGTGATCCAGGCCCGGTCGAGCACACGCCGCTCGTCCGCCTCGGCCACCAGGTCCTCGGACTGGTTGTAGTCGCCGTCGGCGGCCTGCACGGCCCACAGATGGACGGCGACCCCGTGCTCCTTGGCGGCCATCATGCCCGGCAGCAGATCCCCGTCGCCGGTGACGAGGACGACGTCGGAGCACGCGCGGTTGCGGGCGAGCTCGGTGAGTTCGGCGTGCATCGCGGCGTCCACGCCCTTCTGCGCCCAGCGGCCGTCGCTGCGGGTCAGGGCGCCCAGCCGGACGGTGACCCGCGGCATCACCCGCAGCCGGCGGTGCTCGGGCTGCGGGACCCGGTCGGGTGCGCCGTCGAACCAGTAGATGCGCAGCAGGGGCTGCTGGGTGTCCGACTCGGCGCAGGCGCGCAACGCCTGGATGAGGGCGGCGTGGTCGACGCTGATCCGGGACCGGGAGGGTTCCCCGGCGAGCAGGCTGGCGGCGGCCCCCAGCAGATACCCGGCGTCCACCAGGACGATGCAGCGGTCCACACGACTCACCCTCTTCCCGGGAGGTTTGCTTCAGGCTTCCTTCGAGTCTGCCCGACCGTGCGGGGGTTAACGGGCCGAACTCGATCTTCGGCGTGGCGTTTCGGCGGATCGGGCCGGCGCCCCGGCGGGGCGGGCGCCCCGACAACCGCCACTACACAGGGTAATTATCCGACATGCACTCTTTGTCTGGCTATGTGAATCTGGTCCCGGCCCTGGCCCCTAGATCCCCCACAGGAGGCAGATCACCATGGCCAAGAACAAGAAGCAGGACCGTAAGCAGCCCCAGTCCGCGCGTGGTGCCCGGCAGAACGAGACCACGACGGTGATGGAGCCCCCGGCCGAGCCCGCCCTCGCGCAGGCGAGCCCGGGCGACATCGCCCGCAAGGGCCGGCAGAAGCGCTTCGGTCACAACTGATCTCCGCGTAAGGGTTGTTGAGACCCAGGCATGCCGAAAGGGGCGCGTCCCGTGCGGGACGCGCCCCTTTCGTAACGGCTCCTGCGGCGGCCGGTCAGCCGGCCAGGCAGGACGGGCCGAGCAGCACCTTCAAGTCGCCGAACAGCGCCGGATCGGGCTTCACCCGGTGCCGGTCGAGGCGCAGCACCGTCGTCTTGGTCGGCCCCTGGAGCTTGATGCGGACCTCGCTCTCGCCCTTGTGGTGGCTGAGGATCTCGCCGAGCCGGCTGACCATCGGCGGGGTGACCCGCGTGGCCGGGATGGTGAGGATCACCGGCGCGTTGGCGCCCGCGTTGGACAGGTCGGGGACCTGCAGCTCCATCGCGACGAGCCGCGGCACGTCCTCGCGCTTGTCGAGACGGCCCTTGACGAACACCACGGCGTCCTCGACGAGTTGGGTCGACACGAGCTGGTAGGTCGCCGGGAAGAACATGCACTCGATCGAGCCCGCGAGGTCCTCGACAGTGGCGATCGCCCAGGCGTTGCCCTGCTTGGTCATCTTGCGCTGGAGGCCCGAGATGATGCCGCCGATGGTGACGACCGCGCCGTCGGAGTGCTCTCCGCCGGTGAGCTGGGCGATGCCCGCGTCCGCCTTGTCGGACAGCACGTGCTCCAGACCGAACAGCGGGTGGTCGGAGACGTACAGACCGAGCATCTCCCGCTCCTGGGCGAGCAGATAGGTCTTGTCCCACTCCTCGTCGGTGAACTGCACGTCGAGTCCGAAGCCGGGCTCGTCGCTCTGCTCCTCGCCCATCCCGCCGAAGAGGTCGAACTGGCCCTCGGCCTCCTTGCGCTTGACCGCCACCACGTTGTCGATCATCGGCTCGAAGTGGGCGGTGAGGCCCTTGCGGGTGTGGCCGAGGCTGTCGAACGCGCCCGCCTTGATCAGCGACTCGGTGGTCCGCTTGTTGCACGCGGCCGCGTCGATCTTGTCGAGGTAGTCGGGGAAGGAGGAGTACTTCCCCTTCGCCTTGCGGCTCTTGATGATCGACTCGACGACGTTGGTGCCGACGTTGCGGACGGCCTCGAGGCCGAAGAGGATCACGTCGTCGCCCTGGGCGGCGAAGTTGTGCACGGATTCGTTGACGTTCGGCGGGAGCACGCGGATGCCCATGCGCCGGCACTCGTTGAGGTAGACCGCGGACTTGTCCTTGTCGTCCTTCACGGACGTGAGCAGCGCGGCCATGTACTCGGCGGGGTGGTTCGCCTTGAGGTAGGCGGTCCAGTACGACACCAGTCCGTACGCGGCCGAGTGCGCCTTGTTGAACGCGTAGCCGGCGAACGGGACCAGCACGTCCCACAGCGCCTGGATGGCCTCGTCGCTGTAGCCGTTCTTGCGGGCGCCGGCCTGGAAGATCGTGAAGTTCTTCGCCAGTTCCTCGGGCTTCTTCTTGCCCATCACACGGCGGAGGATGTCGGCCTCGCCGAGCGAGTAGCCGGCGACGATCTGGGCGGCCTTCTGCACCTGCTCCTGGTAGACGATCAGGCCGTAGGTGACGTCCAGGACCTCGCGCAGGGGCTCCTCGAGCTCCTTGTGGATGGGCGTGATCTCCTGCTGCCCGTTCTTGCGCAGCGCGTAGTTCGTGTGGGAGTTCATGCCCATGGGGCCCGGGCGGTACAGGGCCGACACGGCGGAGATGTCTTCGAAGTTGTCCGGCTTCATCAGACGCAGCAGCGAGCGCATGGGGCCGCCGTCGAACTGGAAGACGCCGAGGGTGTCGCCGCGCTGGAGCAGTTCGAAGGTCGTGGGGTCGTCCAGCGGGAGACTGAGGAGATCGATGTCGATCCCCTTGTTGGACTTCACCATCTTGACGGCGTCGTCCATGATCGTCAGGTTGCGCAGGCCGAGGAAGTCCATCTTCAGCAGGCCGAGCGACTCGCAGCTCGGGTAGTCCCACTGCGTGATGGTCACGCCGTCGGTGTGCCGGACCCAGACGGGCACGTGCTCGGTGATGGTCTCGCTGGACATGATCACGCCGGCGGCGTGCACACCCATCTGCCGGACCAGGCCCTCCACGCCGCGCGCGGTGTCGATGACCTTCTTCACGTCCGGTTCGTTCTCGTACATCGCGCGGACCTCGCCGGCCTCCGAGTACCGGGGGTGGCTCGGGTCCGTGATGCCGGAGAGCGGGATGCCCTTGCCGAGGACGTCGGCGGGCATCGCCTTGGTGATACGGTCGCCCATCGCGTACGGGTAGCCCAGCACGCGCGCGGAGTCCTTGATCGCGTTCTTGGCCTTGATGGTGCCGTAGGTGCCGATCATGGCGACCTTGTCGGCGCCGTACTTCTCCGTCACGTACCGGATCACCTCGACGCGCCGGCGCTCGTCGAAGTCGATGTCGACATCGGGCATGGAGATGCGCTCGGGGTTGAGGAACCGCTCGAAGATCAGGCCGTGCGGGATGGGGTCGAGGTCGGTGATGCCCATGGCGTACGCGACGATCGAACCGGCCGCGGAGCCTCGGCCGGGGCCGACCGCGATGCCGTTGTTCTTGGCCCACATGATGAAGTCGGCCACGACGAGGAAGTAGCCGGGGAAGCCCATCGAGATGATGACGTCCATCTCGTAGTCGGCCTGCTTCTGGCGGTCCTCGGGGATGCCGCCCGGGAAGCGGCGCTCCATGCCGCGGCGGACCTCCTCCTTGAACCAGGTGACCTCGGTGTAGCCCTCGGGAATGTCGAACTTGGGCATGAGGTCGCGCTTCTCGAACATGCCCGTGGTGTCGACCATCTCGGCGATCAGCAGGGTGTTGGCGCAGCCCTCCTGCCAGGCGTCCGAGGAGTCGATGGCGTACATCTCGTCCGTGGACTTCAGGTAGTAGCCGGTGCCGTCGAACTTGAAGCGGTCCGGGTCGGAGAGGTTCTTGCCGGTCTGGATGCACAGCAGGGCGTCGTGGGCGGTCGCCTCGTGCGCGTACGTGTAGTGCGAGTCGTTCGTCACCAGGGGCGGGATGCCGAGCTTCTTGCCGATCTCCAGCAGGCCGTCGCGGACCCGGTGCTCGATGTCGATGCCGTGGTCCATCAGCTCCAGGAAGTACCGGTCCTTGCCGAAGATGTCCTGGTAGTCGGCGGCGGCCTTCAGGGCCTCGTCGAACTGGCCGAGCCGCAGCCTGGTCTGCACCTCGCCGGAGGGGCAGCCGGTGGAGGCCACGATCCCCTCGGACCACTGCGAGATGGTCTCCTTGTCCATCCGGGGCCACTTCTGCAGCCAGCCCTCGGCGTAGGCGTCGGAGGAGAGCCGGAAGAGGTTGTGCAGCCCCGTGCTGTTCACGGCCCACATCGTCTTGTGGGTGTAGCCGCCGGAACCGGAGACGTCGTCGCGCTTCTGGTGCGGCTGGCCCCACTGGATCTTGCGCTTGTTGCGCCGGGACTCGGGGGCGACATACGCCTCGATCCCGATGATCGGGGTGATCCCGGCCTTCTGCGCGGAGTGGAAGAAGTCGTACGCCCCGTGGAGGTTGCCGTGGTCGGACATGGCGATATGGGTCATGCCCATCTCGTTGCAGGCGTTGAACATGTCCTTCAGCCGCGCGGCACCGTCCAGCAGCGAGTACTGGGTGTGGACGTGCAGGTGCGTGAACGGCGGCTTCGACACGACGTGGCCTCCAGGGGAAAACGCTGCGGCGCGAAGCGCCTCGCTGAGGGGTGGTGGTCGGGTGACGGGTGGGCAGTCGGTGACAGGCGGGCGGACACTTCCGGGGACAGCGTCGAAGTCTATGCCTCGGCACTGACACGCACGGGCCTCCCCCGCGTACCTTCACAGCGAGGGCCTGCGGGGCACTTTTCAGCGGGCCCGCCCGTTCGATACGGCAGAAACGCTGTCGTACACATGCACCAGGAGGCACCCAGCGATGTCGGTCCCCCAGCTCAACGACGAGCAGCGCGGCGACGAGATCCTCGCCGTCTTCGAGACCGCCTTCGGCGAGCTCCTGGCCGCCGACCCGGCGGCGTTCCGCGTGAAGTTCCGGAAGATGGCGGCCTCGGCCTTCGCCTTCTACCGGGGCACGGCGTGCCTCTTCTACCACGACCTCGACAGCGAGAAGCGGGGCGGCCCGTACCTGGACGAGCGCACCTCGCGCGTGTGGATCCACGGCGACCTGCACGCGGAGAACTTCGGCACGTACATGGACAGCAACGGCCGGCTGGTCTTCAACGTCAACGACTTCGACGAGGCCTACGTCGGCCCCTTCACCTGGGACCTCAAGCGCTTCGCCGCCTCCGTCGCCCTGATCGGGTACGCCAAGGCGCTCGGCGACGACCAGATCAGCGAGCTGGTGCGGATCTACGCGGAGGCCTACCGCGCGCGCATCCACGCCCTGGCGACCGGCGCCAAGAGCGACGAGGTGCCGCCGTTCACGCTGGACACCGCCCAGGGCCCGCTCCTGGACGCGCTGCGCGTCGCCCGCTCGCTGACCCGCTTCGGGCTGCTGGACTCGATGACGGAGATCCGGGACTTCGAGCGCCGCTTCGCCCCGGGCGGCGGTTCCATCGAGCTGGACGCCGCCACGCGGTACAAGGTGCTCGCGGCGTTCGACGGCTATCTGGAGACGCTGCCGGACGCCTCGCTGGCCCGCCCCGACTCCTACCGGGTCAAGGACGTCGTGGGGCGGCGCGGCATCGGGATCGGCTCGGCGGGGCTGCCGTCGTACAACATCCTGCTGGAGGGCCACAGCGACGCCCTGGAGAACGATGTGGTGATCTACATCAAGCAGGCCCAGACCCCGGCCGTCTCCCGCCACATCACGGATCCGGCGATCGCCGGGTACTTCCAGCACGAGGGCCACCGCACGGTGATCTCGCAGCGCGCGCTCCAGGCGCACGCCGACCCGTGGCTCGGCTGGACGGAGCTGGACGGCTCGGGCCAGCTGGTCGCCGAGGTCTCGCCGTACGCCGTGGACCTGGACTGGAGCGACATCGACGACCCGGAGGAGATCGCGACGGTCGTCGCCGACCTCGGCCGGGCCACCGCGGCGATGCACGCGGCGGCGGACGACACCTCCGGCGAGTCGCTGGTGCCGTTCTCGACGGAGCGCGCCATCGACGCGGCGATCGCCGCCGACGAGGAGAACTTCGCCGAGCTGCTGGTCTCCTTCGCGCACGACTACGGCGCACGCGCGCGTACCGACCACCAGATCTTCGTGGACCTGTTCCGCAACGGCCGGATCCCGGGTCTGTGACGAAAGGGTCGCCCACCGGCGGCCGGGGACCTCTCACAAGCACTCTTTAGGGGTCCCTTACCTCCTCTCATGCCACACTCTTCTTTCGATATGGACATCTCCGGGACCCAGCTGCGAGCGGTACGCGCGACGCTGTTCACGTCACTCGTGGTGACGCTGAGCACGGCGTCGCACGTCCTGCTGTCCCGGGCGCCCCTGCCGCTGAACACGGTGGCCCTGCTGGCGGCCGCCGTGTTCGCCCTGGCGTACGCGCTGGCCGGGCGGGAGCGGAGCTTCGGGCGGATCGCCGCGCTGCTGATCCCGCTGGAGCTGGCCGCCGACACGATCCTCACCACCGGGCAGCACGTCTGCTACGGCAGGGCGGGCGGCCCGGTCGCGGGCCCGCTGGCCTCCGTCGGCTGGGACGTGCTGTGCGGCGACGGCACCGAGGTCGGCACCCCGCTGGCCCAGGTCACCGGCACCGACCCGGACCGGCTCGGCGGGCTCCTCGCGCACGCCGACCCGGCCACCGCCTGGTTCCTGCTCGCCGCCCATGTCGGCGTCGGCCTCGCGGCCGCGGCCTGGCTGCGCCGGGGCGAGCGGGCCCTGGCCCAGCTGCTGCGGGCCGTCGGCGCGACCACGTTCCGGCCGCTGCTGCTGGCGGTCGCCGCGGTGGCGGTCCGGCTGACGTCGCCGGCCCGGCGCCTGCCCCGCCCGGCGCACCGCGCGGCCACCGCGCGCCTGCTGCTCCTCGTGCACTCCCTGGGACGGCGTGGGCCGCCCTGCTCCCCCGCGCTCACCCTCGCGTGACCGCGCCCTGAGCAATACGGCCCACCCGTACGTATCCCGCACACGACGTGTGCGCGTCCCCATGCATGGAGATCACCAATGAGCAAGCGGAACAGCCAGGCGGCGAAGTCGGCGGCCCGAGAGCGCCTGCGCGCCGAACGCGAGCGCGAGGCCAAGCGCGCGAAGGTCAGGCGCCAGATCATCGTCGCGGCCTCGGTCGTCGGCGTCCTGGCGGCGGCCGGCGGCATCGGCTACGCGGTCGTCCAGGCGAACAAGCCCAGCTACTGGGAGTCGCTGACCGACGCCAAGGTCACCGCGCCGGCGAACACGACCGGGACGAACGGCACGACCGTCGTCATCGGCAAGGACAGCGCCAAGAAGACCCTGAAGCTGTACGAGGACCCGCGCTGCCCGGTCTGCGCCTCCTTCGAGCAGGCCGTCGGCCCGACCGTCGAGAAGGACATCGACGCCGGCAAGTTCAAGCTGCAGTTCGTCGGCGGCACCTTCCTCGACGGCGACCAGATGAAGGAGGGCGATATCGGGGCGAACGGCGAGGGCTCGAAGAACGCGATGAGCGCCCTGGGCGCCGCGCTGAACGTGAGCCCCGAGGCGTTCCTCGCCTACAAGAGCGCCCTGTACTCGGAGAAGTTCCACCCGCTGGAGTCCGAGGACAAGTTCAAGGACGACGCGTACCTGATCAAGGTGGCGGACAGCGTGCCCGATCTGAAGGGCAACACCGAGTTCCAGAACGCCGTCAAGAAGGGCACGTACGACGCCTGGGCGCTGGCCATGTCGAAGACCTTCGACACCAACAAGGACGGTGTGACGGGCACGCCGAGCCTGGTGATGGACGGCAAGATCCTGGAGAAGTCCGATGCCAACCAGCCGTGGACGGTGGACGAGTACACCAAGGCCGTGGACGCGGCGCTGAAGGGCTGATCTCCGCCTTCGAGCGGCGGTGACCGCAAGGAAGCCGGACCTCCGTGTGAAGGGCGGGCGAATTTCCGCGGATTCGCCCGCCCGAGCGAGTACCGCTCAGTAACCTGTTCGGCTGTGACCAGTCGATACAGATCATCCGATCAGTACAACGCGCTCAGCCCTCGCCGCCGTTCGGTCGTCAAGGCCGCGGCGGCGACGGCTGTTCTGGCCGGCCCGCTCGCCGGCGCCCTGCCCGCCCGCGCCGTCGACGCCGCCCCCGCCTTCCTGCACGGTGTCGCCTCCGGCGATCCCCTGCCGGACGGCGTCCTGCTGTGGACCCGGCTGACCCCGACGCCGGACGCGGTCCCCGGTTCCGGGATCGGCCCGGACGTCGAGGTCAGCTGGACCGTCGCCCTGGACAAGGCGTTCATGAACGTCGTCGCCAAGGGCTCGACCACCGCGACCGCGGCCTCGGACCACACCGTCAAGGCCGACATCCGCGGCCTGTCACCGGCCACCGACTACTGGTTCCGCTTCTCGGCCGGCGGCACCGACTCCCCGGCGGCGCGTACCCGCACCGCGCCGGCGGCGGACGCGGCGGTGACCAACCTGCGTTTCGGCGTGGTCTCCTGCGCCAACTGGGAGGCCGGCTACTTCTCGGCGTACCGCCATCTCGCCGCCCGCGGCGACCTCGACGCCTGGCTCCATCTCGGCGACTACATCTACGAGTACGGCACCGGGGACTACGGCACCCGCGGCAAGGTCGTCCGCCCGCACTCCCCCGCCCACGAGATCGTCACGCTCGCCGACTACCGGGTCCGGCACGCCACGTACAAGACGGACCCCGACCTCCAGGCCCTGCACACCAAGGCGCCGGTCATCGCGATCTGGGACGACCACGAGTTCGCCAACGACACCTGGTCGGGCGGCGCCGAGAACCACACCGAGGGTGCCGAGGGCGCCTGGGCGGCCCGTCAGGCCGCCGCCAAGCAGGCGTACTTCGAGTGGATGCCGGTGCGCCCGGCGATCGCCGGCACCACCTACCGCCGGCTGCGCTTCGGCAAGCTCGTCGACCTGTCCCTGCTCGACCTGCGCTCCTTCCGCTCCCAGCAGGTCTCGGTCGGGAACGGCGAGGTCGACGACCCCGACCGCACGCTCACCGGACGCGCCCAACTCGACTGGCTGAAGGCGGGCCTGAAATCCTCGGACACCACCTGGCGGCTGGTGGGCAACTCCGTGATGATCTCGCCGTTCGCGATCGGCTCGCTCTCCGCCGATCTGCTCAAGCCGCTCGCCAAGCTGCTGGGCCTGCCGCAGGAGGGGCTCGCCCTCAACCCCGACCAGTGGGACGGCTACACGGACGACCGCCGTGAACTCCTCGCGCATCTGCGGTCGAACGCGATCCGCAACACCGTCTTCCTCACCGGCGACATCCACATGGCGTGGGCGAACGACGTCCCCGTGGACGCCGGCACCTACCCGCTGTCGGCCTCCGCCGCCACGGAGTTCGTCGTCACCTCGGTGACGTCGGACAACCTGGACGACATCGTGAAGGTCCCCGAGGGCACGCTCTCCGCGATCGCGTCCCCGGTCATCCGCGCCGCCAACCGGCACGTCCACTGGGTCGACACCGACCGGCACGGCTACGGAATCCTCGACATCACGGCCGAGCGCGCGCAGATGGACTACTACGTCCTGTCCGACCGCACCAAGCGCGACGCGACCGCGAAGTGGACCCGCTCCTACCGCACCCGCAACGGCACACAGAAGGTCGAGCGCACGTACGACCCGGTGTGACCGGACTCTAGAGGCCTTCCAGGAAGCCGAGTGCCACTCGCCAGGTGGCCTCGGCCGCCTCCTCGTCGTAGTCGGGGAGGTCCGGGTCCGTGTAGAGGTGCCCGGCGCCCGCGTACCGGTAGACCTCGACGTCGGCGCCCGCACGGCCCATCTGGAGGTACCAGGCGCTGAGCCAGTCGTCCGTCTCGAACGGGTCCGGCTCGGCCACGTGCAGCTGCACCGGCAGGTCGTCCACGGAGGCGTTCGCCGCGATGTCCGAGGTGCCGTGCAGAAGCAGCAGCCCGCGGGCCTTGTCGTCACCGAGCGCCAGCGTCTGCGCGATCGACGCCCCGAGCGAGAACCCCGCGTAGACCAGTCCCCGTTCCGAGTAGGGGGCCGCGGCCAGGACGGCCCGCTTCAGCAGCTCGTCCTTGCCGATCGACGTGTTGAACTCCATGCCCTCCTCGACCGTCCCGAAGGTCCGCCCTTCGAACAGGTCGGGCGTCCACACCTCGTGTCCGGCGGCACGCAGCCGGTCCGCGGCCTGCCGCACCGCGGGCCTGAGCCCATAGGTCGAGTGAAACAGCATGATGTTCATGAGGCCATGGTGCCAGCCGCCCCGGCGAGGCCGTGACCAGCGCCTCACCCACCATGATGTTCAGGCCCCCCGAAGGCTGGTTACGTTCGAGGGATGGAGACGATACTCCGTCCACTGCTCGTGATCGGCGGCTCGGTCCTGCTCACCCTGCTCATCGGGTGGGCCACCGACCTCGTGATGCGCAAGGCCGACGAACGGCACGGCGAGACCCCGCTGTGGGGTCTGCTGCGCCGCGCCCGGGTGCCCTGGCAGGTCGTGCTGTGCGTGGCCCTGCTGAGAGGGTCCTACGACGAATCCCAGCTGCTGGTGGAGCACCGCGTCGCCGTGGGCCGGGTGCTCACGCTGGTGCTGATCGGGGCCGCGGCCTGGCTGGCGATCCGGATCGCCGCCGCGGTCGTGGAGACCTCGTACAGCCGCTACGCCCGGGTGCACCACGACGCGGCCCGGGTCCGCCGGGTCCGCACCCAGGTGACACTCATCATGCGGGTGGTGTCCGCGGTCGTCGGCGTGGTGGCGGTGGCCGCGATGCTGCTGACGTTCCCGGCGTTCCGCGCGGCCGGCGCCTCGCTGCTGGCCTCGGCCGGGATCCTCGGCATCGTCGCCGGTGTGGCCGCCCAGTCCACGCTGAGCAACATGTTCGCCGGCCTGCAGATCGCCTTCGGCGACATGGTGCGCATCGGGGACACGGTCGTGGTCGACGAGGAGTGGGGCACCGTCGAGGAGATCACCCTGACCTTCCTGACCGTGCGGACCTGGGACGAGCGCCGGATCACGATGCCCGTGTCGTACTTCACGGCGAAGGCGTTCGAGAACTGGTCGCGCGGCGGCGCGCAGATGACCGGCACGGTCTATCTGCACGTCGACCACTCGGCGCCGCTGGACGCGATGCGCGAGAAGCTCCGCGACATCGTGCGCGAGTGCCCGGCCTGGGACGGCCGCGACCACGGCCTCGTCGTCACCGACTCCACGCCCTCCACCATGGAGGTCCGCGCCCTGGTCACCGCGAAGGACGCGGACGACCTGTGGACGGTGCGGGTCACGGTGCGCGAGCAGCTGATCCGCTGGCTGACCGAGCGGCACCCGTACGCGCTGCCCCGTGTCAACGCGGCGGACGCGGTCCTGCCGCCCGGCTTCCCGGTCCCGGACCGCGTCCCGACGGCCCGCCGCACCCTGCCCCGCGGCCAGCAGCCGACGGCGCGGTCCGAACGGCCCTGACGGGTTCAGCGCCCGCGTTCGGCCCCGCCGTTGACCTGGATGATCTGTGAGGTGATGTGGCCGGCGGCGTGCGAGGCCAGAAAGTGCAGCGTCGCGGCCACGTCGCCGGGCGTCCCGGCCCGCCCGTTGGACGTCTCGGCGATGAGCCGGGCGCGCCGCTCCTCGCTCATCGCGTCGCCGAAGAAGCCGGTGTCCTCGACGTACCCGGGCGCGACGACGTTCACGGTGATCCCGCGCGGCCCCAGCTGGCGGGCGAGATCATGGGCGTACGGGTGCAGCGCCGCCTTGGACGCCGCGTACGCCCCGCTGCCGGAGCCCCGGAAGGCGGCGATGGAGCTGAGGAACAGCACCCGCCCGCCGGGGTCGGCGAGCCGGTCCTTCAGCGCCTCGGTGAGCAGGGCGGCGGTCAGCGTGTTGAGGCCGAAGTTCAGGGTCCAGTCGTGCAGGACGACGTCGAGCGGTTCGTCGCTCTCCACCCGGGGTTCCAGCCCGCCCGAGCCGCCGGCGCTGTGGATCAGCACGTCCACGGTGCCGAACTCGGCGGCGACGAAGCGCTCCACCGCCCGCGCCCCTCGCGGCCTGCTCAGATCCGCCGCCAAGGTCAGGGCGCCGGGCACCCCGGCCTCCTCCAGGACCTCGGCGCGCCGCCCGAGCAGCAGCACCTGGTCGCCGTCCGCGGCGAACAACCGGGCCGTCGCCAGCCCGATCCCCGTACCGCCTCCACTGATGACAACGTTGCGAGCCATGATCAGATGGTACGAAGCCACCGGCCCCGGCGGGCGGATCAGCGCAGACTGCGCACGTCCAGGTGGCGCAGCACCCGGTCGACGACCTCGGGGTCGGCGCCCGGCTCGCTGCGGGCCGCGAGCACCTCGTGCCGGGCCGCGCTCAGCAGCTCGCCCTGGATGCGCCGCACCCGCTTCAGCCGTCTGACCCGCTGATCGTGGGCCTCCCGGCGCTCCTCCTCGCCCAGGTCGGGGCTGATCCGCACGCCGATCTCCAGGGCCCGCCGCAGCATCTGCTCGGACAGCTCGTCGGGCAGCTCCTCGACGGCCTCGATCTCCCGCAGTCTGCGTTTGGCGGCCTTGGCCGCGCGGATCGCCAGCGTCCGTTCGAACTCCTTCTCCTGTTCGCTGTCGGACTCCACGCCGAGCCGCTTGACCAGCCAGGGCAGGGTCAGTCCCTGGAGCACGAGGGTCGCCATGATCACGCCGAACGCGATGAAGATGATCTCGTCCCGGTCGGGGAACGGCGAGCCCGCGTCGGTCTCCAGGGGGATGGCCAGCGCCAGTGCCACGGACGCCACCCCGCGCATTCCCGACCACCACATGACGACGGTCTCGCGCCAGGTCATCGGGATCTCCTCCTCGACGTCCCGTCTGGCGTGCATCCGCTTGGCGAGCCAGCTGGCCGGCAGCAGATAGAGCAGGCGTACGAGCACGACGACCCCGACGATCGCGCCGGCCCAGGTGAGCATCTCGCCCCAGCGGCCGGACGCGGTGCTGATGGCGTTGTGCAGTTCGAGGCCCACCAGGCCGAAGGCGACGCCGGTGACGAGCGTGTCGACGATGTCCCAGAAGGTGTGCCCGGCGAGCCGGGTCATGACGTCGTCGGCGTCGGTGGCGTACTCGGCGAGGAACAGCGCGGTGACCAGCACCGCGAGCACACCGGAGCCGTGCAGCTCCTCGGCCATCACGTACGAGGCGTACGGCACGAGGAGCGAGAGCCCGATCTGCAGGGTGGGGTCGCCGAGGAGGTCCATGAGCTTGTAGGCGCCCCAGCCGAGGGCGAGCCCCACGGCCAGCGCGACCACCGCGGACAGGACCAGGTCGAGTCCGGCCTGCCACGGGGAGAAGCTGCCGCTCACGGCGGCGGCGATCGCCACGTGGTAGAGGACGATCGCCGTGACGTCGTTGAAGAGGCCCTCGCCCTCCAGGATCGACACCAGACGGCGGGGCAGCCCGAGCTGGCCCGCCACGGCGGTGGCCGCGACCGGGTCGGGCGGTGCGACGAGGGCGCCCAGCGCGACGGCCGCGGCGATCGGCAGGCCCGGCACGATGGCGTGCGCGACGGCGGCCACGCACAGGGTGGTGACGAAGACCAGGGCGACGGCCAGCAGCAGGATGGGCCGTACGTTCGCCGCGAACTGCCGCCACGACGTGCGGCGTACGGCGGCGTAGAGCAGCGGTGGCAGCAGCAGCGGCAGGATCAGGTCGGGCGGGACGTCCACGTTGGGGACGAACTCCAGCAGCGCGAGGACGATCCCGAGCAGGGTCATCAGCACGGGCGCCGGCAGACCGATCCGGTCCCCGACCGGGACGCTCACCAGGGCCCCTAGCAACAGCACGAACAGCAGGGCCAACTGATCCACGGTCAGCGCTCCGACGAGTAGGCATCCACGGACGGACTCAAGCCTGCCACGCAGCGCGTCCCACCAGCGCGTTCGCGCCCTACTGCGTCAGGTCGCGCCGCATCGCCCGGTGGGGTATCCCGGCGTCGGGGAACTCGGGTCCGTACGCCTGGTACCCCAGACGCTCGTAGAAACCCAGGGCGTGGGTCTGCGCGTGCAGGTCGACGGCCGTGAGACCCCTCACGCGGGCCGCGTCCTCGACGGCCCGGACGAGGGCCGCGCCGACGCCGAGGCCCCGGGCCTCCTTCGTCACGGCGAGCCGCCCGAGCGAGCCCACGGCCGGGTCCCCGCCGGTCTTCGCGGCGGCCGCCTCGCCGTGCAGCAGCCGGCCGGTCCCGAGCGGCAGCCCGTCCTCGCGGACCGCCAGCACGTGCACCGCGCCTTCGTCGTAGGCGTCGTACTCGATCTCCGGCGGGACGCCCTGCTCGGCGACGAAGACCTCCTTGCGGACCGCGAAGCACGCCTCGCGGTCGGCGGGGTCCTCGGCGACCCGGAACGTGACGGCCGGGCTCATGCGTAGGTCTCCTCGCGCACCTGGTCGAGGGCCTGCTGGAGGTCGGCCGGGTAGTCGCTGGCGAACTCCACCCACTGCCCGTCCCCGGGGTGCTCGAAGCCGAGCCGCACGGCGTGCAGCCACTGGCGGGTCAGCCGCAGCCGCTTGGCGAGCGTCGGGTCGGCGCCGTAGGTGAGGTCGCCGACGCAGGGGTGCCGGTGGGCGGCCATGTGGACGCGGATCTGGTGGGTGCGGCCGGTCTCCAGCTTCACGTCGAGCAGCGAGGCCGCCCGGAACGCCTCGATGAGGTCGTAGTGCGTGACCGACGCCTTGCCCTCGGCGGTGACCGCCCACTTGTAGTCGTGCTGCGGGTGGCGGCCGATGGGGGCGTCGATGGTGCCGCTGGTCGGGTCGGGGTGGCCCTGGACGAGCGTGTGGTACCGCTTGTCGACCGTGCGCTCCTTGAACTGGCGCTTGAGCGAGGTGTACGCGTACTCGGACTTGGCGACGACCATGAGGCCGGAGGTGCCCACGTCGAGCCGGTGCACGATGCCCTGGCGCTCGGCGGCGCCCGAGGTGGAGATCCGGTAGCCGGCGGCGGCCAGCCCGCCGATCACCGTCGGACCGCTCCAGCCCGGCGAGGGGTGGGCGGCGACGCCGACGGGCTTGACGATCACGACGATGTCGTCGTCGTCATGGACGATCTCCATGCCCTCGACGGGCTCGGCGACGACCTGCACGGGCGCGGGGGCCTGCGGCATCTCGACCTCCAGCCAGGCCCCGCCGTGCACCCGCTCGGACTTCCCGACCACCGACCCGTCGACCGTGACCTTCCCCGCCGCGGCCAGCTCGGCCGCCTTCGTACGGGAGAAACCGAACATGCGGGAGATGGCGGCGTCGACGCGCTCGCCCTCCAGGCCGTCCGGCACGGGCAGGGTACGGATCTCGGGAATCGTGCTCACCCGTCGAGTATGCCGGACGGGGCAGGCCGGCCCGCACGGGCCTGTGGAAAACCCCGTCGCACCCGGCCTGCGGGTCAGTCCTTGTGGACGGTCCCGTCCGGGTCCAGGCCCCGGAACGACAGCAGCACGATCAGGATGCCGCCGCACACGATCGCGGAGTCCGCGAGGTTGAACACGGCGAAGTGCTTGGGCGCGATGAAGTCCACGACGGCGCCCTCGAAGACGCCGGGCGAGCGGAAGATCCGGTCGGTGAGGTTGCCGAGCGCACCGCCGAGCAGCAGGCCGAGCGCGATCGCCCAGGGCAGGCTGTACAGCTTGCGGGCGAGCCGGGCGATCACCACGATCACGGCAGCCGCGATCACCGTGAAGATCACGGTGAAGGCCTCGCCGAAGCCGAACGCCGCGCCCGCGTTGCGGATCGCCTCGAACTTCAGCCAGTCACCGATGATCTCGATCGGCGGGTGGTGCTCGAGCTCGGCGACCACCCACATCTTGCTGACGAGGTCGAGGATGTACGCGAACGCGGCGACGCCGAACAGCACGGCGATCCGGCGCCTGCCCCGGGGCCGCTCGGCGTCCGCCGTGTCTTTCGCCCGCCGGTCGGACTGCTCCGGCCCGGCGTCCCCCGTCTCCGGGGAGTCCGGCGTACCGATGATGCGCTCCGCCTCTGCCACGTGAGTCCCTCGACCTAGGTACCTGACTGAGGACGAGGGTACGGCACGTCCCGCGTCGCCCGCCTGCCGGTCAGTACCGGCGCTCCTGCTTCTGCTTGCACTCGACGCACAGCGTCGCGCGCGGGAAGGCCTGCATCCTGGCCTTGCCGATCGGGTCGCCGCAGTTCTCGCACAGACCGTAGGTGCCCGCGTCCAGCCGCTCCAGGGCGTGCTCGGTCTGGATCAGCATCTCGCGCGCGTTCGCGGCGAGGGCGAGCTCGTGCTCGCGCGTGATGTTCTTGGCGCCGGTGTCCGCCTGGTCGTCGCCGGCCCCGTCCCCGGAGTCCCGCATCAGACCGGCGAGGGACCGCTCGGAGGAGCTGATCTCCTCGCGCAGCCGGGTCTCCTCCGCCTGCAGCTCGGCCCGCGCCTCCTCGACCTCTTCCGGGGTCCAGGGGTCCTCACCGGGGCGTACGGCCAGGTCGCCGGGGTCCGCCGCGGCGATGCGCGCCTTGGGAACGGCGGTCTTGGCCGCCGTGGCCGTGCCAGGAGTCTTCTTCGCAACCACTGTCGTGGCTCCCGTCTGCTCCGCGGCCTGCGCCGCGCCCGCCTTCTTGGCCCTGCTCCGGCCGGCCGTCCGCTCCCCGGCCGCCCGTCCCGCGTCCACCGCCTTCTTCTTCGCGCCGCCCGTGGTGCCGGAGGCCTTCCCGGCGGTGGTCTTCTTGGTGCCGTGCGTCCCGCCGGCGCCGCTCGCCTTCTTCTTCGCCGCGCCGGTGTCCGCGCGCGCGGACGCCGTGCTCCTGGTGGCCCCCTTCTTCGCGCCGGCCCCGGCCACCTTCTTCGCGGTCCCACCCCCCTGAGCGCTCTTCCTGCCGTTCACATCCTTGGCCGCGCCCCCGGAGGCGACCGTGCGGCCGGAGGCACCGGCACGGGTCGAGCCGCTCGACGCCGACTGCTGTACGGCGGTCTTCTTCGCCACCATGCCGCGGCCCCTTCACATTTTATGATCTTGCTCGCGAATCGTGCTGGGACGATAAATCGACTCGAGTGCCGCGGCAACGGGGCACACCGCCCGATTCGCCCGCCCCGCGCAGGGAGCGCGCCGGACTTGCATCCGTTGTGCCCAGCTCCCCGCCGGGTATGCCGCCGGGAACGACGTCCCGGGATCCGAACAGGCGTGCCGCGCCATTCGAGTCACCGCGCGCCGCGTCCGCCCGCCCGCGCGCCCTCCGCTCCGGTGCCGTAAATCCGGTCGGCCGGTGTCCCCGCGGCGCCGTACACTGGGCTGAGCGAAAAGCGTGGATGGGGACGAGTAGCGGCGTACGCAGCCCAGAGCGACCCGGGGACGGTGTGAGCCCGGGGGCGAGCGCGACGTGAAGATCACCCCGGAGCCGCCGGAGGAAAGCCGCAGCAGCGTCATCGCAGCGGCGAGTAGAACCGGTATCGCGACCCCAATGAGGGGGCTCACCGGCGCACACCCCGCACCGGAGGGCCAAGGAGGGTGGTACCGCGGGAGCGCGCCGCACCGGCGCACGGAAAGAGCCGGCTCTCGTCCCTCCGGACGGAAGGCAGCAAGTCCGCCGGAGGAAGCTCGCTGATGACACAGCCGACGTACCGCCAGGTGCCCGCCCAGGTCGACCTGCCCGCGCTCGAGCACGCGGTGCTCGACTTCTGGCGCGAGCAGAAGATCTTCGCCAAGAGCCTGGAGCAGTCCGAGGGGCGCCCCGAGTGGGTGTTCTACGAGGGCCCGCCCACCGCCAACGGCATGCCGGGCGCCCACCACATCGAGGCCCGCGTCTTCAAGGACGTCTTCCCCCGCTTCCGCACCATGCGCGGCTACCACGTGGCCCGCAAGGCGGGCTGGGACTGCCACGGCCTGCCCGTGGAGCTGGCGGTCGAGAAGGAGCTCGGCTTCTCCGGCAAGCAGGACATCGAGGCGTACGGCATCGCCGAGTTCAACGCCAAGTGCCGTGAGTCGGTGACCCGCCACACCGACGCCTTCTCCGAGCTGACGACCCGCATGGGCTACTGGGTCGACCTCGACGACGCCTACCGGACGATGGACCCCGAGTACGTGGAGTCCGTCTGGTGGTCGCTGAAGGAGATCTTCGACAAGGGCCTGCTGGTCCAGGACCACCGCGTCGCCCCCTGGTGCCCCCGCTGCGGCACCGGCCTGTCCGACCACGAGCTGGCCCAGGGCTACGAGACGGTCGTCGACCCCTCCGTCTACGTCCGCTTCCCGCTGACCTCCGGCCCGCTGGCCGGCGAGGCCGCCCTCCTGGTGTGGACGACCACCCCGTGGACCCTCGTCTCCAACACGGCCGTCGCCGCGCACCCCGACGTCACCTACGTCGTCGCGACGAACGGCGAGGAGAAGCTGGTCGTCGCCGAGCCGCTGGTCGAGAAGTCCCTCGGCGAGGGCTGGGAGACCACCGGCCAGTCCTTCACCGGCGCGGAGATGGAGCGCTGGACGTACCAGCGCCCGTTCGAGCTGGTCGAGTTCCCGGCCGAGGCCCACTACGTGGTCAACGCCGAGTACGTCACCACCGAGGACGGCACCGGTCTGGTCCACCAGTCCCCCGCCTTCGGTGAGGACGACCTCAAGGTCTGCCGCTCCTACGGCCTCCCGGTGGTGAACCCGGTCCGCCCCGACGGCACCTTCGAGGAGGACGTCCCGCTCGTCGGCGGCGTCTTCTTCAAGAAGGCCGACGAGAAGCTCACCGCCGACCTCGACGAGCGCGGTCTGCTCTTCAAGCACATCCCGTACGAGCACAGCTACCCGCACTGCTGGCGCTGCCACACCGCGCTGCTCTACTACGCGCAGCCGTCCTGGTACATCCGCACGACGGCCATCAAGGACCGGCTGCTCGAGGAGAACGAGAACACCAACTGGTTCCCGGACACGGTCAAGCACGGCCGGTACGGCGACTGGCTCAACAACAACATCGACTGGGCGCTGTCCCGGAACCGCTACTGGGGCACCCCGCTGCCGATCTGGCGCTGCGAGGACGACCACCTCACGGTCGTCGGCTCCCGCGCGGAGCTGTCGGAGCTGACCGGCACCGACCAGTCCGGCCTCGACCCGCACCGGCCGTACATCGACGAGGTCACCTTCGCCTGCCCGACCTGTGAGAAGACGGCCACGCGCGTGCCGGAGGTCATCGACGCCTGGTACGACTCGGGTTCGATGCCGTTCGCGCAGTGGGGCTACCCGTACAAGAACAAGGAGCTGTTCGAGGCCCGCTACCCGGCGCAGTTCATCTGCGAGGCCATCGACCAGACCCGCGGCTGGTTCTACACGCTGATGGCGATCGGCACGCTCGTCTTCGACAAGTCGTCCTACGAGAACGTGGTCTGCCTGGGCCACATCCTCGCCGAGGACGGCCGGAAGATGTCCAAGCACCTGGGCAACATCCTCCAGCCGATCCCACTGATGGACCAGCACGGCGCGGACGCGGTGCGCTGGTTCATGGCGGCCGGCGGCTCCCCGTGGGCGGCCCGCCGCGTCGGCCACACCACCATCCAGGAGGTCGTCCGCAAGACGCTCCTGACGTACTGGAACACGGTCGCCTTCCAGGCCCTGTACGCCCGTACGTCCAACTGGGCGCCGTCCGCGGCCGATCCGGCCCCCGCCGACCGCCCGCTCCTGGACCGCTGGCTGCTGTCCGAGCTGCACGCCCTCACCGATCAGGTCACCCAGGCCCTGGAGGGCTACGACACCCAGCGCGCCGGCAAGCTGCTCTCGGCGTTCGTCGACGACCTGTCCAACTGGTACGTCCGGCGTTCGCGCCGCCGCTTCTGGCAGGGCGACAAGGCTGCGCTGCGCACCCTGCACGAGGTCGTGGAGACCGTCACCAAGCTGATGGCCCCGCTCACCCCGTTCATCACCGAGCGGGTGTGGCAGGACCTGATCGTGCCGGTGACCCCGGACGCGCCGGAGTCGGTGCATCTGGCGTCCTGGCCGGAGGCGGACCTGTCGGCGATCGACCCGGAGCTGTCGCAGCAGATGGTCCTGGTCCGTCGCCTGGTCGAGCTCGGCCGCGCCACGCGCGCGGAGTCGGGCGTCAAGACCCGCCAGCCGCTGTCGCGCGCGCTGATCGCCGCCGCCGGCTTCGACGCCCTGCACCCGGAGCTGCGTACGCAGATCACCGAGGAGCTGAACGTCGAGTCGCTGGCGTCGCTCTCGGAGGTCGGCGGCAGCCTGGTGGACACCACCGCCAAGGCCAACTTCCGCGCCCTGGGCAAGCGGTTCGGCAAGCGGGTCCAGGATGTGGCGAAGGCCATCGCGAACGCGGACGCCGCCGCCCTGTCCCTGGCCCTGCGCGAGGGCACGGCGTCGGTCGAGGTCGACGGTGAGACGGTCGCCCTCGCCCCGGACGAGGTGATCATCACGGAGACCCCGCGTGAGGGCTGGTCGGTGGCCTCCGACTCGGGCGCCACGGTCGCCCTGGACCTGGAGATCACCGAGGAGCTGCGCCGCGCCGGTCTGGCCCGCGACGCGATCCGCCTGATCCAGGAGGCCCGCAAGAACAGCGGCCTGGACGTGGCCGACCGGATCGCCCTGCGCTGGACGGCGACGGACCCGGCGGCGGTCGAGGCGCTCGACCGGCACGCGGGGCTGATCGCCGACGAGGTCCTGGCGACGGACTTCGCCCAGGGCGAGGCGGACGACTCCGGTTACGGCGCCCCCTTCACCGACGAGGGCCTGACCCTGACGTTCCGCCTCCGGAAGGCGTGACGCTCAGCCCTTCGACGCGAAGGCCCTGAACGCGGCGGCCCCGAACGCGAAGGCCCGGCCCACCGGAAAAATCTTGGTGGTGCCGGGCCTTCGGCGTTGTGTGCGTCGGACATCACACCCAGCACCGAACAAACGCCGTATACACCGTGAACACGCGTAGCAAAAGGGCGAGGCCCCGGAACTGAATCCGGGGCCTCGCCCTGAACGCTGCCGACGCCTGAGGCGTACTACCGACCGTCAGTTGTCGTCCTCGTCGATGAGGAAACCGCGCATCGGCGACGGAGCCTGTCCCATCGGGGACGGGCCCTGCGGCCGGACCGGAGCCATCGGCTGGGTCATGGCCGGCGACATCTGCTGCTGGCCGCCGTAGGACGGGCCGGCCGGCGACGGGCCGCCGCCCATCGTCTGGTTGCCGCCGTACGACGGGGCGCTCGCGCCGGCCGGAGCCATCGAGGGCGCCGGGGACGGCGGCAGCGACGCCGTGGCCGGAGTGCGCGGCGGGGCCAGCGAGTCGTCCGCCTGGGTCTCCAGCTGACGCAGCTGGGACTCGAGGTAGGACTTCAGCCGCGTGCGGTACTCGCGCTCGAAGCCGCGCAGGTCCTCGACCTTGCGCTCCAGCGTGGCGCGGGCGGACTCCAGGGAGCCCATCGCGACGCGGTGCTTCTCCTGCGCGTCCCGCTCCAGGGCGTCGGCCTTGGCACGGGCGTCACGCTCCAGACCCTCGGCACGCGAACGCGCCTCGCCCACGATCTTGTTGGCCTCGGAACGGGCCTCCGCGATCGCCTGGTCGGCGGTCTGCTGGGCGAGCGACAGAACGCGGGCCGCGCTGTCGCCGCCGGGGCCGCCCTGACCGGGACCGCCCATCGGGCCACCCATCGGACCGCCCATGGGGCCGCCCATCTGCTGCATGGGGGGCTGGCCCATCGGCCCCGGACCCTGGCCCATCGGACCGGGACCCTGCGGGCCACCCTGACCGCCGGGGCCGGCGGGCAGCTGCGGGGCACCGCTCGGCAGCTGGGGCGGACCACCCATGGGGCCACCCATCTGCTGCTGCGGCGGGCCCGATATCCCGGCGGGAACGGGTCCCCCGGGACCGCGCATGCCCTGCTGTGGCATACCGCCCTGCTGCGGCATACCGCCCTGCTGCTGGTCCTGCGGACCGCCCGGGCCCTCCGGAGGCTTGCGCATGTTCTGCTGGTTCTGGGCAGCAGCACGCGTCGCCGCGGCCAGCTTGGCGCGCAGATCCTCGTTCTCGCGGAGCAGGCGGGTCAGTTCGGCTTCGACCTCGTCGAGGAAGGCATCGACCTCGTCCTCGTCATAGCCTTCTCGGAGGCGGACGGTCGTGAACTGCTTGTTCCGCACGTCCTCGGGGGTCAACGGCATCTCTTCACCTCAACGTAGTCGTCGGCAGTCGGCAAGACCGTATCTGTCACATCGTTCACATCGCGCTCCGCACGAGCGTGATCAGGATGTAGACGATGATCAGCAGTACGAAGAAGGACAGGTCGAGCGCCACGCCCCCGAGACGCAGCGGCGGAATGAACCGCCGCAGAAGCTTCAGCGGTGGATCAGTGACAGTGTAGGTGGCCTCCAGAACGACCACCATCGCCTTGCCGGGTTGCCATGAGCGGGCGAACTGGAAGACGTAGTCCATGACCAACCGGAAGATGAGCACGATGAGGAACACCATCAGCGCGATGTAAAGAACCTGCAGGACCACGCTCATGACTGGTGTTTCCCTCTCCCCTGTCCCTGTCGGGTGTGCTGCTCTTCCGGTGGTGCGTCTCAGCTCTGGTTGAAGAACCCGCCCTCTGCGATGCGGGCCTTGTCCTCCGCCGTGACATCGACGTTAGCAGGAGACAACAGGAACACCTTCTGGGTCACCCGCTCGATACTGCCGTGAAGACCAAACACCAAACCGGCCGCAAAGTCGACAAGTCGCTTCGCGTCTGTGTCATCCATCTCAGTCAGATTCATGATCACCGGGGTGCCTTCACGGAAGTGTTCCCCGATGGTACGGGCCTCGTTGTAGGTCCGCGGGTGAAGTGTGGTGATCCGGTACGGCTCTCGTTCCGACACGACCTTGGGCATGATCACCGGTGCGTTCTTCTCCAGGCTTGCGCGTTCTTGTGTGATGGACGCCACGGGCGCGATGCGCGCCGGACGCCCGGATTCCGCGGACAGCGAAGCCGACCGGGCCACCGGTTCGCGGGGCGCGGGCGGCTGCACGATTCGCACCTCTTCGTCCCTTTGGGACTGATGTGCACTGTGAGATGAGTGGGACGGCTCGTGCCGTCGGTGGTCCCGCTCCGGCTCCGGGTCCAGTTCGGGCTCGAAGTCGTCGTCGGGGTCGAACCCCCGGCCGTCGTACCCATCGTCCTCCACGAGGCCGAGGTAGACCGCCATCTTGCGCATCGCGCCGGCCATTCTCTGAGTCCTCCGCTCTGTGGTGGATCGGCTGACGACTGCCAAGTGCCTTCGATCCACGCGGTCGTTACGTCCGCCTTTCGGCGACATTGACCATATTTTCTGCTGTGGTCCGACTTCTTGGCGACGTTACCCGAGCCTGGGGCGGACTCCGAGTACCGCAGTGCCGACGCGCACATGTGTCGCACCGGCCGCCACGGCCTCCTCGAGGTCCGCGCTCATCCCTGCCGACACCATGTTCGCAGCCGGATGAGCTCGGCGCAGGTCAGTCGACAAATCCATCAACCGCTCGAACGCCGCCCGTTGGCGGCCCGCGTACTCGCCGGTGAGCGGCGCGACCGTCATCAGGCCCGCCAGCCGCAGCCCCGGCGCGTCCGCGACGAGACCCGCCAACTCCTCGACGCCGCCCGGCGCCACTCCGCCGCGCTCGCCGCGCGCGCTCTCGCCCGCGTCCAGCGCCACCTGGATCAGACAGCCCAGCTCGCGCTCCTGCCGTACGGCCTCCTTCGACAGGGCCGTCACCAGCCGGGCCCGGTCGACGGACTGCACGAAATCGGCATAACCAGCAACGGACCGGACCTTATTGGTCTGCAACTGGCCGACGAAGTGCCAGGCGAGCGGCAGATCCGAGCAGTCGGCGGCCTTGGGGGCCGCGTCCTGGTCGCGGTTCTCGGCGACGTGCCGCACACCGAGTTCCGCCAGGATCCGCACGTCGCTCGCGGGGTAGGTCTTGGTGACCACGATCAGGGTCACCTCGTCACGGGAGCGCCCGGCGGCCGCACAGGCGGCGGCGATTCGACGCTCCACTTTCGCCAGGTTCTCGGCGAGTTCGTCCTTACGGTCCGTCATGTCCATTCAGTCCAGCCAGACATATCCCGCGAGTCGCCCCGTGGTGCGATCGCGGCGATACGAGAAGTGGTCGGGCGACTCCCGTGTGCACACCGGCGACCGCTCCCGGTCGCGCACCCCGAGCCGGGTGAGCTGCGCGTGCACTCCGGCGGCGACGTCCACGGCGGGCGTGCCCCAGCTGGTCTCGGCGTGCGCGGCCGGTTCGACGGCGGCGACGTCGGCGCGCATCTCCTCGGGCACCTCGTAGCACCGGCCGCACACGGTGGGTCCGGTGCGGGCGACGATCCGGGCGGGGTCGGCGCCGAGCCGGGTCATGGCCGCCACCGCCGCCGGGACGACCCCGGCGATCATGCCGGGGCGTCCGGCGTGGGCCGCGGCGGCGATCCCGGCGACCGGGTCGGCCAGCAGCACCGGCACGCAGTCGGCGGTGAGGACCGCGAGGGCGAGTCCCCGGCGCGTCGTGACGATCGCGTCGACCTCGGGCACCGGCGCGTCGCCCCACGGTCCGTCGACCACGGCGACATCGGTGCCGTGCACCTGGTTCATCCAGACGACGTCGCCCGGGTCGAGCCCGAGCGACGTGGCCGCGCGTTCGCGGTTGGCCCCGACGGCCCCGGGGTCGTCGCCGACCGCCCCGCCGAGGTTGAGCTCCTCATACGGAGCGGCGCTCACCCCGCCCCACCGGTCGGTGAAAGCGAAGTGCGCGCCGCTCACGGTGTCGCGCTGTCCTATCACGTCAGAAGGATCACTTGAGGAAGTCCGGTACGTCCAGCTCTTCCGCCGCGCTGTCGGCGTAGGTCCGCGACGGCGGGACCGGCGGGGCGACCGGGACGTCGGCCACCGGCTCCGGCGCCGGCTCGGGCTCCTCCTTCGGCGTCACGCTGCCGAGGGATCCGAAGGACGGACGGCTCTCGGGCTGCGGCCGGGACGCCGGCGCGGGCTCCTCGCGGCGCGCCGGGGTGGACGAGGCCGAGCCGAGGACGTTGTCCCGGCGGGCCGGCGGCTGGCCGCCGTCGAAGCCGGCCGCGATCACGGTGACCCGCACCTCGTCGCCGAGGGCGTCGTCGATGACCGCGCCGAAGATGATGTTGGCCTCGGGGTGGGCGGCCTCGCTGACCAGCTGGGCCGCTTCGTTGATCTCGAACAGGCCGAGGTCGGAGCCGCCGGAGATGGAGAGCAGGACCCCGCGGGCGCCGTCGATGGACGCCTCGAGGAGCGGTGAGGAGATCGCCATCTCGGCCGCGGCCACCGCGCGGTCGTCGCCGCGGGCCGAGCCGATGCCCATGAGGGCCGAACCGGCCTCGGACATGACCGACTTGACGTCGGCGAAGTCGAGGTTGATGAGGCCGGGGGTGGTGATGAGGTCGGTGATGCCCTGGACACCGGAGAGCAGGACCTGGTCGGCCGACTTGAAGGCGTCCAGGACCGAGACCTGGCGGTCCGAGATGGACAGCAGCCGGTCGTTCGGGATGACGATGAGGGTGTCGACCTCTTCGCGCAGCTCGGCGATGCCGTCCTCGGCCTGGTTGGCGCGGCGCCGGCCCTCGAAGGTGAACGGGCGGGTGACCACGCCGATGGTGAGCGCGCCCAGGGAGCGGGCGATGTTGGCCACGACGGGCGCGCCGCCGGTGCCGGTGCCGCCGCCTTCACCGGCCGTCACGAAGACCATGTCGGCCCCCTTGAGGACCTCCTCGATCTCCTCGCGGTGGTCCTCGGCGGCCTTGCGGCCGACGGCCGGGTTCGCTCCGGCGCCGAGTCCGCGGGTGAGTTCGCGGCCGACGTCGAGCTTGACGTCGGCGTCGCTCATCAACAGCGCCTGCGCGTCGGTGTTGATGGCGATGAACTCGACGCCCTTGAGACCGACCTCGATCATCCGGTTGATGGCATTGACACCACCGCCGCCGACACCGATGACTTTGATGACTGCGAGGTAGTTCTGCGGTGCTGCCACGTCGAAGGCCTCTCGCCTCGAGTTACGGGTCACCGGAGGACGGAAGCGGTGCGCTTCGCGAACCCGGTGACTGATGCCGAATGGGACGGTCCATAGCGCCGACCCGAACCCTAACCCTGAAGTTTAGGGTTACCAGTGTGTCTGTTCCCTGAAGTCTTCTGAACAGGACACTAAGTCGACAAGTGGCGCACGTTCAACGAACACGCCGAACCTCCCGTTTTTCTTTTCACCCTATGTGATCAGCCGTGTCGCTGCCCAACCAGGGTGCTGGCCTGCGCGGATGTGCGTCAACTCCCTGATGACGCCGGGGCCGTGGGGACACTGACGTCGAAGTGCCGCGCACGCGGGGAGGCTTTCATGAGAGCGTGGAGTGTGCGAGCCTTCGCCGCGCCGTTCTCGCCGCTGCCCCAGTCGACGGTCGTGCCGCCGGTCAGGACGAGCGAGATGTCGTCGTAGGAACGGACCTTGACGACCTGGGTGCCCCGTGCGACGGACGCCGGGAGGGCGCCCGCGACCCGCACCGCCTCCCGCACCAGCCGGGCCTCGCCGAAGCGCCGCAGGCTCGCCGCGGCGGAACTCGACCGGGAGACCGTCAATTCCAGCGCGGGGACGCCTTTCGGCGGTTCGGGGGCGGTTGCGAAACGGACGCCTTTTCTGTCCACTTCGACGAATTCCTCCCCGCTTCGGACCGTCAGGACCGGAGTACGCTCCACCACTTTCAGACCGATTCCGTGCGGCCAGGCACGGACCACGTCGACCTGGTCGATACGGGGCAGTTCGCGCCGCAGACGCGCCTCGATCGCCTCGATGTCGACGGAGACGAGCGGCGCGCCGACGGGGACGTCGGCGGTGTCCCGTACCTGCTCCGATGTCAGTACCCGGGCCCCGGACACCGACACCCGCTCGACGCGCAGCCACGAGGAGCCGTACAGCAGCCAGACGGAGCCGGCGCCGAGCAGCACCAGGACGATGGAAAGAATGATGATCGTACGAAGCCGGGGCAGCCTCAACCGCCGCCGGGTGAGGGGCGGGTCGGACGACTCCTGCTGGCGTTCACCGCGCTCGGCGGTCGTCGATCCGGCCACGCTCCCTACCCTCCGTCATACGGTCACTGGCGGCGGTGCGAGGCGATCGCCTCGTACACCATGCCGACGAGCAGGTCGTCGGCGTCCCGGCGGCCGAACTCACCGGCGGCGCGGGACATCTCGTACAGCCGGTGCGGGTCGGCGAGCACGGGCAGCACGTTCTGCTGCACCCACTCGGGGGTGAGTTCCGCGTCGTCGACCAGCAGGCCGCCGCCGGCCTTGACCACCGGCTGGGCGTTCAGCCGCTGTTCGCCGTTGCCGATGGGCAGCGGGACATAGGCGGCCGGGAGTCCGACGGCGGAGAGTTCGGCGACGGTCATCGCGCCCGCGCGGCAGAGCATCATGTCGGCCGCGGCGTACGCGAGGTCCATCCGGTCCAGGTAACTTACCGGGATGTAGGGGGGCATCCCCGGCATCTGCTGTACGTGCGGCAGTTCGTTCTTGGGTCCGACCGCGTGCAGGATCTGGATGCCGGCCTGCTGGAGGTAGGGCGCGACCTGCTGGACGACCTCGTTGAGGCGGCGGGCGCCCTGCGAGCCGCCGGAGACCAGCAGCGTCGGCAGGTTGGGGTCGAGCCCGAACATCGCGCGCGCCTCCGGGCGGCGGGCGGCCCGGTCGAGGGTGGCGATGGTGTGGCGCAGCGGGATGCCGATGTAACGGGAGTTGCGCAGCTTGCTGTCCGGGGTGGCCACGGCGACCTGGGCCGCGTAGCGCGAACCGATCTTGTTGGCGAGGCCCGGGCGCGCGTTGGCCTCGTGGATGACGATCGGCACGCCGAGGCGCTTGGCGGCGAGGTAGCCGGGCAGGGCGACATAGCCGCCGAAGCCGACGACGGCGTCCGCCTTGGTGCGCTCCAGGATCTGCTCGGTCGCCTTGATCGTGCCGCGCAGCCGGCCCGGGACGGTGATCAGTTCGGGCGTGGGCTTGCGTGGCAGGGGCACGGCGGGGATCAGCGCGAGCTCATAGCCCCGCTGCGGTACGAGCGTGGTCTCCAGACCGCGTTCCGTGCCCAGGGCCGTGATCCCCACGGTCGGGTCCTGCCTGCGCAGGGCGTCCGCGAGGGCGAGCGCTGGCTCGATGTGGCCGGCGGTCCCCCCACCGGCGAGTACGACATGCACCGAAATTCACCGCTCTCCGGACGAGCGCGCCGCCGTGGCACGCCGTCGCATCGTGTTCCATCTCCGAGGCCCCCGAACAAGCCCGGCGCCTCCCGCACGCTTTTTACCAAAGCGTGGTTGCCGTACGGAAAGCGCTGCTCGCGCAGCGGGCTCGTCGCGCGCGAACGCGATCAGCAGCCCGATGGCGAACATGGTCGGCAGCAGGGCGGACCCTCCGTAGGAGAACAGCGGGAGGGGGACTCCGGCGATCGGCAGCAGGCCGAGCACCGCACCGATGTTGATCACGGCTTGCGCGGTGATCCAGGTGGTCACACCTCCCGCGGCATACCTGACGAAGGGGTCCTCCGTGCGTCCGGCCACGCGGATACCCGCATAGCCTAGAGCCGCGAACAGACCCAGTACCGACAGCGTCCCCGCCAGGCCCAGTTCCTCACCGGTGACGGCGAAGATGAAGTCGGTGTGGGCTTCGGGTAGTTGGCCCCATTTCTCCACGCTCGCCCCGAGTCCGGATCCGAAGATCCCGCCGGACGCGAGCGCGTAGATCCCGTGCACGGCCTGCCAGCAGTCGACGGGCCCGGACTGCGGCTCGGTCGCGCCGAGGCACTGCAGGCGGGCCATCCGGTTGGCGCTGGTCCTGATCAGCAGCAGGCCGATCGCGCCGGCGACGGACAGCACGCCGACGAACAGCCGGGTCGGCGCCCCCGCCAGCCACAGCAGGCCGAACAGGATCGCGGACAGGATGATCGCCGTGCCCATGTCGCCGCCGAGCATGATCAGCCCGAGCAGCATGAACGCGACCGGCACCAGCGGCACCAGCATGTGCTTCCACTGGGTCAGCAGCTTCTTGTCCTGCTTGCGGGCGATCAGGTCGGCGCCCCACAGCACCAGCGCCAGCTTGCCGAACTCGCTGGGCTGGATCTGGAAGGAGCCGCCGAGCGCGATCCAGTTCTGGTTGCCGTTGACCGCGACTCCTATCCCGGGCACCTGCACCAGCGCCATCAGGAAGACGGCACCCGCGAGGATCGGGTAGGCGAGCGCCCGGTGCAGCTTCACCGGCATCCGGGAGGCCGCGAACAGCAGCCCGGCGCCGATCACCGCGGCCAGCAGCTGCTTGCGGAAGAAGTACGAGCCGGGCAGCGACATCTGCAGCGCGGTGATCTGGGAGGCCGAGTAGACCATCACCAGACCCAGCACGGTGATAAGTAGGCTGCCGCCGAAGATCAGGTAGTAGGCGGTCAGCGGCCGGTCCCAGGCCCGGCGCAGCCGCCGGTGGAGCCGCCGTACGGCGTTGTCGCGCACCGGGCGCGCGGCGGCGGGGCGCCGCACGGTCCGCTGGACGGGGGGCCGTCCGGTACGGCTACCGGGCATCGGCGCTCACCGCCTCGCCAAGGGCGTACGTGCTGTCCGGCCACATCCGAGTCACGCGTCCTCCAAGGGTCCCGAAGCACCCGCTGTGGCCGAGACCCGCCGTCAGGCGCCCGCGCCGAGTTCGCGGACCGCCGCCGCGAACGCGTCACCGCGCTGGTTGTAGTTGGCGAACATGTCCATCGAGGCACACGCCGGAGCGAGGAGCACCGTGTCGCCGGGCTGTGCGAGCCGCCGCGCCTCCTGGACTGCCGCGAGCATCGCCCCAGTGTCGGTCCGGTCGAGGTCGACGACGGGTACTTCCGGCGCGTGTCGCGCCAGGGCTTCACGGATCAGGGCTCGATCGGCGCCCATCAGCACGGCCGCGCGCAGCCGCGGCGCGGACTTGGCGACCAGTTCCTCGAACTCGGCGCCCTTGGCGAGGCCGCCCGCGATCCACACGATGGACTCGTACGCCGCCAACGACGCCTCTGCGGCGTGGGTGTTGGTGGCCTTGGAGTCGTCGACGTAGGCGACGCCGTCCACGTCCGCCACGTGGGCGATGCGGTGGGCGTCCGGGGTGAAGGCCCGCAGCCCGTCCCGTACGGCCCGCGGGGGCACCCCGAAGGCGCGCGCGAGGGCCGCCGCCGCAAGGGCGTTGGCGATGTTGTGCGGGGCCGGCGGATTGACGTCGGAGACCTCGGCGAGCTCCTGGGCGTTCTTGTGCCGGTCCTCCACGAAGGCACGGTCGACGAGGATGCCCTCGACGACGCCGAGTTGGGAGGGGGCCGGGGTGCCGAGGGTGAAGCCGATGGCACGGCAGCCCTCCTCGACGTCGGCCTCGCGCACCAGGTCCTCGGTGGCCTTGTCGGCGACGTTGTAGACGCAGGCGACGCGATTGCCCTCGTAGACGCGGCCCTTGTCGGCGGCGTACGCCTCCATGGAGCCGTGCCAGTCGAGGTGGTCGGGCGCGAGGTTCAGCACGGCGGCGGAGTGGGCGCGCAGGGAGGGCGCCCAGTGCAGCTGGTAGCTGGAGAGTTCGACGGCGAGGACGTCGTACTCCTCGTCGCCGAGGACGGCGTCCAGCAGGGAGACCCCGATGTTGCCCACGGCCGCCGTGCGCAGGCCCGCCGCGCGCAGGATGGCGGCGAGCATCTGGACGGTGGTCGTCTTGCCGTTGGTGCCGGTGACGGCGAGCCAGGGGGCCGCGTCCGGGCCCCGCAGCCGCCAGGCGAGTTCGACGTCGCCCCAGATCTCCACGCCGGCCGCGCGGGCCGCCTCGAACAGCGGCTTGTCCGGCTTCCAGCCGGGCGCGGTGACGACGAGTTCGGTGCCGTCGGGCAGGGTCGCCCCGTCGCCGAGCCGCACGGTGACGCCCAGCGCCTCCAGTTCGGCGGCCTGCGCACGGGCGCGGTCGTCGTCGCCGTCGTTGACGACGGTGACCTTCGCGCCGAGGCCGTGCAGCACCTTGGCCGCCGGGATGCCGGAGACGCCGAGCCCGGCGACGGTGACGTTCTTCCCCTGCCAGTCGGTCACTTGTCCGCTGCCCATCCCGCGTAGAAGAGACCCAGTCCGACGATCACACAGATGCCCTGGATGATCCAGAAGCGGACCACCACAAGGACTTCGGACCAGCCTTTGAGTTCGAAGTGGTGCTGCAGTGGCGCCATACGGAAGACGCGCTTGCCGGTCAGGCGGAACGAACCGACCTGGATGACCACCGACATGGTGATGAGGACGAACAGGCCGCCGAGGATGGCGAGCAGCAGCTCGGTGCGCGAGCAGATGGCGAGACCGGCGAGCGCGCCGCCGAGGGCCAGCGAACCGGTGTCGCCCATGAAGATCTTGGCGGGCGACGTGTTCCACCACAGGAAGCCGAGGCAGGCGCCCATCAACGCCGAGGAGACGACGGCGAGATCGAGTGGATCGCGCACCTCGTAACAGGCGCCCGGGTTCGTCAGGGTCTGCGCGTTGGCGCAGGACTCCTGGAACTGCCAGACGCCGATGAACGTGTAGGCGCCGAAGACGAGCACCGAGGCGCCGGTGGCGAGGCCGTCCAGACCGTCGGTCAGGTTCACGCCGTTGGACATCGCCAGGATCATGAACAGCGCCCAGACCACGAACAGCACCGGGCCGATGGACCAGCCGAAGTCCTGTACGAAGGAGAGCTTGGTGGACGCCGGGGTGTTGCCGCGGTTGTCCGCGAACTGCAGCGACAGGACCGCGAAGGCGATGCCGCCGAGCAGCTGGCCGGCCATCTTCGCCTTGGCCCGCAGACCCAGCGATCGCCGCTTGACGATCTTGATGTAGTCGTCCAGGAAGCCGACCAGACCCATGCCGGCCATGAGGCCGATCACCAGGATGCCGGAGAACGTCGGCGGCTTGCCGGTGATCAGCTTCGACAGGAAGTACGCGGCGATCGTCGCCAGGATGAAGGCGATACCACCCATCGTCGGCGTACCGCGCTTGCTGTGGTGCTCGCGCGGGCCGTCGTCCCGGATGTACTGGCCGTAGCCCTTGCGGGCCAGCAGCTTGATCAGCAGCGGTGTGCCGACCAGGGTCAGGAACAGACCGATGACACCCGAGAACAGGATCTGATTCATCATCGGGCGGCGACCTCACCCTCGGTACCGCCCGCGAGCAGCGCCTCGGCGACACTCTCCAGACCGACCGAACGGGACGCCTTCACGAGCACGACGTCCCCTGGGCGCAACTCGCTGCGCAACAGGTCGACCGCCGCCTGTGCGTCGGACACGTGCACCGACTCCTCACCCCACGAACCCTCGTTATATGCGCCCAGTTGCAGCCAGGACGCTTCCCTGCCCCCGACCGCGACGAGCTTGCCGACATTGAGCCGGACGGCGAGCCGTCCGACCGCGTCGTGCTCGGCGAGCGCCTCGTCCCCGAGCTCGGCCATCTTGCCGAGCACCGCCCACGTACGGCGCCCCTGGCCCATCGCCGCGAGGGCGCGCAGAGCGGCTCGCATGGACTCGGGGTTCGCGTTGTAGGCGTCGTTGACGACCGTCACGCCGTCCGGGCGCTCGGTGACCTCCATCCGCCAGCGGGAGAGGGAGCCCGCCTCCGAGAGCGCGGTGGCGATCTCTTCCGCGGACATGCCCAGCTCATGGGCGACGGCGGCCGCGGCGAGCGCGTTCGACACGTGGTGCTCACCGTACAGGCGCATGGTCACATCACTGCACCCGGAGGGTGTGTGAAGCACGAAGGAGGGCTGTCCGCTGTCCGTGAGTCGCACGTTCTCGGCGCGAACGTCCGCTTCGTCGGACTCTCCGAAAAGGACCACCTTCGCCTTCGTACGGGAGGCCATGGCGCGTACGAGGGGGTCGTCGGCGTTGAGGACCGCGGTGCCGCCCTCCTCGGCGGAGGGCAGGCTCTCGACGAGTTCGCCCTTCGCCTGGGCGATCTGCTCCCGGCCGCCGAACTCGCCGATGTGCGCGGTGCCGACGTTGAGCACCAGGCCGACCTTCGGCGGGGTCAGTTCGGTCAGGTAGCGGATGTGGCCGATACCGCGCGCGCCCATCTCCAGGACCAGGAAGCGGGTGTCCTCGGTGGCGCTGAGGGCGGTGAGCGGCAGTCCGATCTCGTTGTTGAGCGAGCCCGGCGTGAACACGGTCGGCGCCTTGTGGCGGAGCACCTGGGCGATGAGGTCCTTGGTGCTGGTCTTGCCGGCGGAGCCGGTCAGCGCCACGAGGGTCGCGCCGAGCCGGCGGACGACATGGCGGGCGAGGGCGCCGAGAGCCTTCTGCACGTCCGGCACGACGATGGCGGGCACGCCCACCGGGCGTGAGCCGAGGACGGCGGCGGCACCGGCCGCGACGACCGCTTCCGCGAAGTCGTGGCCGTCCACGCGCTCGCCGACGAAGGCGACGAAGAGGCTGCCGGGCTCCACCTCACGGGAGTCCCGGACGACGGATCCGGTGACCTGGACCGACGGATCCGGTATGTCGTACGTCTGCCCGCCGACGACTTCTGCGATCTCGGCGAGGGAGAGGGCGATCACAAGTTCATCCCTGGGTCTTCTTGATGGCTTCGCGCAGCACCTGGCGGTCGTCGAAGGGACGGACCACCCCGGCGATGTCCTGGCCCTGCTCGTGGCCCTTGCCCGCGATCAGCACGGTGTCCCCGGGCTGGGCGCGGGCGACGGCGGCGGCGATCGCGGCGGCGCGGTCCTCGAAGACCTGCACCTCGCCGCGCTCGTGGGCCGGCACGGAGGCGGCGCCCCGGAGCATGGCCGCGAGGATCGCGAGGGGGTCCTCGGAGCGGGGGTTGTCGGAGGTCAGGACGGCGGTGTCGGCGAGCCGCGCCGCGGCCGCGCCCATCGGCTCCCGTTTCGTCCTGTCCCGGTCGCCGCCGCAGCCGAGCACCACGTGCACCTTGCCCTCGGTGACCTTGCGCAGGGCCTTCAGGACGGACTCGACGGCGTCGGTCTTGTGGGCGTAGTCCACGACCGCGAGGTACGGCTGCCCGGCGTCCACCCGCTCGAGCCGGCCCGGCACGCCCGGTACGGCCGCGATGCCGTCGGCGGCGGTCTGCGGGTCGAGGCCCGCGGCGGCCAGGGCGACGATCGCGGCGAGGGTGTTGGCCACGTTGAAGGGACCGGCCAGCGGCGAGGTGGCGGTGATCCGCTCGTCCTTGGGGCCGATCACCGTGAACCGCGCGTCCATGGGTCCGATCCGGACGTCCTCGGCCCGCCAGTCGGCGTCCGGGTGGCCCTCGGCGGAGAAGGTGACGACCGGGACACCGGCCTCCTTCACGAGCCGGCGGCCGTACTCGTCGTCGACGTTGACCACGCCGAGCCGGCTGCGCGCCGGGGTGAACAGCTGCGCCTTGGCCTGGAAGTAGTCCTCCATGTCGGAGTGGAACTCCATGTGCTCCGGGCTCAGGTTGGTGAAGACGGCGATGTCGAAGACACAGCCGTCGACCCGCCCGAGCACCAGGGCGTGACTGGAGACCTCCATGGCGACCGCCTCGACGCCGCGCTCGCGCATGACGGCGAAAAGGGCCTGCAGGTCGGTGGCCTCGGGGGTGGTGCGCTCGGACTTGATCCGCTCGTCGCCGATGCGCATCTCGACCGTGCCGATCAGGCCGGTGGAGCGGGCCGTGCGCAGGCCGCCCTCGACGAGGTAGGCGGTGGTGGTCTTGCCGGAGGTGCCGGTGATGCCGATCTGGAGCAGGTCGCGGCCCGGGTGGCCGTAGATGGTGGCCGCGAGTTCGCCCATCCGGCCGCGCGGGTCGTCGGCCACCAGGACCGGCAGGCCGGTCGCGGCGGCGCGCTCGGCGCCGGTCGGGTCGGTGAGCACGGCGACCGCGCCGAGGCCGGCGGCCTGGGTCACGAAGTCGGCGCCGTGCAGGCGGGCGCCCGGGAGGGCGGCGTACAGATCGCCGGGGCGGACGGCCCGCGAGTCATGGGTGATGCCCGTGACCTCGACGGCGCCGTCCGGCTGTGCCGGCGTGGCGGCACCCAGCTGATCGGCGAGTTCCGCCAGGGGTGTGGCGGCGACCTGTACCGGCCTGGGCGGTCCCGGATACGTCACGGGGTGCCCCTTCTGGGTGGTTTGGGACTGATCAGCGTGTGGCACGGCGGTGAGCGTACCGGGAGTACCCCCTTGCGGGCGAAGTGAGGGGCGGGGGGTGCCGTGGTTCCCGGGGTCGGGGGTGATCGTTGTCACGGGGCGGTTCCTGGCTGCTCGGTGCTGATCAGGGGGTCAGGGTTTGTAGGAGACCGGAAGGCTGGCGGGCTTGGCCCCGGTCGGCGGGACCTGGAGGGTCTTCAGCGCGAACTCCATGACCTGCTTGTAGATGGGGCCGCAGATCTGGCCGCCGAAGTAGTTGCCCTGGGTGGCGTTCTGGATGGCGCAGTAGACGGTGATCCGGGGCTTGTCCGCGGGTGCGAAGCCGGCGAACGACGATGTGTAGCCGCGGTACTTGCCGGTGGCCGGATCCACTCGGTTCGCCGTACCCGTCTTGCCCGCGACGCGGTAGCCGGGGATGCGCGCCTTGGTGCCGGTGCCCTCGCGGTCGTCCACGACGGACTCCAGCATCCGGGCGAGCGTCTTCGCCGTCTTCTCACTGATCACCCGGGTCTTCTTGGGCTTGGCTGCCTCGGTGAACTGCCCGTCGGGGCCCTTGGTGCCGCGGACGAGCGTGGGTTCGACGCGGACACCGCCGTTGGCGATCGTGGAGTAGATGGACGCGGCCTGCATGGCGTTCAGGGACAGGCCCTGGCCGAAAGGAATCGTGTACTGCTGCGACGTCGACCACTTGCCGGGGGCGGCCAGGATGCCCGGGGTCTCGCCGGGGAAGCCGAGCCCGGTGTAGCTGCCGAGGCCGAACTTGCGCAGATAGTCGTAGAGGACCTTGTTGGCCTTCGGCTGGGTCTTGCCGAGCTGGCCGGTGGCGAGGATCGTGCCGATGTTGCTGGACTTGGCGAGCACGCCGTTGAGCGTGAGGTACCAGGTCTCGTGGTCGATGTCGTCCTTGAAGAGCCGGTCGCCGCGGTGCAGCCGGTTCGGTACGACGACATGCGTGCCGGGCGTGGCCACGCCCTCCTCCAGGACGGCGGCCATCGACATGATCTTGGCGGTGGAGCCGGGCTCGTAGGCGTCCTGGAGGGCCGCGTTGCCCATGTTGGCGCCGCTGGCCTCGGACAGGTCGTTGGGGTCGAAGCCGGGTGCGTTGGCCATGGCGAGGACCTCGCCGGTGCGGGTGTCCTGGACGATGACGTAGCCGCGGTCCGCCTTGGACTTGGCGACCTGCTCGCTGATCGCGTTCTGCGCGGCCCACTGGATGTCGCGGTCGATGGTGAGCTCGACGTCGCTGCCGGGCACGGCCGGGGTCTCGGTGGCGTTGACGGTGGGGACCTGCCGCCCGCCGGACTGGGCGTAGCGGATCTCGCCGTCCTTGCCGGACAGCTCCTCGTTCAGCTGCTGCTCGACCCCGCCGCCGCCCTTGCCGTCGGCGTTGACCCAGCCCAGTATCCCGGCGGCGAGGTCGCCGTTGGGGTACACGCGCTTGCTGCTGGCGACCGACAGGACGCCGCCGAGGACGTTCACCGTGGCCTTGTCGGCCTCGGACTTGGTGGCGAGCGCCGTCTTCAGGTCCTTGATCTGCTTCCAGACCTGCGGGCTCTGGCGGCTGGCCAGCAGGGTGTAGCGGAGGTTCTTGTTCGCCGGCCGGAGCTTCTTGACGATGTCGTCCTGCTCCTGGCCGAGGATCGGCGCGAGGAGGGCGGCCGCCTGCTCGGGGCCGTCGTCGACGCCGAGCTGCTCGCGGGTGAAGAGGGTGGGGTCGGCCGTGATGTCGTACGCGTCGACGCTGGTCGCGAGGGCCACGCCGTTGCGGTCGGTGATGCCGCCGCGCTCGGCGGCCAGGGTGTAGCCGACGTAGCGGTTCTTCTCGGCCTTCGCGGCGTAGGTGCTCGCGTCGACGCCCTGCACCTGGAGCAGGCGCACCACGAAGGCGCTGAGGACGAGGGTCAGGGCCAGGCCGACCATGCGCAGCCGGGGGCGGGGGCTGCCGAGCCGGATGGTGCCCTGGGCGCCGGGGCGGGGCCGGGCCGGGCGGCGGGCGGGGCGGGCGCCGGGTCCCGGGCGTCGCTGGGCGCCGCCGGAGCGGGCGGGCTTCGCGGGTCCGGGCACACGGCGGCGCGGCGGTTCCCTGTCGGACACTTCCGTCACCTGCCGGGGGTCGGGTACGGGGAGGGCTGTGCGTCGGAGGGGGCCGGGGACGCGCCCGGCGTGCCCTGCGGTGAGGTGGCGGCCGGGTCCGGCTCGGGTGAGGTGCCGGGTGTGGCGGGGTCACCGGTGAGGGCCTCGGGGGCGAGCAGGAGCGGGTCGCGGGCGGCGGCGGGACCGGCGGCCGCAGCGCTGGGGACGCCCTTGACGGTGCCGTCGGGGCCGAGGAAGGCGGGGTCGCCGCCGGGCACCATGCCGAGTTCGCGGGCGCGGCGCTGGAGGGCGTCGGGCGCGGAGTAGGCGTCGATGTCGCGCTGGAGGGACTGTTCCTCGTCGGTGAGGGTCTTCGTCTCCCGTTCGAGGTCGTCGAGCCGGAACGCGCCCTCGCTGAGGGCGGAGTTCAGCACGAGCAGTCCGATGAGCCCGCCGCCGAGGAGGAGGACGACGAGGAGGACGAAGGGGGCGCGGGCGGCGCGTCCGGCCCCCGCGGGCAGGAGCCGGGCGAGCCGGGCGGCCCGGCCCCTCAGTTCGGGTTTCCCGCTCACGCGCCCTCCCCCGTCCGGTGCTCCGGCCCGCAGGCGGCGTGCCCTCCGGGACCGGGCGTCCGCCCCTGCCTCTCGGCCCTCATTCGATGGACTCCCTGATGCGCTCGGCGCCGCGCAGCCGCGCCGGTGCGGCACGGCGGTTCTCGGCGACCTCTTCCTCCGTGGGAAGTTCGGCACCGCGTGTCAGCAGCTTGAGCCGGGGCTGGTAGCGCTCGGGCACGACGGGCAGCCCGGGCGGGGCGGTGGTGGCCGCGCCGGCCGCGAAGACCTGCTTGACCAGCCGGTCCTCCAGCGAGTGGTACGACAGCACGGCGATCCGCCCGCCCACGGCGAGGGCCTCCACGGCGGCCGGGATGGCCCGCTCCAGGACGGACAGCTCGCCGTTGACCTCGATGCGCAGCGCCTGGAAGGTGCGCTTGGCCGGGTTGCCGCCGGTGCGCTTGGCGGCCTGGGGCAGCGCGTCCCGGATGAGCTCGACGAGCCGGGCGCTGTTGGTGAACGGCTCCTTCTCGCGCTCGCGCACGACGGCGGACACGATCCGCTTGGCCTGCTTCTCCTCGCCGTAGGCGCGCAGGATGCGGACGAGCTCGCCGGGCGGGTAGGTGTTGAGGACCTCGGCGGCGCTGATGCCGGTCGTCTGGTCCATGCGCATGTCGAGCGGGGCGTCCTGCGCGTAGGCGAAGCCGCGGTCGGCCTCGTCGAGCTGCATGGAGGAGACGCCGAGGTCGAACAGGACGCCCTGGACGCGCGGGATGCCGAGGCGGGCGAGGACGTCGGGCAGCTCGTCGTAGACGGCGTGCACGAGATGGGCGCGCTCGCCGTAGGGCGCGAGCCGTTCGCCGGAGAGGCGCAGGGCCTCGGTGTCCCGGTCGAGGGCGACGAGCCGGGCCTCGGGGAAGCGCCGCAGCAGAGCCTCGCTGTGTCCGCCGAGGCCGAGGGTGCAGTCGACGACGACGGCTCCGGGCTGTTCCAGGGCGGGGGCCAGCAGGTCGAGGCACCGCTGGAGCATCACCGGGACGTGCCGGTCCTCCCGTCGCCCGCCGTCCGTGTGGGGAAGCGCTTCGCGCCCTGTCACTCTTGGGCCCTCTCAGATCCGGCGGCGCACGCACCGCCGGGTCTCCCGCCGCTCGTGAAGGGGGGGTCTGCCGGCGCCTGGAGCGTCAGCCGACCGGGAGCGGGAGGAGGCCGAGCCGTACGTACGCGCCGCGCACGCGGGGAGGTCTCCGGAAAGTCGCCGGAGCCTCCGGGGTTTGCTGTCCAGCAGGGGGAGTCTCGCCTCCCGCTTCGCGTCACTTTAGTCCACGGTGTCGCGCGGTCAATCAACCGGCCTGCGCGTCGCCGCGACGGGTTCCGATGACGCCCGGCGGGCGGCGAAACCGCTCGTATGGGGGCACTCACACCACCCCTGTGGGTTAGCTCACAACAAGCCTCGATGACGTTCTTTGTCCCCTCTCACGACAGGACCGGCGCCGATGTGACCAGTACCGTCATGGGTATGACGACTTCTGCATCGGTTCCTGCCGGCTCCGACAGCGCGATAGACCGCAGCGGGACGGTCACCGACCGCCTCGTCGACGCCAACGCGCAGTACGCCGCCGAATTCGCCGACCCGGGCATGGACGCCCGTCCCGTCCTGCGCGTCGCCATCGTGGCCTGTATGGACGCCCGTCTCGACCTGCACGCCGCGCTGGGGCTGGAGCTGGGCGACTGTCACACGATCCGCAACGCGGGCGGAGTCGTCACCGACGACGTGATCCGTTCGCTCACCATCAGCCAGCGGGCGCTCGGCACCCGCAGCATCGTCCTGATCCACCACACCAACTGCGGCCTGGAGTCCCTCACCGAGGAGTTCCGGCACGAGCTGGAGATGGAGGTCGGCCAGCGTCCGGCGTGGGCGGTGGAGTCCTTCCGGGACGTCGACCAGGACGTCCGCCAGTCCATGCAGCGGGTGCGCACCTCACCGTTCCTGCTGCACAACGACGATGTGCGCGGCTTCGTCTTCGACGTGAAGACGGGTCTGCTGCGCGAGGTCGACGCCGCCTGACCCCGGCCGGCGACACCTCGTGGTGACATCGCGCGCACCCCTGGTGACCATCGGCTTCACCTGTCGTTTCGCTGTCGATCCCGCCCTGCGGGGCACACAAAAGCCCCTAAGACCGACATAACGCAGGCAGTTGTCCACAGTCGAGTGACACGAATCGGTAACGGCAGCAAGAATGCGAGTGTGGCAGCACGCGCACCGTCTCAGGCGTGGTGCCCGTGTTCCAGGGGAGGGCCGGTCCGCGTTGTGTCGGCCCGGTAAGAACGGGCCGAGGAGGGCCGGGTGACGACCTATGACGATCGAGCGAGCCTCACAGATCTGACCGCCACTGCGGAGCGTGTCCGCAGTTCGGTGGAGGGTGTGATCGAGGGCAAGCCCGAGGTCGTACGGCTTTCGCTGACCGTACTGCTCGCCGAGGGGCATCTTCTGATCGAGGATGTCCCCGGCGTGGGCAAGACCATGCTGGCCAAGGCGCTGGCGCGATCCATCGACTGCTCGGTGCGGCGGATCCAGTTCACGCCCGACCTGCTGCCGTCCGACATCACGGGCGTGTCCATCTGGGACCAGCAGCGCAAGGACTTCGAGTTCAAGCCGGGCGCGATCTTCGCGCAGATCGTGATCGGCGACGAGATCAACCGCGCCTCGCCGAAGACCCAGTCCGCGCTCCTGGAGTCCATGGAGGAGCGCCAGGTCACCATCGACGGGCACACCTACGAGCTGCCCAGCCCCTTCATGGTGGTGGCCACGCAGAACCCGGTCGAGATGGAGGGCACCTACCCGCTGCCCGAGGCCCAGCGCGACCGCTTCATGGCCCGGGTCTCCGTCGGCTACCCGAGCGTGGAGGCCGAGCTGCAGATGCTGGACGTGCACGGCGGGGTGTCCCCGCTGGAGGACCTCCAGCCGGTGGCCCACGCGCACGACATCGTCAAGCTGATCGACGCCGTGCGCGGGGTCCATGTGGCCGAGCCGGTCCGCCGGTACGCGGTGGAGCTGGTCGCGGCCACGCGCATCCACCCGGACCTCAGACTCGGCGCCTCCCCGCGCGCGACGCTGCATCTGCTGCGCGCGGCGAAGGCGTCGGCGGCCCTCAGCGGCCGGGAGTACGCGCTGCCGGACGACGTCCAGGCACTCGCCCCGGCCGTCCTGGCCCACCGTCTGCTGCCCACCGCGCAGGCCCAGCTCAACCGCCGCACCGCCGAGCAGGTCGTCCAGGAGATCCTGCAGAGCACCCCGGTGCCGGCCGCGCCCCATCAGCAGAGCGGCTTCGGCGGTCTCGGCCGCGGCGCCGGCGCGTACGGCCATCAGCCGCCGCGGAGGCTCGGATGACCTCCGGCGAGGCCGGCCGGGCCGACGCGGACCGCGGTGACCGCAGCGGGGTCCGTACGGCACTGGCCGGTCTGACGACGCGCGGCCGCTCCTTCCTGGCGGCGGGCGTCGCGGCCGCCGTCTGCGCGTACGTCCTGGGGCAGAGCGACCTGCTGCGCGTCGGGCTGCTGCTCGCCGCGCTGCCGCTGGTCTGCGCGACCGTGCTGTACCGCACCCGTTACCGGGTCGCGGGCAGCCGGCGGCTGTCCCCCGCGCGTGTGCCCGCCGGCAGCGAGGCCCGGGTGCATCTGGGGATCGACAACGTCTCCCGGCTGCCCACCGGACTGCTGATGCTCCAGGACCGGGTGCCCTACGTCCTCGGTCCCCGGCCCCGCTTCGTGCTGGACCGGGTGGAGGCCGGCGGCCGGCGCGAGGTGTCCTACCGGGTGCGCTCCGACCTGCGCGGCCGCTATCCGCTGGGCCCGCTGCAGCTGCGCCTGAGCGACCCGTTCGGCATGTGCGAGCTGACCCGCTCCTTCTCGGCGTACGACGACCTCACCGTCGTCCCGCGCGTGCAGCCGCTGCCGCCGGTCCGCTTCGGCGGCGAGGCCAAGGGGTACGGCGACGGGCGGCAGCGCTCCCTGGCGCTGGCTGGCGAGGACGACGTGATCCCGCGCGGCTACCGCTACGGCGACGATCTGCGCCGGGTGCACTGGCGCTCCACCGCCCGCTACGGCGAGCTCATGGTGCGCCGCGAGGAGCAGCCGCAGCGCTCCCGCTGCACCGTGCTGCTCGACACCCGGGGCGACGCCTTCCTGGGCGCGGGCCCCGACTCGGCGTTCGAGTGGGCCGTCTCCGGTGCGGCCTCCGTGCTGGTGCACATGCTGGAGCGGGGCTTCTCCGTACGGCTGCTGACGGACACCGGGTCCTCGGTGCCGGGCGAGGGCACCGACGGCTTCGCGGGCGCCAGCCAGGAGTCGGCGGACGCCGCCGGGCTGATGATGGACACCCTCGCGGTGATCGACCACTCCGACCACGAGGGCCTGTCGCGCGCCTACGACGTGCTGCGCGGCGGCAACGAAGGATTGCTGGTCGCCTTCTTCGGCGACCTGGACGAGGAACAGGCGGCGGTGGCCGCCCGGATGCGGCAGCGCAGCGGGGGCGCGATCGCCTTCGTGCTGGACAGCGAGACCTGGACGCGGGAGGCGACGGACGTCCCCGGGGCCCTGTCCGGCCGGCACGAGGAGCGGCTGCATCTGCTGCGCGACGCCGGCTGGACCGCGCTCGGCGTGCCCCGCGGCGCCCCGCTGGAGGACATGTGGCGGCGGGCCGACCGGGAGCGCAGCGGGCTCACCGCGGCCGGTGGCGGGGAGGCATGGGGATGAGCGGGCGGACACGGATGGCGCTGTGCGCCGCGGCGGCCACCCTGATGGCGTCCTGCGCGCTGCTGCCGCTGGTCATGTCGGTGAGCTGGCTGGTGCAGGCCGCGCTGATGCTGGCGGTCCTGAGCGGCGTGGGCATGCTGACCCGGCGGGTGCCGCTGGCCCGGCCGCTGACCGTGGCCACACAGGCCGTCGTCGCGCTGGCCCTGCTGACCCTGGCGTTCGCGAGCAGCGAGGCCGTGCTCGGGGTGATCCCGGGACCGGAGGCGTTCCGGCACTTCGGCGAGCTGCTGCAGGCGGGCGGCGAGGACGTCAACCACTACTCGGCCCCCGCCCCGCTCACACCCGGCATCCGGCTGATGCTGGTCGGCGGTGTCCTGGTGATAGGGCTCGCGGTGGACGCCGTCGCGGTGACGTTCCGCAGCGCCGCCCCCGCCGGGCTGCCGCTGCTCGCGCTGTACTCGGTGGCCGCGGGGCTGTCCGAGGGGGCGGCGGACGGCCTGTGGTTCGTGGTCGCCGCCGTCGGCTATCTGATGCTGCTCCTCGCGGAGGGCCGCGACCGGCTCTCCCAGTGGGGCCGGGTCTTCAGCGGGGCCCCGCGCCACCCCGGCGCCGCGCCGGGCGGTGCGGTGGCGCCGGTGCGCACCGGACGGCGGATCGGTGTGCTCGCCCTGGGCATCGCCCTGGTCGTGCCGCTCGCCCTGCCCGCCATGAACGGCGGCCTGCTCGGCCCCGCGGGCACGGGGATCGGCGCCGGCAGCGGGAGCGGCGGGACGATCTCCGCGGTGAACCCGCTGGTGTCGCTGCGCGACAGCCTGAACGTCGAGGAGGACCGCCAGGTCCTGTCGCTGCGGACCGACAACTCCGACATCTCCAGCATGTATCTGCGGATCGTGTCCCTCGACGACTTCGACGGCACGACGTGGCAGCCGTCCAAGCGGACCATCGAGGCGGTGCCCGATCCGTTCCCGACCCCGTTCGGGCTGGGTCCGGACATCAAGCGCAACGAGGTCGTGACGACCGTCCGGGCCGCCGACTGGTACGCGCAGAACTGGCTGCCGATGCCGTATCCGCCGAGCGCCGTGAAGATCCCCGGCGACTGGCGGTACGAGCCGCTCGGCATGACCGTCGTCGGCGACCGCCGTCAGACCACGCGCGGTGTCACGTACACCGTGCGCTCCCTGGACGTGCGGCCGACGGCGAAGCAGCTGGCGGAGGCGCCCGAGGCGCCGACCGCGCTGCGGCGCGAGTTCACACAGCTGCCCGACTCGCTGCCGGACGTCGTCGCCCGTACCGCGCGCGAGGTCACCGAGGGCGCGACCAGCCGGTACGACCAGGCGGTCAAGCTGCAGGACTACTTCTCCCTGACGGGTGGGTTCGAGTACGACACCGACGTCAAGGTCGGCAGCGGCCCGGGCGCGATCGCCCGCTTCCTGAAGGACAGGGAGGGCTTCTGCGTCCACTTCTCCTTCGCGATGGCGGCGATGGCCCGCTCGCTGGACATCCCGGCCCGGGTCGCGGTGGGCTTCGCGCCGGGCACCCCGCAGGGTGACGGCACGGTGTCGGTGGGGCTGCGGGACGCGCACGCCTGGCCCGAGCTGTACTTCGAGGGCGTCGGCTGGACGCGTTTCGAGCCGACGCCGACCCGTGGCTCGGTGCCGTCGTACACCCAGCCGGACTCGTCCAGCAGCGCGCAGCCGGACGAGTCGCGCCCCTCGCAGTCGGCGAGCGAGGCTCCTTCTCCGTCCGCTTCGGAGAGCGACAGCTGCGCGGGCCAGCGCCCCGAGCTATGCGCGAGCGAGTCCCCGGCCCTGGCCCTGGGCTCGGACGACGACGGCCCCCGGTGGTATCTGGCGCTGGCCTGGGCGCTCGGCGGGCTGCTGGCCCTGCTGATCCCGCTGGCGCCGGCGCTGTGGCGGCTGCGGACCAGAGGGGTACGGCTCGGCGGGCACGGCCGCTCGGACGAGGACGCGGCGCTGCACACGCTGGCGGTCTGGCAGGAACTGACCGACACGGCGTGGGACTTCGGCATCCCGCCGGACGACAGCCAGACCCCGCGCCGGACCGCGGCCCGGATCGTGCGGCTGGGCCTGCTCGATCCTCCGGCGGCGGAGTCCGTCCACCGCATCGCGGACGCGGTGGAGCAGGTCCTGTACGCCCCGGCCCCGCGCCCGGTGGCCGGCCTGGCGGAGGAGGCCCGCCGGGTCCGCGCCGACCTGAACGCCAAGGTCAGCCGGCTGACCCGGCTGCGGGCGCTCCTCGCCCCGCGTTCGACCGTGCGGGTGGTGTGGGCCCTGGCGGACCGCTGGGCGGCGGTGAAGCAGCGTGCGGCGGCGGCCCGCCCGAGCCGGCGGCGGCCGTGGGCGCCGGGGCAGCGGGGCTGAGGCCGGAGCCTGACGGGCGCCGGGGTAACGCGTATGCGGTCCTGCCCGGCGCCGGGCAGGACCCGCGCGTACGGCCGTGGGTGTACGGCGGTCTCATGGCCCTGGGTGTACGGCGGCATACGGCCTCAGCAATACGACCGGCGACCGCCCTCGGCTATACGACTCTGGGCATACGACAGGGGGTGACCACCCTTCGGTGGTCACCCCCTGATGTCGTTCGGGAGTGGCTCGGCGGCTAGTGGCCGCCCTGTTCGTCGCGGCGGCGCTGCCAGCGCTGCTCGATCCTGTCCATCATGGAGCGCCTCTGCCGTGGCCGATGGCCGGCCTGCGGCCCGCCCGCGGGCTGCTCGCCCGGCTTGGGGGCCTTGCGCCAGCCGGTCACGGCGAGGACCGCACAGCCAAGCATCACCAGGAAGCCCACCACACTGAGCCACACCTGCTTGGCGACCATTCCAGCCATGAGGAGCGCGATACCTACGAGGAAGCCCGCGACCGCCTGGTAGACCCGTCGCCGGGTGTACGTGCGCAGCCCGCTTCCCTCAAGCGCTGTCGCGAACTTGGGATCTTCGGCGTACAGCGCTCGCTCCATCTGCTCGAGCATGCGCTGCTCGTGCTCCGAGAGCGGCACGGAGTCCTCCTCATCGTGCAGTCGCCGGGGCGACCCGGGGGGTCCCTTCAGGATAGGCAGGGAATCGCCCCCGTGAAACCCGCCCCTCTACGCCAATTGGCCAACCGGGCCCCGGCATGGCGCCCCGGCTCGCTGAGATCTACTTTCCCCAGCGGCCGACCCGTCATGCCGGAACGGTCTCCCTCGATCATACGGCGCCGCGCGCCGGGACGGGGGGCCTGTGGCGTACTCCATGTGCGGCCAAGTCCCTGATCAAGGCATGCCCCGGCGGGGTGAACGCACCGGGCCGCTCAGGCCCCGGCCGCCTCGGCGGTCTCACCGAGCACATGGAGCTGGGTGGCCACCGAGTGGAAGGCGGGCAGCTCGGCCGCCGCCTCCTCCAGCTTCAGCAGCGCCTCCAGCGCCCCGGGCTCGGTGTCCACGAGGACGCCCGGCACGAGGTCGGCGAAGACCCGCACGCCGTGCACGGCACCGACCCGCAGGCCCGCGCCCTCGACCAGCCCGGTGAGCTGGTCGACGGTGAAGCGCCGGGGCACCGGGTCGCCCTGGCCCCAGCGCCCGTCGGGGTCCTCCAGGGCCCGCTTGGCCTCCGTGAAGTGGCCGGCGAGCGCCCGCGCGAGCACCGCGCCGCCGAGCCCGGCGGCGAGCAGGCTGAGCACACCCTCGGGGCGCAGCGCGGCCACCGCGTTGCGGACGCCCTCGGCGGGGTCGTCGACGTACTCCAGGACTCCGTGGCACAGCACGATGTCGTAGGCGCCGCGCTCGGCCACGTCGAACAGCCCGTGGGCGTCGCCCTGGACGCCCTGGACGCGGTCGGCGACGTCGGCCTCGGCGGCGCGCCGCTCCAGGGCGAAGAGCGCGTTGGGGCTGGGGTCGACGACGGTGACACGGTGGCCCAGGCGGGCCAGGGGCACGGCGAAGTTGCCGCTGCCGCCCCCGGTGTCGAGGACGTCCAGCGCGGGGCGTCCCGTGGCCTTGACCCGGCGGTCCAGGGCGTCCTGGAGGACCTCCCAGACCACGGCGGTGCGCAGGCCGGCGCGGGGCGGCCGGGAGGGGCCGGAGCGCGGTGTCCCCTGGGGGTGCTGGGCGGAGACGGGCGGGCGCATCGGGTCCGACACGGCGATTGACTCCTCGGCGCGGGACCGCCGTCTGCACGGCGGAGCGAACGGTCTGCCTCACCGGGCCGGATGAGGGCGCGGGGAGGCTGCAGGCACCTCCCACCCTATTGCCTCCCGGGCGCCGGGCGGCCATCCAGGTGCCGGGCGGGCCCGGGCGTCCCGCCCACCGGACTCCCCCGCCGACCAGGGCCGCCGTACGCCTGTGGACGGTGCCTTGGCAGCCGCCCGCGCGGGCTCATCCCGCGTCCGGCATCTCCTCGGAGCGGGGTCCCGGGGCCGGGCCAGCGTCGGTGTCCTGGCGCGGCTGGGGCAGGACCGGCTGGAGCACCAGCATCCGCTCGACGAGCCGCAGGAACATCGCCACGTCCCGTATGAGGTCGTCGGCGTCCCGGCGGTTGGCCGCGCCCCGGATGCCGGCCTCGGCCCGGGCGCGGCGGCGGGCACCGGCGGCGAACAGCGCGCTCCACTCGGCGAGTTCGGGCGCTATCTCGGGGAGCACTTCCCAGGCGCTCCGGATCCTGGCCCGGCGCCTGGGCGTGGTCTCCGGGCGGCCCCGGGCGGCGAGCACGGCGGCGGCGACGCGCAGGGCGGCCAGATGGGCCGTGGCATAGCGCTCGTTGGGGGTCTCGAGGACGGACGCCTCGTCGAGTCCGGCGCGGGCCTGGGCGAGCAGGTCGAGGGCGGCGGGCGGCGCCGTGGCCCGGCGGAGCACCGGGTGCACGTCGCTCGCGGGGCCGGTCAGTGAGGGGGCAGGGCCGGTGGCGCGGCGCCGGCGGGCGGCGGCTGCGTGCGAGCTGGCCATGACGAACCTCCTGTCGTCTGTGTGACGGCATGCCCCGATACGGGTTGCCGTATGTGCCCATCGTGGGGTACGGCACTGACAATCCGTTCCGACCTGGGGTTTTGCCTCGATCGCAAGTTCGGGCTACCTTTTGAACTGACCAGTCAGTTCAAAGAGATGAGGGGGCGGGGATGGGGGGAACCGTGGCAGCCGACGGCGTCACGGCCCGGGACCTCGGACTCCGGGGACCGCGCGGATGGGCGTTCCGCGCGGTCTCCTTCGAGGCCGGGCCCGGTTCGCTGATCACGATCGAGGGGCCGTCCGGCAGCGGCCGTACCTGTCTTCTGCTGGCCCTCACCGGGCGGATGAAACCCACCGAGGGCACGGCGACGGTGGCGGGGGCGGAACTGCCCCGGCGGATGGCGGCGGTGCGGCGCGTCAGCGCGCTCGCCCATGTGCCCGGGGTCACCGACCTCGACCCGGCGCTGACCGTCGCCGAGCACCTGAGTGAACGCGCCTTGCTGCAGCGGCGGTTCGGCGACTCGCTACGCGCGCTGCTGCGTCCGCGGCAGGAGGGGCGTGCGGCGCGGCGGGAGCGGATAGAGAGCGCGCTGACGGCCGCGGGTCTGGACCTGGAGTCGCTGCCCAAGGGCGCGCGCACCGCCGTACGGGATCTGGAGCGCGCGGAGGCGCTGCGGCTGTCCCTGGCGCTCGCGCTCATCGCGCGCCCGCGCGTGCTCGGCGTCGACGACACCGACCTGAAGCTCTCGGACGTCGAACGCGTCGCGATCTGGGAGCTGTTGAGGTCGATCGCCGCGTCCGGGACCACGGTCCTGGCCGTGTGCAGCGAGGCCCCGGACGGGACGGTACGGGTGTCCACGGCAGGGACGGCCGAGGAGGCCGACACCGGCGCCGACACCGAGAGCGAGTCCGAGTCGGAATCCGACTCCGAGTCCGACTCCGAGTCCGACGAGAACGGCACCGACGGAAAGGAGGCCGCCGATGCGATCGCCCAGGCTGGCCGCGCTTGAGCTGCGGCGCTTCGGCCGGGGGAAGCTGCCCCGGGCCGCGCTGGTCGCCCTCCTCGTGCTCCCCCTGCTGTACGGCGCGCTGTACCTGTGGTCCTTCTGGGACCCGTACGGCCGGCTCGACCGCATCCCCGTCGCCCTGGTGAACGAGGACGCGGGGGCGACCGTGAGCGGGAAGAAGCTCAGGGCCGGCGACGACATCACCGAGGGGCTGCACGAGAGCGACGTCTTCGACTGGCGCGAGGTGAGCGCCGCCCAAGCCGAGAAGGGCGTCGAGGACGGCACGTACTACCTGTCGCTGACCATGCCGTCCGACTTCAGCCGGCGGATCGCCTCCAGCGCCGGCGAGAGCCCTGAGACCGGTGCCCTCCAGGTGCGGACGAACGACGCCAACAACTACATCGTCGGGCAGATCTCGCGGACGGTCTTCAGCGAGGTGCGCGACGCCGCCTCCACCAAGGCGTCGCGGTCCTTCCTGGACCGCATCTTCGTGTCGTTCTCCGACATCCACGGCGAGACCGTGAAGGCCGCGAACGGCGCCGACAAGCTCGAGGGCGGCATCGGCAAGGCCGAGAAGGGCTCCAAGGACCTCGCCAAGGGCCTGAAGGACGCAAAGGAAGGCAGCGGCGAACTGTCGTCGGGGCTGAAGAAGCTCGACAAGGGCGCGCGGGACCTGGAGAACGGCTCGCGGCGGGTCGCCGCGGGCACCGGGGCGCTGGCCGACAAGGTGAACGCCGTCGACCGGAAGGTCGGCCCGTTCCTGGCGGGCAACGAGAAGACCATCGGCGACACCGCCCGGCTGGTCTCCGACACCTCGGGCGCCCTGCGCAACAACCTCGACGACCTCGTCGAACGCGCCCCGGGAGCGGCCAAGGGCGCCCACGCCGCCTCCGACGTGCTGGACACCGTCTATCAGGCGCGCTGCGAGGACGCCGTCCTGTCCGACCCGGCCTGCGCCGACCTGAAGAAGGCCAAGCAGTCGGCGGCCGACGTGGCGACGATCGCCGACGACCTGAACACGCTGATCGCCGACCAGCACGGCGATCTGAAGAAGCTCGACAAGAACCTCGCCACGCTCCAGAAGCAGGCCGACGCCCTCGCCGAGCGCGCCCCCCGGCTCTCGGAGGACCTGGACGACGCCGTCAGCCGTATCAACAAGCTGAACGACGGCGCAGCGAAGGTCGCCGCCGGCGCCAAGAGGCTGCACACCGGTCTCGGCACGGCGAAGTCCGGCGCCGTGGACCTGGACACCGGTGTGGGCCGGCTCAAGTCGGGCGCGTACGACCTGAGCGGCGGCATGTACAAGCTGGCCGACGGCTCCGGCAAGCTCTCCAACGGGCTGCACGAGGGCGCCGGGAAGATCCCCGACTACGACAAGAAGGACCGCGACCAGCGCACCGAGGTGATGGCCGACCCGGTCCAGCTGGTCTCCCGGGACATGCACAAGGCGCCCAACTACGGCACCGGTTTCGCCCCGTACTTCATCCCGCTGTCCCTGTGGGTGGGCGCGATGGTGGCGTACATGCTGATCGCGCCGATGAACCGGCGCGCGCTCGCGGCGGGCGCCTCGGCGTGGCGGATCGCCCTGGCGGGCTGGCTGCCGGTGGTCGCGATCGGCGTGCTGCAGACCGTGGCGCTGATGGCGGTGCTGCACTGGGCGATCGGGCTGCAGATGGCGCGGGCGGCCGGGACGGTCGGCTTCCTCTTCCTGGTGACGGCGTGCTTCGCGGCGATCGTGCAGTGGCTGAACGCACGCTTCGGCGCGGCCGGGCGGATCCTCGTCCTGGCGCTGCTGATGCTCCAGCTGACGTCGGCGGGCGGCACCTACCCGGTGCAGACCAGCCCGGGATTCTTCAACGCGCTGCACCCGTTCCTGCCGATGACGTACGTGGTCGAGGCGCTGCGCCGGCTCATCACGGGCGGCGGGCTGCAACCGGTGTGGACGGGATGCCTGGTCCTGGCCGCGTTCACGGCCGGCGCCCTGGCGCTGACCGCGCTGTCGGCCCGCCGCCGGCAGGTGTGGACGCTCGACCGGCTGCACCCGGAGCTGAGCCTGTGAGCGGGCGCGGGACAATCGGGGCCATGGAAAGCAGCAACGCCGCGTCGGGCGGCAGCACGCGCCGTGAGGCCACCCGGCAGAAGCTCTACGAGGCGGCCGTCACGCTCATCGCCGAACAGGGCTTCTCCGCCACCACGGTGGACGAGATCGCCGAGCGTGCCGGGGTGGCGAAGGGCACCGTCTACTACAACTTCGCCAGCAAGTCGGTCCTCTTCGAGGAGTTGCTGCGGCACGGGGTGGGGCTGCTGACGGCCTCCCTGCGCGACGCCGCCGAGACGACCGCGCGCGAGGGCGGCGGCAAGGTGGACGCGCTCGACGCGATGATCCGCGCGGGCCTCGTCTTCATCGACCGCTACCCGTCGTTCACGCAGCTCTATGTGGCCGAGCTGTGGCGGACCAACCGGGCCTGGCAGTCCACGCTGATGGTGGTCAGACAGCAGGCCGTGGCGGTCGTCGAGGACGTGCTCCGCGAGGGTGTCGAGGGCGGTGAGTTCAGCGAGGAGATCGACGTTCCGCTGACCGCCGCCGCGCTGGTCGGCATGGTTCTGGTGGCCGCGCTGGACTGGAAGTCGTTCCAGCCGGAGCGCTCCCTGGACGACGTCCACGCGGCGCTGTCCCGGCTGTTGCAGGGCCGGGTGAGCGGGCGCCGCTGAGGTCCCGCCGGCACACACGAAAGCGCCGGTCCGTGACGGCCGCGTCCCCCGCGGGCCGTCATCGGACCGGCGCCTTCTCGTGCCCCCCCGTACTCCCCCGTTTCCTGCTGGACCCCCGTTCGGTCCGTCCCCCGGGTCCCCCGGTCTCGCTCCCGCCGACGCCGGGCCGGCGGAAGGAGCGGATCCGGGGCCGCTCCGTTCCGGCGCCCCGTGTCGCCGGTGCCGGAGCCGATCCCCTTCTCCGTGCCTCCACTCTCCCGTCCGGGCAGGTCGCGGCCCATCCGCGCGCGTACTCATCTCCACGGCTAGGTACGGGTACTCAGGGGTGCGCGCCCGGCCCCATGACCCGCCGTCGCCGACTGGCTACGATCACCCCCGTGTCCGTACTCCCCCTGGTGTTCACGAGCGGCTGGGCGAGCGGTGTCAACGCGTACGCGGTGGTGCTGCTCCTCGGCATATTCGGCGCGACCGGTCTGAGCGACGACGTCCCCGAGGCGCTCCAGCGCCCGGACGTGCTGATCGCGGCCGGCGTGCTCTTCCTCTGCGAGGCCGTCGCCGACAAGATCCCGTACGTGGACTCGGCCTGGGACGCGGCGCACACCGTGATCCGCCCGGTGTCCGGCGCGGTCGTCGCCGCGCTGCTCGCCGGTCAGAGCGGTTCGGTGCCGGAGCTGGCGGCGGGCGCGGTCGGCGGTTCCACGGCGCTGGTCAGCCATCTGGTCAAGGCCGGGACGCGGATGGCGGTCAACAGCTCCCCGGAGCCGTTCAGCAACATCCTGGTGAGCCTCGCCGAGGACCTCGGCGTCGCCGCGCTCATCACCTTCGCGATCTTCCACCCCGTCGCGGCCGCCGTCGTCACGGGGGCCCTGCTGCTGGCCGGGGTTCTGATGCTGTACTTCCTCGTCTCGCGGATCCGGCGCTTCCTGCGGCGCCGGGCCGAGCGGCGGGCCGAGAAGCGGCTCGCGCGCAGCCCGTTGCCCCAACGGCCCGCCTGAGCTGGGACGCGGCCCGGCGGACCGGTTGTCGGTGGCGGCCGATAAGGTCCCCTGCATGGCACGGATTGCGGTGATCGGCGCCGGGATGGGCGCCTTGGCGGCCGCCGCCCGGCTGGCCGTCGCGGGCCACCGGGTGGCGGTGTACGAGCGGACGGAGACGTACGGCGGAGCGGTGCGCCGCTTCGAGCGCGACGGCTTCGCCTTCGACACGGGTCCCGGGCTGCTCCCGCTGCCCGCCGTGTACCGCGACCTGTTCGTCAAGACCGGCAAGGAGCCGCTGGAGGAGTGCGTCGGCCTCGTGCAGGTCGACCCGTCCGCGCGGCACCTCTTTGCGGACGGCTCCGAGACCGCGCTGCCGAACGCCTCACGCGCGGGCGTCGTCTCCGCCCTGGACGAGGCGCTGGGTGCCGGGGCCGGCCGCCGCTGGGGCGACTTCCTGGTCCGCGCCCGCGAGACCTGGGACCGCACCCGCAGACCGCTGCTGGAGGAGCCCCTGTGGCCCGACTGGCAGGTGCTGGCCGAGCGCGAGCCCTACCCTGCGGTGCCCCACAAGCGGCTGTTGCGCACCCGGCGCGCCGGCACCCTCGCCGAGGTCGGCGCCTGGGAGCTGCGCGACCCCCGGCTGATCGCCCTCCTGGAGAGCTACGCGCTGGCGTACGGCCTCGATCCCCGCGCGGTGCCGGCGAACGCGGCGGTGCTGCCGTACATGGAGCACGCCTTCGGGACCTGGTATGTGCGCGGCGGGCTGCGGGAGTTGGCGCGGGCCGTCTACGAGCGGTGCCTGGCCCGCCGGGTGGAGTTCCACTTCGGGGCGGAGGTCGCCGCGATCCTGGAGAAGGACGGCCGGGCGGCCGGGCTGGAGCTGGCCGACGGCACCGCGGTGGAGGCCGATCTGGTGGTGTCCGGGGTCGCGCCCGGCGTCCTGGACCGGCTCGTGCGGGGGACGGCGGTGCGCGCCGAGGGCGAGGTCCCGCCCCTTCGCGGGGCGCCGAGCCGGCTGACGGTGCTGCTGGCCCTGCGCGGCGGCCGCCCGGAGGGCACGGCGCATCGCACGGTGGTGCACGCCGAGGACCGCGACGCCGAGCTGGACGCCCTGTTCGGCGCGGCGCCCGGCATGGCCGCGCGTCCCACGGTGACGGTGCTGCGGCCCGGTGACCCGGCGCTGGTCCCGGACCCCGCTCATGAGACGGCCGTGCTGGTGGCGACGGTGCCGGCCGGGGGCGGTTCCGCCGAGGAGACGGCCCGGCGCGCGGACGACCTGATCACGGTCGCCGAGCGGGCTCTGCCGGAGCTGCGGAAGCGCCTGCTGTGGCACGAGGTTGTGACGCCGGCCGACGTGGAGGAGGCGACGGGCGCGGAGGGCGGCGCGGTCCCCGCCCCGGCGCTGGCCGCGGCCGGCGGGCGGATGCTGCACGCCTCCAACGGCACGGCCCTGTCGGGGCTGTTCACGGTCGGCGGCTGGTCGCACCCCGGCGGCGGGCTTCCGCACGCGGGCATGTCGGGCGCGCTGGTGGCCGGGCTGATCGTGGAGGGGCCGGACTTCCAGGGCTCGCAGTGAGACGGGCGTGAGCCCCGGCGCGCGGATCCGTCAGAAACGGTACTGCTCGTCGTAACCAGGGCCCTGCTGCTGCCCGTTGCCCTGGTAGTACTGCTGCTGCTCGGGCGGGAGCTCGCCGCCGTACTCGTCGGTGCGCTGCTGCGGGACCCAGACGCCGGCGGCCGGGGTGCCGTCGGGATAGGTGCCGGTGGCGTACGGGTCCTGCCCGTAGGCCTGCTGCTGGTCGTACTGCTGCTGCCCGTAGGCGTCGTAGGAGCCGCCGCCGTAGGTCTGGGTGCCGATGTACGGGTCCGAGTAGGCGGCGTACTGCTGCTGGCCGTTGGCGTCGTAGCCGTACTGCTGCTGGTCGTACCCGGCGTAGCCGTCGTACCCGTAGCCCTGGTCGGCGGTGGCGTACTGCTCCTGGGACTGGCCCGCGTCGGCGTAGCCCTGCTGCTGGGCGGCGGCCGCGTAGGCGGCGTCGCTGTAGACGCCGTAGGAGCCGGTGTCCTCCGGCAGGGGCTGCGGCTCGTAGACGGCGGACGACTCGGCGCCGCCCCGGCCCCCGCGGGCGGGGGTGAAGACGTCGTCGCGGTCGTAGTCGTCGGCGATCTGTCCGGTGTCGGCCCGGCCGTAGCCGGTGTCGTCGTCCGCGTAGCCGTCGCCGGCCTCCAGGTCGGAGACCTCCAGGGTCGGCTCCTGGCGGTCCTCCTCGTCGCGGCGGCGCTTGGCGCCGGCCAGCGGGCCGAGGGCCGGTGCGGAGACCGCCCAGCCGGCGGAGAAGCCGCGGCGGAACGACAGCGTGACGTAGGTCTGCCCGACGGCGAAGGCCGCGGCGCCCAGTCCGATGACGATCACGGACGGGATGAGCACGCCGAGGACGACGCCGAGGAAGCCGACGAAGGCGACCAGCCGCCAGCGCAGCCGCGCCTTGTACTGCAGCAGCACCTCGCCGAGCAGCCACAGCGCGACGACGCCGAACGCGATGTAGAGGACCGTCAAGCCCATGTACGCCCCTCTCCCAGTGGCCGCCTACGCAGTGTGACGTATATCAGGACGACCGGTCTAGGCCTGCGGTGGGTGGTGCAGGCCCAGGTTCTCGTGGATTTCCAGTGTCGCCGTGGAGTTGTTGAGCGTGATGAAGTGCAGTCCGGGCACTCCCTCGGCCAGAAGCCGCGCACAGAACTCGGTGGCGAACTCGATACCGATGGAGCGTACCGCCGCGGGATCGTCCTTCGCTGTGAGGATCCGCTCTCTGAGGGCGTCCGGGAACGCGGCGTTGGTGAGCGAGGGGATCCGCTCCAGGGTCCGTACGCTGGCGATGGGCATGATCTCGGGGATGATCGGGGTGTCGCAGCCGGCGGCGGAAACCCGGTCGCGCAGCCGCAGATAATCCTCCGGTTCGAAGAACATCTGGGTGATCGCGTAGTCCGCGCCGGCCCGGCACTTGTCCACGAAGTGCCGGACGTCGGTCTCCCAGTCGGCTGAGCGCGGGTGCATGGCCGGGAAGGCCGCGACACCGACGCAGAAGTCGCCGGACGCCTTGATCAGCTCGACGAGCTCGGCGGCGTAGGCCAGGCCCCGGGGGTGCGGCACCCAGTCGCCCAGCGGGTCGCCGGGCGGGTCGCCGCGCAGGGCCAGCATGTTGCGGATCCCGGCGTCGGCGTACTGCCCGATGATGTTGCGCAGGTCGGCCACGGAGTGGTCGACGGCGGTGAGGTGGGCGATCGGCGTGAGCGTGGTGTCCGAGGCGATGGCCTCGGTCGCCTTGACGGTGCCGGCGCGCGTGGAGCCCCCCGCGCCGTAGGTCACCGAGACGAAGTCGGGGCGTACGGCCTCGACCCTGCGCAGCGCGTTCCACAGGTTCCGCTCGCCCTTCGGGGTCTTGGGGGCGTAGAACTCGAAGGAATACGTCGTCTTGCCGGTCGCGAGCATGTCGCGCACGGTACGAGCGTGGTCCGACCTGATGGATGCGGTGCCGAGGGCCATACTCGCAGGTTAACCAGGGGTACCCGGTCCCCCAACCGGACGCCGGACATTTGCCCGATTTGTCGGCCCGCTGTCCACGCCTTGGACAGATCGGGGCCGAAAAGCGCCCCGGACACCCCTCCAAGATCTCCGGCCGCCCACCATCCGAGACGGCTCGGCACGGAAATGAGACGGCGGAAAAGAAGACGGACCGGTTCAGTCCTGCCGGAGCCGCTTCGCGAACTCCGCCGCGGCCGCCCCGGGGTCGTCCGCCTCCGTGACGGCCCGGACGACGACGACCCGGCGGGCCCCGGCGTCCAGCACCTCGTCGAGGTTGCCGAGGTCGATGCCGCCGATGGCGAACCAGGGGCGCCCGGTGCCGAGGGCGGCGGTGTGCCGGACCAGGCCGAGACCGGGGGCGTGGCGGCCGGGCTTGGTGGGGGTGGGCCAGCAGGGCCCGGTGCAGAAGTAGTCGACGCCGTCCTGGCGGGCGGCCGCGGTGGCCTCCGCCTCGCTGTGCGTGGAGCGGCCGATCAGGACGTCGGGGCCGAGGATCGCACGGGCGGCGGAAACGGGCAGGTCGCCCTGGCCGAGGTGCAGGACGTCGGAGCCGGCGGCATGCGCCACGTCGGCCCGGTCGTTGACGGCGAGGAGCTTGCCGTGCCGGGCGCACGCGTCGGCGAACACGCGCAGATGCTCCAGCTCCTCGGCGGCCTCCATGCCCTTGTCGCGCAGCTGCACGATGTCGACGCCGCCGGCGAGCACGGCGTCCAGGAACTCCGCGAGGTCGCCCTGGCGCCTGCGGGCGTCGGTGCACAGATAGAGCCGGGCGTCGGCGAGTCGCGCGCGGGCGGTGCCCGCGGTGGCGGTGTCGGACATACGGAGCCCCCTGGGGTCGGTGGTGCCGGTCGGATGCCGGACGCAGGCACCGTACCCAAAGCCGCCGACGGGGTCGCCCGGCGGGCAGGGCTGTCCCGCGGGGCGCGGCGAACCGGCGCCACACCCCGAGGGTGTTCACCCGGGCGGCCGGGCCCGGGTCACCGGTCGACGGCGGCCCGGGGCCGGCCGCGTGGGCCGGGCGGTGTGCGGGTCAGACGGCGAGCGCCTGGGCGCGGCGCTTCACCTCCGTGCCGCGGTTCTCGCTCAGGGCCTGCGCCGGCGTGCCGGGCAGGGAGGGGTCGGGAGTGAAGAGCCACTCCAGCATCTCTTCGTCCGTGAAGCCGTCGTCCCGCAGGAGCGTCAGGGTCCCGGACAGGCCCTTGACGACCTTGTCCCCGTCGATGAAGGCGGCGGGGACGTGCAGCGCGCGGTTCTCACCCCGGCGTACGGCGATGAGCTGGCCCTCCTTGACCAGCTGCCGGACGCGGGTCACCTCCACGCCGAGCATCTCGGCGATGTCGGGGAGGGTGAGCCAGGCGGGGACGAGAGCATCGATCTTTGCGTCAATCTCGGTCACGGGAACAAGCCTGCCATCTGGCACCGACAGTCGGAAGCCAGGCCGGTCCGCACGGGCACGGCCGTCGCCCCCGCGCGCTACGCGATCGCCGACTTCAGGGGCCGCGCGGGGTCCGCCAGCAGGGTGGCGTCCATCGGCGTGCCCGCCTCGATCAGCCTCCGTCCCTGGGCCAGGTCCCGGGGCCGGCCCACCGCCAGGAGCGCGGTCAGCCGCCCCTCGCGCAGCCAGCACACCGACCAGGCCGGGCCCGCCGGGTCGCCGCGCCACAGCAGCGTGTCGGCGCCCGGGTGGTGTCCGGCGTACTGCACGAACCGGCCGAACTGCTCGGACCAGAAGTAGGGCACGGGGTCGTAGGGCGCGACGGCCTCGCCGAGGATGTCGGCGGCGACCGTGCGCGGCCCCTGGAGGGCGTTGTCCCAGTGGTGGACGAGCAGGCGTTCGCCGTAGCGCCCGGAGGGGAAGGAGGCGCAGTCGCCGACCGCGTACACGTCCGGCGCCGAGGTGCGCAGCCGGTCGTCGGCCAGGACCTCGCCGTGCGCGCCGAGCGCGATGTCCGAGCCGGTCAGCCAGGCGGTGGCGGGCCGGGCCCCGATGCCGACGACGACGGCGCCCGCGGACACCCGCGTGCCGTCGTCCAGGACGACCTCGCCGGGTTCGGCGCGCTCCACGCGCGTGCCCGTGCGCAGCACCGCCCCGCTGTCCGCGTACCAGGCGGCCATCGGCGCGGCCACCTCGGCGGGCAGGGCGCCCGCGAGCGGCCGTTCGGCGGCCTCCACGACGGTGACCGCGCAGCCCGCCTCACGGGCGGCGGTGGTGAACTCGGCGCCGATCCAGCCCGCGCCGACGACCACGACGTCGTGCTGCCGGGCGAGCACCGGGCGCAGCCGCTCGGCGTCGTCCAGGGTGCGCAGCAGATGCACACCGGGGACGCCCTCGGTGCCCGGCAGCCGCAGGGGCTCGGCACCCGTGGCGAGGACCAGCACGTCGTAGGGGACGGGCCCGGCCTCGGTGTCCAGGACGTGGTCGGCGGTGCGGACGCCCAGCACCTCGCGGCCGAGCCGCAGTTCGACGCCGAGCGCCTCGAAGTCGACGTCGAAGGCGGAGCCCTCGGCGGTGCCGAGCAGCACCGCCTTGGACAGGGGCGGGCGGTCGTACGGCTGGTGGGGCTCGGCGCCGATCAGGGTGATCGTCCCGGTGAAGCCCTTCTCCCGCAGGGCGACCGCCGTCTGCACACCGGCCATGCCGGCACCGGCGACGACCACGGACCGCTGCGACTGGGTGGTTGGCTCGCTCACCCGCTCACCATAGACACTCGTCGTCAGCTCGGGTTCCGGCCCCGGCCGCGGCGCATGGCGAGGAGCGCGCCCGCACCCATGGCCACCGCCGCGGCGGCCACACCCGTGAGCGGCAGCGCCGAGGAGCCGGTGTCCGCCAGTTCGCCGCCGTTCGAGTCGTCGCCACCCGTCGACGACGACCCGCCGGCCGAGCCGCCCGTGGAACCGCCTGACGAGCCTCCCGTGGAGCCGGCCGACCCGCCGCCCGTCACGTCCAGGGTGATGTCGGCCTTGTCGTTGGCCTTGTCGGGGTCGAACGAGCGGCGTTCGGGGCTCAGCGCGATCGAGCCCTTGGCGCCGGCGATCCGCTTGTCGATCCTCAGCTTGAAGGTGTATTCCATCTGGGCGTCCTCGGGCATGTTCATACCGAGGTGTGCGGGGCAGTTGTACGTCCCGCCCTTGTCGTGGCAGTAGTAGTCACGCTTGACCACCGACGTTCCGGCGGGAAGCTTGATGAGGACGTGGACGCCCGGCACCTCGCCCTCCTCCAGGAGCCAGGCGGGCCCGGCGTTGGCGAACCTCACCTTCATCGTCACCGTGTCACCGGCCCTCCCGCTCAGCGCGGCACCCGTCACGCGATAGTCGGCCGTGTTGACAGTGGTGACCGGCACGTGGACGTACTTCGCGGAACCCGCGCCACCGGCCGGCCCCTCGACCAGTTTCACCGCCGGCGCGGTCCCCGGCACCGACGGCTCTCCGTTCTCGTCGTCCGACGGGGCGTCCCCGTACCCGACACGCAGCCGCAGCCTGTCGTGGTACGCGCGGTCCAGTGCCTCGACCCGGAGAGGCTTCCCGGGCGTGAGCACGACGCCCGGCTCCACCGCCTGGTCGTACGCGCACGTCGCGGTCCAGTACTCGGGCATCTCGTCGTAGGACCTGACGTGCTGCACACGGCAGTTGGAGGGGACGTCCACGAGGTCGAGCCCCCGGGTGACGGAGTAGGAGACCCACGCCGTCCGGGCGGTCACGGTGCCCTTGTTCGCCACGGTGACCGGCAGGTCGAACGTGCTCCCCGGCCGCAGCCCGTGGACCGGCTCGACTCCGCCGAGGACCAGGTCGGGCGCGGCTTCCTCGCCGAAGGCGGCGGGAGCCGCGGCCAGCACGATCAGGCCGGCGACGACAGCGGCACTTGGGGCACGACGGCTGTGCGGGGGTCTGTGCATGGCAGATCCTCTGCTGGGACGCGGGCGGACGGACGGCGCCCACCGGGGAACAGTCCTTGGACCGCTAGACCCCTGCCGGCCGGCAACGGTTGTACGTCCCGCACATGACGGACCGTCAGTCGGATGCGAGGACCTGCTCCACCACGCTGGTGCCGCTGCCCTGCTGCGACTCCCACTCCCAGGTCTCCGCCAGACGCACGCGCCCGTCCGGGAGTTCGCCCACCGTGGACACGCAGTGCCCGGAGGAGGTCGTGCCGTCCCGCTTCAGCTGCACGTACCGGAAGTCGAGGCGGTCGCCGTCCCGGGTGCCGACGAGGTGCCCGCGTACGACGTCGCCGCCGCTGTACTCGGCCCAGATCACGCCGTCCCGCTCGTGGTACGTGAACCGGGTGCGCGTCCCCACCTGCCCCGGTGCCTGGTCGGCGACGGGGGCGAGGACGAGACCGTCGAGTGAGCGGGCCATGCGGGGAGGCTCCCTTACCGATACCGGGGACTGCGGGCTAGGGTGGCCACCGTAGAGCACTCGCGGGAGCCCGGACGCACCGGGCTGAGAGGGAGGCTGGCGGCCTCCGACCGTACGAACCTGATCCGGGTCATGCCGGCGAAGGGAGGGGCTGGACGCCCATGTCGCGTACGCGTACCTCAGACGTCCTCGTCGTGGGGGGCGGGATCATCGGCCTGGTCACGGCGTGGCGGGCCGCGCAACGCGGGTTCGCCACCGCCGTGGTGGACCCGGAGCCGGGCGGCGGGGCCGCCCGGGTGGCGGCCGGGATGCTGGCCGCGGTCACCGAACTGCACTACGGCGAGCAGACCCTGCTCGGCCTGAACCTCGACTCGGCCCGCCGCTATCCGGACTTCGCGGCCGAGCTCACCGACCTCACCGGACACGCCCTCGGCTACCGCAGGTGCGGCACGCTCGCCGTCGCGCTGGACGCGGACGACCGCGCGCATCTGCGCGAGCTGCACGCCCTGCAGAGCCGTTCGGGGCTGGACTCGGAGTGGCTGACGGGCCGGGAGTGCCGGCGCCTGGAGCCGATGCTGGCGCCCGGGGTGCGCGGCGGGCTGCGGGTGGACGGCGACCACCAGATCGACCCGCGGCGGCTCACCGGGGCGCTGCTGGCCGCCTGCGAGCGGGCCGGCGTCACCTTCCACCGGACCTGGGCCGAGCGCCTGGACGTCACCGCGGACCGGGCCACCGGGGTCACCACCACGGACGGCAGCCGGCTGGCCGCGGACCGGGTGGTCCTCGCGGCGGGCAGCCTGAGCGGCCGGCTCGCGGGCGTCCCCGACGCCGTACGGCCGCCGGTGCGGCCCGTGAAGGGGCAGGTGCTGCGGCTGACCGTGCCCAAGGGCCTCGCGCCGTTCCTGAGCCGGACGGTGCGGGCGGTGGTGCGCGGCAGCCAGGTGTATCTGGTGCCGCGCGAGAACGGCGAGCTGGTCGTCGGCGCGACGAGCGAGGAACTGGGCTGGGACACCACGGTGACCGCCGGCGGTGTGTACGAGCTGCTGCGGGACGCCCACGAGCTGGTGCCCGGCATCACCGAGCTGCCGCTGACCGAGACCCGGGCGGGCCTGCGCCCGGCCTCCCCCGACAACGCGCCGCTGCTCGGCCCGACCGCGCTGGACGGGCTGCTGCTCGCCACCGGGCACGGCCGCAACGGCGTACTGCTCGCCCCGGTCACCGGGGACGTCCTGGCGCACGTCCTGACCTCCGGTGAACTGCCGGACGTGGCCCGTGACTTCACCCCGCTGCGGTTCGCCGCCGTCCGCGAGGAGCAGCCCGCATGAACATCTCGCTCAACGGCGAGCGGCGCCGGGTCGACCCCGGTACGGCGCTCGACACCGCCGTACGGCTGCTCACGCGGGCCCCCTCCGGGGTGGCCGCCGCCCTGAACGAGACCGTCGTCCCGCGCGCGCAGTGGCCGTCGACGCCGCTGCGCGAGGGGGACCGCGTCGAGGTCCTGACCGCCGTGCAAGGAGGCTGACCCATGGCCGACGACCCCCTCGTCATCGGGGACCTGACCCTCATCTCCCGGCTGATCATGGGCACGGGCGGGGCGCCCAGCCTGGACGTCCTGGAGCGGGCGCTGGTGGCGTCCGGGACGGAGCTGACGACCGTCGCGATGCGCCGGGTGGACCCCTCGGTGCACGGCTCCGTCCTGTCGGTGCTGGACCGGCTCGGCATCCGGGTGCTGCCGAACACCGCGGGGTGCTTCACGGCGGGCGAGGCGGTGCTGACGGCCCGCCTCGCGCGCGAGGCGCTCGGCACGGACCTGGTGAAGCTGGAGGTCATCGCCGACGAGCGGACCCTGCTGCCCGACCCGGTCGAGCTGCTGGACGCGGCGGAGACGCTGGTGGACGACGGTTTCACGGTGCTCCCGTACACCAATGACGACCCGGTGCTGGCGCGGAAGCTGGAGGACGCCGGATGCGCGGCGATCATGCCGCTGGGCTCACCCATCGGCTCCGGGCTCGGCATCCGCAACCCGCACAACTTCCAGCTGATCGTGGAGCACGCGCGCGTGCCGGTGATCCTGGACGCGGGTGCCGGTACGGCCTCGGACGCGGCGCTCGCGATGGAGCTGGGCTGTGCCGGTGTGATGCTCGCCTCGGCGGTGACGCGGGCCCAGGAGCCGGTGCTGATGGCCGACGCGATGCGGCACGCGGTGGAGGCGGGCCGGCTGGCGCGCCGGGCGGGCCGCATTCCGAGGCGGCACTTCGCGGAGGCGTCCTCGCCGGTGGACGGACTGGCGCGGCTGGACCCGGAACGGCCCGCGTTCTGAACGTACGTTCGATCAAGGCGCCCGAAGGCTGAGGTGTCCGTCACAGGACGGTCGCAGTCCCGCCCCGATCCATGCGGGACCGGACGGGGTGTCGGTGTCGGCTCGTACACTCACCTGCGTGGATACGACCCTTCAGGACCCTCTGGTCGGGCAGGTGCTCGACGGCCGGTATCGCGTGGACGCGCGGATCGCGGTCGGCGGGATGGCCACGGTCTACCGGGCCCTGGACACCCGCCTCGACCGCGTGCTCGCGCTCAAGGTGATGCATCCGGCGCTGGCGGTGGACGGGGCGTTCGTCGAGCGGTTCATCCGGGAGGCGAAGTCCGTCGCCCGGCTGGCCCACCCGAACGTGGTGCAGGTCTTCGACCAGGGCACCGACGGGTCGTACGTCTATCTCGCGATGGAGTACATCGCGGGCTGCACCCTGCGCGACGTCCTGCGCGAGCGCGGGGCGCTCCAGCCGCGGGCCGCGCTCGACATCCTGGAGCCGGTGCTCGCCGCGCTCGGCGCCGCGCACCGTGCGGGGTTCGTGCACCGCGACATGAAGCCGGAGAACGTCCTGATAGGGGACGACGGCCGGGTGAAGGTCGCCGACTTCGGACTGGTGCGCTCGGTGGACACCGTGACCAGCACCACCGGCGCCGTCCTCGGCACCGTCTCGTATCTCGCGCCCGAGCAGATAGAGCAGCCGGGCGCCGCCGACGCCCGTGTCGACGTGTACGCGTGCGGGGTCGTCCTCTACGAGATGCTGACCGGCGAGAAGCCGCACGACGGGGACTCCCCCGCCGTGGTGCTCTACAAGCATCTGCACGAAGACGTGCCGCCGCCCTCCGCGGTGGTGCCGGGCCTGGCCTACGAGCTGGACGAGCTGGTCGCCTCCGCGACCGCCCGCACCCCGGGCGTCCGCCCGTACGACGCCGTGGCCCTCCTCGCGCAGGCCCGCGTGGCGCGCCAGGCGCTCACCGACGAGCAGCTGGACGCGATGCCCCCGCAGGCGCTGTCCGACGGGCACGACAACGCGGACGACCGTACGAGCGTGATCCCGCGCGGGCTGACCGTGCCCCGCCCGCTGCCGGTCGACGGGGACGAGCCCGTGCACCGGACCAGCCGTCTGGAGATGCCCCCGGCCCCGCCGGCCGGGCCGCCCCGCGCGCGCGCCTCGCGCCGGCCGCGCGGCCCGATGGTCGTGGTGGCCGCCGTGCTGCTGGCCCTCGGCCTCGGCGCGGGGATCTGGTACATCAACTCCGGGCAGTTCACCGAGGTCCCCCCGCTGCTGTCGAAGAGCGAGGCGCAGGCCAGGGACCGTCTGGAGCAGGACGGGCTGGACCTCGGCAAGGTGCGGCGGGCGTACAGCGACACCTTCGACCGCGGCACGGTCATGAGCACCGACCCGAAGCCGGGCGCCCGCATCCGGCAGAACGACTCCGTGGACCTGGTCGTCTCCCTCGGCCCGAAGACGGTGAAGGTGCCGGACCTCAGGGACCGCACGCCGGCCCAGGCGCGGGCCGCGCTGAAGGAGCGCGGTCTGGAGCCGGGCATGGTCACGCGGGAGTTCGACGACGAGATCGCGCGCGGCTCGGTCATCTCCACGTCCCCGGGCGAGGGCACCACGGTCCGCTCGGGCTCGGCGGTCGCGCTGACCGTCAGCAAGGGCAGCCCGGTCGACCTCCCGGACGTCACCGGCGAGAGCCCCGAGGACGCGCGGGCCGAGCTGGAGGAGGCCGGCCTGAAGGTGCGGATCGCGCCCGGCCGGGTCAACTCGGAGTTCGACGCGGGTCTGGTCGCCCGGCAGTCGCCGGGCGAGGGCACCCAGGCGGCCGAGGGCGACACCGTCACGCTGACCCTCTCCAAGGGCCCCGAGATGATCGAGGTCCCGGACGTGGTCGGCGACAGCGTCGACGACGCCAAGGCCCAGCTGGAGGCCGCCGGCTTCGAGGTCGACGAGGACCGCGGACTGCTCGGCCTGTTCGGGGACACGGTGAAGAAGCAGTCCCCGAAGGGCGGGGACAAGGCGCCGAAGGGGTCGACGGTCACCATCACCATCCGGTGAGGCCGGTGACGGCGGGCGGGGGCGGCCGGGTGACCGGGTGACCGGGCCGTTCCCGCCGCATGACACCCTGGACGGGTGAGAAGTCAGCAGTCCGGTTCCGCCCTCCCCGGCCCCTCCCGCAACCCCGTCGGCGGCCACGTCCCGGTGGCCGGCGGTCTCAGCTCCGTCGGCCTCGCCTACGCCCGCGATCTGAAGGCCGAGACGGTCCAGGTCTTCGTCGCCAACCCGCGGGGCTGGGCGACCCCGCCCGGCAATCCGCACCAGGACGAGGAGTTCCGGGCGCTCTGCGCCGCCGAGTCGATACCGGCGTACGTCCACGCCCCGTATCTGATCAACTTCGGCTCGCACACCGAGGCGACCGTCGAGCGGTCCGTGGAGTCGCTGCGGCACTCGCTGCGGCGCGGCCGGGAGATCGGGGCGCTCGGCGTGGTGGTGCACACGGGCAGCGCGACCGGCGGCCGGGACCGCTCGGTGGCCCTGAAGCAGGTCCGCGAGCATCTGCTGCCGCTGCTGGACGAGCTGACCCACGACGACGACCCGTTCCTGCTGCTGGAGTCCACCGCCGGGCAGGGCTCCTCGCTGTGCTCGCGTACCTGGGACTTCGGGCCGTACTTCGAGGCCCTGGACGCCCATCCGAAGCTGGGCGTCTGCCTGGACACCTGCCACATCTACGCGGCCGGCCACGATCTCACCGGCCCGTCCGGGATGCACCAGACGCTGGACCTGCTGGTGGACACGGTCGGCGCGGGCCGGCTGAAGCTGATCCACGCCAACGACTCCAAGGACGTCGTCGGCGCCCACAAGGACCGGCACGAGAACATCGGCGCGGGGCACATCGGCGAGGACCCGTTCCGCGCGCTGATGACGCACCCGGCCACCGCGGGCGTCCCGCTGATCATCGAGACCCCGGGCGGCAAGGAGGGTCATGCCGCGGACGTGGAGCGGCTGAAGAAACTGCGCGACGGCTGACCGATTCCCGGAATACCCCCAGGGGGTATGTGGTTCTGATGGAGCGAGAGACGGACATCGCGCGTCAGGGGGCGTCATGCAACAGGAAGCAAACCACCACCACGAGGGAATGACCGGGGGCGGCGGCTGGGAGACCGCCGTCCGGGCCACCCTGCACTGCCTCACCGGGTGCGCCATCGGCGAGGTGCTCGGCATGGTGATCGGCACCGCGCTCGGCTGGAGCGCCGTGCCGACCCTGATCCTCGCGATCGCGCTCGCCTTCTTCTTCGGCTACGCGCTCACCCTGCGCGGCGTCCTCAAGGCGGGCCTCGGCCTGCGGGCCGCCGTGAAGGTGGCACTGGCCGCGGACACCCTGTCCATCGCGGTGATGGAGCTGGTCGACAACGGCGTGATCGTGCTGTGGCCGGGCGCCATGGACGCCGGGCTCGGCGACCCGCTGTTCTGGTGGGTGCTGGCGATCGCGCTGGCCGTGGCCTTCGTCGCCACGACCCCGGTCAACAAGTGGATGATCGGGCGCGGGCGGGGCCACGCGGTGGTGCACCAGTACCACTGAGGCCGGTGCGGGCCGGGAGTCAGAGCTCGGGGCCGTCCCCGGGCTCTTCCTGGTAGGAGTAGCGCTGCTCGCGCCACGGGTCGCCGATGTTGTGGTAGCCGCGCTCCTCCCAGAAGCCCCGGCGGTCGGCGGTCATGTACTCCACGCCACGGACCCACTTGGGTCCTTTCCAGGCGTACAGATGGGGGACGACCAGGCGCAGCGGGAAGCCGTGCTCGGCGGTCAGCAGCTCGCCGTCGCGGTGGGTGGCGAAGATCGCGCGTTCATGGGCGAAGTCGTCCAGCCGCAGGTTGGAGCTGAAGCCGTACTCCGCCCAGACCATGACATGGGTGACGGTGGACGCGGGCGGCGCGATGTCGAGGATCGTGCGGGCCGGGATGCCGCCCCACTCGGCGCCGAGCATGCTGAACTTCGTGACGCAGTGCAGATCGGCGACGACGCTGGTGTACGGCAGGGCCGTGAACTCCTCGTGGGTCCAGCTGTGCTTCTCGCCGTCGGCGGTGGCGCCGAAGACCCGGAAGTCCCAGCGCTCGGGGCGGAACTTGGGCACCGGACCGTAGTGCGTGACCGGCCAGCCGCGCTGGATGCGCTGCCCCGGCGGGAGCTCGGAATGTGCTGCTGCCCCACCTTCGCGCTCCACCGGCTGACCCATGCCTCCATCCTGACAGACCCGGGACGGTGCACCTGACCACACCCCTCACCGCACCACCCAAAACCGACTAAGCATGCACTTACTTACTAAGTCAAGACTTACTGGACGATCTTCGCGCCCGGTGGAATCATGCGGCGCATCCTGCCAGTCCCCCGCGTGGAAGGAGCCCGTAGCGATGCAGGGCGACCCCGAGGTCCTCGAATTCCTCAACGAGCAGCTCACCGGTGAGCTCACCGCGATCAACCAGTACTGGCTGCACTACCGCATCCAGGACAACAAGGGCTGGACGAAGCTCGCGAAGTACACGCGGGAAGAGTCCATCGACGAGATGAAGCACGCGGACAAGCTCACCGAGCGCATCCTCATGCTCGACGGCCTGCCCAACTACCAGCGGCTCTTCCACGTCCGGGTGGGCCAGACGGTCACGGAGATGTTCCAGGCCGACCGGCAGGTGGAGGTGGAGGCGATCGACCGCCTCAAGCGCGGTATCGAGGTGATGCGCACCAAGGGCGACATCACGTCCGCGAACATCTTCGAGGAGATCCTGGCGGACGAGGAGCACCACATCGACTACCTGGACACCCAGCTGGAGCTCATCGAGAAGCTCGGCGAGGCGCTCTACATCGCCCAGCAGATCGAGCAGCCCAGCTAGATCCGAGGGACTGGGCGGACTAGGCGGCGTCCTCGAGGTCGGAGACGACCGGACGGCCCTGGTCGGCGAGCTCACGGCGGGGGCAGGCGCCCCGGCCCAGCAGTGCCTGGATACGGCGCACGCACGATCCGCAGTCGGTGCCGGCCTTGCAGGCCGAGGCGACCTGGCGGGGGGTGCAGGCGCCGTCCTCCGCATGCTTCTTGACCTGCTGCTCGGTGATGCCGAAGCAACTGCAGACGTACACGCGGTTCACCTCCCGACGGGGTCGATGCGCCATCCCCTGTTCGGTGAGGCAAACCTAACCTTACCCGTCATGGCAGGAGCACAAAAGTGGGGTGGGGCATGGATCCGGTGTGATCCTTGCCCCACCCCCCATGATCGGGAAGATCACTGGTCGCGGTACATCTCCGCGACGAGGAACGCCAGGTCCAGCGACTGGCTGCGGTTCAGCCGGGGGTCGCAGGCCGTCTCGTAGCGCTGGTGCAGATCGTCGACGAAGATCTCGTCGCCGCCGCCCACGCACTCGGTGACGTCGTCGCCGGTGAGCTCCACATGGATGCCGCCGGGGTGGGTGCCCAGCGACTTGTGGACCTCGAAGAAGCCCTTGACCTCGTCCAGCACGTCGTCGAAGCGGCGGGTCTTGTGCCCGGAGGCCGCCTCGAAGGTGTTGCCGTGCATCGGGTCGGTCACCCAGGCCACGGTGGCACCGGAGGCGGTGACCTTCTCGACCAGCTCGGGGAGCTTGTCCCGGATCTTGTCGGCGCCCATGCGGACGATGAAGGTCAGCCGGCCCGGCTCGCGCTCCGGGTCGAGGCGGTCGATGTACTGCAGCGCCTCCTCGGCCGTCGTCGTCGGGCCGAGCTTGATGCCGATGGGGTTGCGGATCCGCGAGGCGAACTCGATGTGCGCGCCGTCCAGCTGCCGGGTGCGCTCACCGATCCACACCATGTGCCCGGAGACGTCGTACAGGTGCCCGGTGCGGGAGTCGACCCTGGTCAGCGCGGACTCGTAGTCGAGCAGCAGCGCCTCGTGCGAGGCGTAGAACTCGACGGTCTTGAACTCCTCCGGGTCGGCCCCGCAGGCGTGCATGAAGTTCAGCGCCTGGTCGATCTCGCGGGCCAGCTGCTCGTAGCGCTGGCCGGACGGGGACGACTTGACGAAGTCCTGGTTCCAGGCGTGCACCTGGCGCAGGTCGGCGTAGCCGCCGGTGGTGAAGGCGCGCACCAGGTTGAGCGTGGAGGCGGACGCGTTGTACATCCGCTTCAGGCGCTCGGGGTCCGGGACGCGGGCGGCCTCGGTGAAGTCGAAGCCGTTGACGGAGTCGCCGCGGTAGGTCGGCAGGGTGACGCCGTCGCGGGTCTCGGTCGGCTTGGAGCGCGGCTTGGAGTACTGGCCGGCGATGCGGCCGACCTTCACGACCGGCACCGAGGCGGCGTACGTGAGCACGGCGCCCATCTGGAGGAGGGTCTTGAGCTTGTTGCGGATGTGATCGGCGGACACGGCGTCGAACGCCTCGGCGCAGTCGCCGCCCTGGAGGAGGAACGCCTCTCCCTTGGCGACGGCCGCCAGACGGGCGCGCAGCTGGTCGCACTCGCCCGCGAAGACGAGCGGCGGATACGACTCGAGGTCCGCGATCACTGCGCGCAGAGCCTCGGGGTCGGGGTACTCGGGCTGCTGCGCCGCGGGCAGGTTTCGCCAGGTGTTGCCAGCGCTCGGGCTGGTCTTAGCGTTCACGGTCACGACCTCAACATTACGGGGTCGTGTCGGGCGTCCCGCCCCATGCCCAGCAATTGAGACACGGGGTACACCAGTCGGACATGCGGTAGGGTGCGTGGCATGTTCGCGCACTCGATCCAGAACTGGTGGTGGACCGCTCATCCGGCGGCCCGCTGACTGCGCGTATCCAAGACTTCGCGAAGGCCGCCCGAGGGGCGGCCTTCGGTGTTTTCCGGGGTCCGTTCCTCCCAGTGAGAGGGAACCGGACCCATGCACCTGCTCGACCTGCTCGACGATCCCCGCCCGTTCGCCCTGCTGCGCCGTCGCGCGCCGGGCCACGACGAGAACACCGTGGAGGTCCTGCTCGGCCCCGTCGGCACCCGGGAGCGGCTCGCCGACCTCCCCGACGAGGGCCTCGCCCTCGTGCCGTTCCGGCAGATCAGGGAGCGCGGCTTCGACGTCCGCGACGACGGCACCCCGCTGACGGTGCTGACGCCCGAGGAGTCGTACACCGTGCCGCTGGACGACGCCCTGGCGCAGCTCCCGGCGCACGAGGTCCGGGTCGAGGGCGGCGGCTTCGACGTCGGCGACGAGGAGTACGCGCGGATCGTCGGGCGGGTGCTGGACGAGGAGATCGGGCGCGGCGAGGGCGCCAACTTCGTGATCCGGCGGACGTACGAGGGCCGGATCGACGGGTTCTCCCGGTCCGACGCGCTCGCGCTGTTCCGGCGGCTGCTGGAGGGCGAGCGGGGCGCGTACTGGACGTTCGTCGTGCACACCGGGGAGCGGACGCTGGTCGGGGCCAGCCCGGAGGTGCATGTGCGGATGTCGGGCGGCACGGTCGTGATGAACCCGATCAGCGGGACCTACCGCTACCCCGCCGAGGGCCCGACGCCGGAGCATCTGCTCGGCTTCCTCGCCGACGGCAAGGAGATCGAGGAGCTGTCGATGGTGGTCGACGAGGAACTGAAGATGATGTGCACCGTCGGCGACATGGGCGGGGTCGTGATCGGGCCCCGGCTGAAGGAGATGGCCCACCTCGCGCACACCGAGTACGAGCTGCGCGGGAAGTCCTCGCTGGACGCCCGGGAGGTGCTGCGGGAGACGATGTTCGCGGCGACCGTGACCGGCTCGCCGGTGCAGAACGCGTGCCGGGTCATCGAGCGGCACGAGTCCGGCGGGCGCGGCTACTACGCGGGCGCGCTGGCCCTGCTCGGCCGGGACTCCGGCGGGGCGCAGACCCTGGACTCCCCCATCCTGATCCGCACCGCCGACATCGACGCCGGCGGGCGGCTGCGGGTGCCGGTCGGCGCCACGCTGGTGCGCGGCTCGGACCCGGCGGGCGAGGTGGCCGAGACCCACGCCAAGGCGGCCGGGGTGCTGGCCGCCCTGGGCGTACGGCCGTCGCGGCCCGCCGCGGAGCACGCGCGCGTGCGGCTCGCCGACGACCCGCGCGTACGGGCCGCGCTGGACGGGCGCCGGGCCTCGCTCGCGCCGTTCTGGCTGCGGATGCAGGAGCGGGGCGACGAACTGACCGGTGACGCCCTGGTCGTGGACGGCGAGGACACGTTCACCGCGATGCTCGCGCATGTGCTGCGCGCGGCCGGCCTCGGGGTGAGCGTCCGCCGCTACGACGAGCCCGGGCTGCGGGAGGCGGTGCTCGCCCACGAGGGCCCGGTGGTGCTCGGCCCCGGCCCCGGCGACCCCTCCGACCTGGCCGACCCGAAGATGCGGCTGCTGCGGGACCTGACCGCCGAGGTGGTCCGGCACCATCGGCACGGTGTGCTCGGGGTCTGCCTCGGCCATGAGCTGATCGCCACCGAGCTGGGCCTGGACATCGTGCGCAAGGACGTGCCGTACCAGGGCGCGCAGACCACGATCGACCTGTTCGGACGGCCGGAGACGGTCGGCTTCTACAACAGCTTCGTGGCCCGCTGCGACGACGAGGCGCTCCAGGAGCTCGCCGCGCACGGCGTCGAGGTCAGCCGGGCGGACAACGGCGAGGTGCACGCGCTGCGCGGTCCTGGCTTCGCCGGGGTGCAGTTCCACCCCGAGTCGGTGCTGACGCTGAACGGCGCCGCCGTCGTCCGGGACCTGGTGGCTCAGCTGCGGGGCACGAGCACGTTCTCCGAGCGGCGGCCGGCCGTGTAGTCGAGGACGTTGCGCACGGTGGTGTCGACGATCTGGCCGACGGCGTCCCGGGTGTAGTACGCCTGGTGCGAGGTGACCAGGACGTTGGGGAAGGTGACCAGGCGGGCCAGGGTGTCGTCCTCGATGGCCTGGAGGGACTTGTCGAGGAAGAACAGGCCGGCCTCGGCCTCGTAGACGTCGAGGCCGACGCCGGTGAAGCGGCCCTCGCGCAGCTCGGCGACGAGGGCCGCGGTGTCGATGAGCCCGCCCCGGCTGGAGTTCACGAGGATCGCGTCGTCCTTCATCGTCTTCAGGGCGGCCGCGTCGATCAGCCTGCTGGTCTCGGGCATCAGCGGGACGTGCAGGCTGATCAGGTCGGACTCGGCGAGGAGCCGCTCCTTGGGGACGTACTTCATGCCGAGCTGCATACAGGCGGGGTTCTCGGCGACGTCCCAGCCGAGCAGCTTCATGCCGAACCCGTGGGCGATGCGGGCGAAGGCCTCGCCGATCTTCCCGGTGCCGAGGACGCCCGCGGTCCGGCCGTGCAGATCGCGGCCCATCAGCCCGTCGAGGCGGAAGTCGAAGTCACGCGTGCGCGTGGAGGCGCGCACGATCCGGCGGTTCACCGCCATGGCGAGGGTCCACGCGAACTCGGCCACCGAGTAGGGCGAGTAGTACGAGACCCGGGCGACGGTCAGGCCGAGGTCCGCGGCGACGTCGAGGTCGATGTTGTTGAAGCCGGTGGAGCGCTGGGCGACCATCCGGGTGCCGCCGGCCGCGAGGGCCCGCAGCACGGAGGCGCCCAGGTCGCAGTTGACGCTGGTGCAGACGATCTCGTGGCCGGCCGCGATGGGGGCGGTGTCGTCGTTGAGGAAGACGTCCAGGCTGCGGACCTCGTGGTGGTCCCTGAAGGCCTGCTCGATCAGGGGTTTCTCGTCGGCCTGCACGCCGAAGGCCACGATCTCCAAGGCTGCTCCCGGCTCCGTAGGGGCTGTGGGCCGCAATATACGGCCCACAACCCGTCACCGCCGGGCGGCCGGACCTGGCGTCGGTCAGCGGTCGGCGGTCAGCCGTCAGCCGAAGAAGACGCCGACCTCGTCGTAGAGCTTCGGGTCGACCGTCTTCAGCTTCGCCGTCGCCTCGGCGATCGGGACGCGCACGATGTCCGTGCCGCGCAGGGCGACCATCGTGCCGAAGTCGCCGTCGCGGACCGCCTCGATGGCGTGCAGCCCGAAGCGGGTGGCGAGCCAGCGGTCGAAGGCGCTCGGGGTGCCGCCGCGCTGGATGTGCCCGAGGACGGTGGTGCGGGCCTCCTTGCCGGTGCGCTTCTCGATCTCCTTGGCCAGCCACTCGCCGACGCCGGAGAGCCGGACGTGCCCGAAGGAGTCGAGCGACTCGTCCTTGAGCACCATGTCGCCGTCCTGGGGCATGGCGCCCTCGGCGACCACCACGATCGGGGCGTACGAGGCCTTGAAGCGCGAGGTGATCCAGGCGCAGACCTTGTCGACGTCGAAGCGCTGCTCGGGGATGAGGATGACGTTGGCGCCGCCGGCCAGCCCGGAGTGCAGGGCGATCCAGCCGGCGTGACGGCCCATCACCTCGCAGACCAGGACGCGCATATGCGACTCGGCGGTGGTGTGCAGCCGGTCGATGGCCTCCGTCGCGATGCCGACGGCGGTGTCGAAGCCGAAGGTGTAGTCGGTGGCGGACAGATCGTTGTCGATGGTCTTCGGCACGCCCACGCAGGGCACGCCGTACTCGTCGGACAGCCGGGCGGCGACGCCGAGGGTGTCCTCGCCGCCGATCGCGATGAGCGCCTCGACCTCCTGCTTGGCGAGGTTGTCCTTGATGCGCCGGATGCCGTCCTGTTCCTTCAGCGGGTTGGTGCGCGAGGAGCCGAGGATCGTGCCGCCGCGGGGCAGGATGCCGCGCACGGCGGGGATGTCGAGACGGATGGCGTCGTTCTCGAGCGGACCCCGCCAGCCGTCCCGGAAGCCGACGAAGTCGTAGCCGTACTCCTGGACGCCCTTGCGGACGACGGCCCGGATGACGGCGTTGAGACCGGGGCAGTCGCCGCCTCCGGTCAGTACTCCGACCCGCATGGAAATGTCCCTTCGCCGCGGTTGCCTGGTGAGGCCACGCTAATGGTGAGCCAGGTCACACAGCGATGGGTCGGACCGGCAATTCCGGTGAACGGCCGGGGATTTGGCTTGACGGCTCGTCAATCCGGCGACGCCCGGTTCACTCGTCGTCGAGGCCCCGCTCTATCGCGTACCGCACGAGTTCCACCCGGTTGTGCAGCTGGAGCTTGCCGAGGGTGTTCTGGACGTGGTTCTGCACCGTGCGGTGGGAAATCACCAGGCGCTCGGCGATCTGCTTGTAGCTCAGGCCCTTCGCGACCAGCCGCAGTACCTCCGTCTCCCGCTCGGTGAGCTGCGGGGCGCCGGGCCGGCCGGCCTCCTGCGCGGGCGGCGCCGGCTCCGAGGCCAGCCTGCGGTACTCGCCGAGGACCAGTCCGGCCAGGCCCGGCGTGAACACCGGGTCGCCGACGGCGGTACGGCGCACCGCGTCCAGCAGCTCCTCGGTCGACGCCGACTTCAGCAGATAGCCGGTCGCGCCGGACTTCACGGCCTCCAGCACGTCGGCGTGCTCGCCGCTCGCGGACAGCACCAGGACACGCAGCGCGGGGTTGTGCCCGACGAGCTCCTTGCAGACCTGGACGCCGGGCTTCAAGGGCAGGTTGAGGTCGAGCACCAGGACGTCGGGGGCGGCGGCCTTGGCGCGGCGCACCGCCTGCTCGCCGTCGCCCGCGGTGGCGACGACCTCGAAGCCGGACGCCCCGAGGTCGCGGGCGACCGCGTCGCGCCACATCGGGTGGTCGTCGACCACCATCACCCTGATCGGCTCCCGCCGCGCGGCCGTACCGTCCGTCATCGCTGTCCCGCCTTCCCCCGTGAGGCACTGCCGGCCTTCGGTACCTTCAGTTCCACCTCGGTGCCCTGCCCCGGGACCGAGATCACCTCGGCGGTGCCGCCGAGGTCGCGCAGCCGTCCCCGGATCGACAGGGCGACGCCGAGCCGGCCCTCCCCCTCGGCCTCGGCGAGCCGGCCCTCGGGGATGCCGGGGCCGTCGTCCCGGACGGTGACGACCACCTCGCCGGGCTCGTCCTCGACGAGGATCCACGCGCGGGCACCCTCACCGGCGTGCGTGCGCACGTTGTCCAGGGCGGCCGCGACGGCCGCCGTCAGCTCCCGCGCGGCGTCCGGGGCCAGCCGCACGGGCGCCCCGGGCTCCGCGAGGCTGACCCGCGCGCCGGCGTACGGGGCGAGCAGCGCCCGCAGATCCACCGGCCCGCCGTCGCCGTCGTCGTCCGGGACCTCCACGGCCCGTACGAGAGCGCCGTCGGCGGCATCCTCCGACACCCGGGACACCGGGACCAGGCCGCCGGAGACCAGGGTGCGCAGCGCCACCTCTTGCTCACCGGCCATGCGGCCCAGCTCGGCCGCCTCGCCGCCGATGACCGCGCCGCGCCGCTGCACCATGGCCAGCACCTGCAGCACGCTGTCGTGGATGTCCCGGGCCAGCCGCTCCCGCTCGCGGGTGGCCGCCTCGATCTCCAGGGCGCGGGCGAGGGTGCGCTCGGAGGCGCGGGCGACCTCGACGACGTAGCCGATGGCGATGGAGGCGATCCAGACGAGCAGCACCATGTGGATGGTGTCGCGGGTGGGCACCCCGGAGCGCTCGGCCAGGTTGGCGACGGCGACCAGGGTGGAGGCGAACGCCGCCCAGCGCCAGCCGCCCTTGATGGCGAAGGCCAGCACGGCGCCCGCCGTCCAGATCGACGGCAGGGTGGGCGCCCCGGCGTCGATGCGCTCCGGCGACTCCGCGACCCGGGTGAGCAGGATGCCGACGACGGCGACGGACAGGTCCACGGCGAGGAAGGGCCGGGTGCAGCTCGCGGCGTTGGCGACCCTCGGCAGGGTGGCCAACGTCCAGACGACCAGGACGGCGAAGTAGCCGAGGGCCACCCAGGGCCGGGCCACCTGGTCGTGCGCGCTGACGAACAGGCCGATCGCGTAGACCATGGTCAGTACGCGGTACCCGGCGAGCGCACGCCACAGCGGCTGCTCCACCGACATCCTCATGACCCGCTCGCGCCTGGCCACGCCCCCACCCCCTGTGTGCCGGACGGGCCCGGCCCCGGACGCCCTACTGGGCCCCGGGACGCTCCTCGTCCGGCTTCCTCGTCCTCTTCGCCTGTTCCTTCTCGGCCTTGGCGGCCTCCGCGATCTGCCGCTTGGCGGCGGTCGCGTACATGTCGACGTACTCCTGGCCGGAGAGCTTCATGATCTCGTACATGACCTCGTCGGTCAGCGCCCGCAGCACGAAACGGTCGTGCTCCATGCCCTGGTAGCGGCTGAAGTCCATGGGCTTGCCGATCCGGATGCCCGGCCGCATCAGCTTGGGCATGACCTGCCCGGGCGGCTGGATCTTCTCGGTGTCGATCATGGCGACGGGGATGACCGGCGCCCCGGTGGCGAGCGCCACGCGCGCGAGGCCGCCCGGCTTGCCCCGGTAGAGCCGTCCGTCGGGCGAGCGGGTGCCCTCCGGGTAGATCCCGAACAGCTCACCCCGCTCCAGCACCTCTATGCCGCTCCTGATGGCCGCCTCGCCCGCGCCGCGCGCGCCGGAGCGGTCCACCGGCAGCTGGCCGACGCCCTTGAAGAACGCCGCCGTCAGCCGGCCCTTGACCCCGGGGGTCGTGAAGTACTCGGCCTTCGCGATGAAGGTCACCTTGCGGTCCAGGACCGCGGGCAGGAAGAACGAGTCGGAGAACGACAGGTGGTTGCTGGCCAGGATCGCGGCACCCTCGGCGGGTACGTTCTCCAGGCCCTCCACCCAGGGCCGGAAGGCGACCTTCAACGGTCCCCCGATGGCCACCTTCATCGCGCCGTACAACAACCCTGTGCCTCCTGTGTGTGTGGAGGAGACCTTAACCCGGAGCGCGACGGACCGACCCGACGGCCCTGGTCGGTGTCAGTGCGGTCGCGTACGGTGAACCTCACCGGGTCGTACCGACAAGCGGCTGCCGCGTGAGCCGATGTCGCCGTACACGTCCATGCCGTCCCTCTCACGAACGGGAGACCGTAAGGTGCCGGTCCTTCCTGGAGCCGAGCCGTACCACCACCAGGGCACAGAGGTCGGGGTCCTCCTGTGCCACGGATTCACCGGCTCCCCGCAGTCGCTGCGCCCCTGGGCGGAGCGGCTCGCCGAGCGCGGGTTCACCGTCTCGGTGCCGCTGCTGCCGGGGCACGGCACACGCTGGGAGGACCTGCGGCTCACCGGCTGGCAGGACTGGTACGCCGAAGTGGACCGCGAGCTGCGCGCGCTGCGCGACCGCTGCTCCCAGGTGTTCACCGCAGGGCTGTCGATGGGCGGCGCCCTGGCGCTGCGGCTGGCCGCCAAGCACGGAGCGGACGTGTCCGGCGTGGTGGCCGTCAACCCGGCGAACCGGTTGCACGGCCTGTTCGCGCACAGCCTGCCCGTCACCCGGCACCTGGTGCGCACGGTGCCCGGGATCGCCGGCGACATCGCGAAGGAGGGCGCCGTCGAGATCGGCTACGACCGGGTGCCGCTGCACGCGGCGCACTCCCTGCGGACCTTCCTGCGCCTGGTCGACGGTGAGCTGCCGCAGGTCACCCAGCCCCTGCTGCTTTTTCGCAGCCGGGAGGACCGCGTGGTGCCCGCGGCGGACTCGGCCAGAATTCTGAGCCGGGTGTCGTCGACGGACGTGACGGAGATCGTGCTGGAACAGAGCCGTCATGTCGCGACGTTGGACCAGGACGCGGACCGGATCATCGAGGAGAGCCTCGCATTCATCGGCCGGCTCGCAACCGGTGCCGGCAAGGAAGGGACGACCGCACGTGGCTGAGCACGACTCCGGCTCCGACCGCGACAGACGCGAGGAGGGTGAGCCCGAAGAGCAGCAGGTGCCGTTCGACGAGGACGCCGCCTGGGCCGCGATCGTCGCCGGGTACGGCGAGGAGCCGACGGATCCGCCCGGGGCCAAGCCGTTCAAGTCGGTGGAGGACCTGGCGCTGCTCGAATCGGGCACCAACGACCCGGTGGGCGGTGCCGCGGACGCCGAGCCGAAGGCCGAACGGGCCGAGCCCGGCGACACCGCCGTGAAGGACGACGGCGGCGAGGACGCGCCGGTGCGCCCGCTGGGCGGCTCCGTCCAGTTCGCGCCCGGTGTCGGTCCCCGCGACTACAGCGTGCCCGAGCCGTCGGAGGAGGACTTCGACGCCGACGACGAGGGCCACTTCGTCCCGCCGGAGCCGCCACCACTGCCCGAGGCGGACGCCACCGCGAAGTTCGCCTGGCTCGGGGTGCTCGGCGGGCCGGTGCTGCTGCTCCTCGCCGTACTGCTCGGCTGGGACATGACCTGGTGGCTGACCACGCTCTGCGTCGGCGGTTTCCTCGGCGGCTTCGCCACGCTCGTGATGCGGATGAAGACCGACGACGAGGGCGACGACGACCCCGGCCGGGGCGCGGTCGTCTGACGCGGACAGCCCGTCGCCGGGGTCAGCTCTGGCCGGCGGCGGGCACCCTGAGGGCGCCGAGCACCGGCAGATGGTCGGTGGCCGCCCGCAGATCCTCCTGGGTCACCCCGGGCTGCTCCAGCGGGACACCGCAGCCCAGCACCTGAATGCCCTCGGTGGCGAAGATCGCGTCGATGCGCTGATGCGGGTCGAGCGGGGTCGAGGTGTGCTCGCCGCCCCAGGGAGCGGTGGCCCAGCAGTCCTGGAGGCTGCCGGCGAGCAGGCGGAAGGTGCGTCCGGTGGGCCGGTCGTTCAGGTCGCCCCCGGCGACGGCGTGCTCCACGCCCAGCGCGGACAGCCGGTCCAGCAGCATGCGGCCCTGCTCCAGCCGCTCGTCCGTGTGCAGGGAGAGATGGCAGCTGAGGACGCCGAGGCGGGCGCCGCCGAAGCGGACCACGGCGGTGGCGAAACCGCGCCGGTGATGCCCGGGGACCAGGGGGAGCAGCACGTCCTCGGTGCGCTCCACGGTGGCCCGCAGACCGCACAGGATCGCCGGACCCGCCGCGGGCGCACCGCCGGTGAGGATGACGAGATCGGCGGCGCGGGCCAGCCGGGCGAGCTTCTTGCGCCAGCGGAAGAACCGCGGTGCCTCCTGGACGAGGACCAGGTCGGGTGCGCAGGCGCGGATCACCCGGGCGAGGGCAGCGGTGTCGTCGCGCAGCGAGCGGACGTTGTAGCTCAGGACGCGGAGGGTGGCTGAACCGTCGGGGTCGGTGCGGGACTCGGGGAGCAGCGCCATGCCGATCAATGTAACGCCCAGCACTCGGGGCGCGGAGTCATGCGTCGGCCGGTCGGCGTGGCCGGCCGCGCAGGTCCCCGCGCCCCGGAGCGGTGGCGCGTGCGGTGCCCTCGGGAATGTCCCGGAGGGCGTACCGCGTCACATGATCGGGTCGGGCTCCCTCGCCAGGTCCGCGGCGCCCACGAGTCCGGCCTTGTTGCCCAGTTGCGCGGCGATGACGTCGGCGACCGGCCGCCAGTTGCCGCCCACGAGCCAGCGCTTGTAGGACTTGCGGATCGGGTCGAGGACCAGTTCGCCCTCGTCGGAGAGGCCGCCGCCGACGATGAACGCGGACGGGTCGAACAGCGAGGCCAGATCGGCGAGGCCGGCCCCGGCCCAGCGGGCGAGCTCCCGGTAGGAGTCGACGGCGACCGGGTCGCCCTGCCGGGCGGCCATGGAGATGTGCTTGCCCTCGATGCCGTCGGGGGTGCCGTCGCCCAGGCCGAGCAGGATCTCGGCGTTCTCCGGGGTGGCGTTGGCGCGCTGCTTGGCGTAGCGCACGAGGGCGCGGCCGGAGGCGTACTGCTCCCAGCAGCCCTGCGAGCCGCAGCCGCACAGCAGGCCGTCCGGCACCATACGGATGTGGCCGAACTCGGCGGCCACGCCGAAGTGCCCGCGGCGCAGCTTGTTGCCGATGATGATGCCGCCGCCGAGGCCGGTGCCCAGCGTGATGCAGATGACGTTGCGGTGGCCCTTGCCCGCGCCGAACTTGTACTCGCCCCAGGCGGCCGCGTTGGCGTCGTTCTCCACGACGACGGGGAGGCCGACTCGGGCCTCGACCTTCTCCTTCAGCGGCTCGTTGCGCCAGTCGATGTTCGGCGCGAAGTACACCTCCGAACGCTGGCGGTTGACGTATCCGGCCGCACCGATGCCCACGCCGACGATCTCGTGCCCGGCGCGCGCGCCCTCCACCGCGGAGGCGATGGCGTCCACGATGCCCTCGGGCGTGCCCGGGGTCGGCACCTTGTGGGTCGAGAGGATGTTGCCTTCCTCGTCGACCACGCCGGCCGCGATCTTCGTGCCGCCGATGTCGACGCCGATGGTGAGTCCCATGAATCCCTCAGTTTCGGTCGAGCCCCGCTACGGCCAACCGTACCCGAGGCCCCTGCCCTCCAGTCCGCGTCGTCCGCTCGGCGGACGGGGCCGGGAATCCAGGGGGTGTCTCGGCCCGGGCGGGCGGGTCAGTCGAGGTCGATGCGCTCGCCGGGACCGGTGTCGTCGCCCCGGTCGCGGCCGTCGCGCGGGGCCTTGTCGGCGTCGTCCCCGGCGGTCCAGCGCCGTTCCTGGTGCTGGACGGCCGAGCGGTAGGCGGCGAGCAGTTCGCCGCCGGCGGCGGCGAGATGGTCGAAGACGTCGGGGTTGCGCTCGATGACCGGTTCGACGGCGGCCTTGGCCTGCTCGACGACCTGCTTGACCACCTGCTGGGCGGCGGGTCCGGCGACCGCGCCGAGCAGCGGGGACTGCAGGGTGGAGAGCCGGTCGGCGACGGCGTCGACGAACTTGCGCAGCTCCTCGGCGGCCGAGCCGGGCGGCATCCCGTTCTGGGCCCGGCGGCGGGCCTTCTCCTCGGCGAGGTCCTCGGCGCACGCCGTCGCCCAGGCGTCGGCGTCGGCCGTCCGTACCTCGTCCACGGGCTCGTGCCCGTCCGCCTCGGACGGGGGGAGCTCTTCGCTCATGACGGACTCCTGACTACGGCTCGTCCCTACGACGTTACCCGAACGGAGGTATCCGCTTCACCGGGCGCGGGGCCACAGGCCGGGGTCCGGCGCGAACCGGATCCGCAGCTCGCCGTCGCGCAGTGCGGCCCCGTCCACGGTGCACCGCCGCAGCACGGAGGGCAGCGGCACGATCCGTCGGAACTGCCCGGCCTCGAGGACGAGTTCGTCGCCGCGCCGGATCAGGTCGAGTTCGTCGCGGTGGGCGCCGGGCAGGGGGATGTGCCAGACCAGGACGCCGTCGTCGGCGAGCCGGTCGGTGACGGGCCACTCGACGGTGGAGGACGTCCCGTTGACGACGGGGACCGCGAGGGCGGCGAGGTCGTCGGTGCCGCGCGGGTCGTGCCCCAGGTGGGCGACGTCCCGTACGTCGTGGGCGCCGCTCCATTCGTCGGTCACCTTGCGCTGGTGGGCGACGGGCCCGGCGAGCCAGCTGCCCGGTCCGGCCTCCGCCTCGGGCAGGAGACGGTTGGCGATCAGCACGTCGGGGCGCAGCCCGCGCAGGGCGAGGCCGAGCCCGGCGTCGCGCACGGCGTCGGCGCCGCCCGGGCCGGGTTCGGCGACGAGCCGTACGACGGTGTCACGGTCGGCGACGACGGCCTCGACGGCGGCGAGCTCGAGGTCCCAGCGGGCGGCGGTCTCGTACAGCCACTCCGCGGGCATGGGGACGCCGGCCAGCCGGCCGAGGACGGGGCGCAGGGCGCGGGCCGCCTGGCGTTCCGGCGGGAGCAGGCGGCGCAGATAGCGGCGCAGCTCCTCGGGCAGGGAGAGCAGGGCGAGGGCGTGCGGGGTGGCGGGCAGGTCGACGACGAGGAGGTCGTGGGCCTCGGCGAGCGCGGCGTCCCGCAGGGCCCGCAGCAGGGCGAGCTCCTCCGCGCCGGGCAGCGGGGTGACCTCCTCCGGGTCGAGCCGGGAGGCGCCGAGGAGGTCGAGGGCGCCGGTGGCCCGCTCCTGGAAGGCGGCGAGGTCGTCGCGGAAGCCGGTCGCGGCGTCGGGGCGCCAGGCGGTCAGCCGGGGCGCGGCCTCGACGGGGGCCGCCCCGGTGCGCACACCGAGTGCCGCGCCGAGGGTGTCGGTGCGGTCGGCACTCAGCACGAGCGTGCGGGCGCCGTCGGCGGCCGCCGCGAGCGCGGTGGCCGCCGCGACGGTCGTACGGCCGCTGCCGCCCGGGCCGGTGATCAGGATGGTGCGCATAGGGGTGAACCGTAACGGACGGCACGGTCCCGCCCCGGCGCGGTGCTCCCGGTGGGGGCGGAGCTACTCGGTGGACTCCACGCGGCTACTTGGTGGACTCCACGCGCTTCTTCAGACCGGCGAGGGCGCGGTCGATGATGACCTTCTCGGCCTTGCGCTTGATCATCCCGAGCATCGGGATCTTGACGTCCACGGTGAGCACGTAGGTGACCTCGGTGGCGCCGGCGCCGGCCGGCTTGAGGAGGTAGGAGCCGTCCAGGGAGCGGAGCATCTGGGACTTCACCAGCGTCCAGGAGACCTCGTGCTCGCCGGTCCAGGTGTACGCCAGCACCTGGTCGTCCTTGATCGCCCCGGCGTCCATGACGAGGCGGACCTGCTCGGCGCGGCCCTGGCCGTCGGTCGCGAGGACCTCCGCCTCCTTCACCTCGCCGGTCCAGTCGGGATAGCGGGCGAAGTCGGAGATGACCCCCATGACATCGCCCGGTGCCGCCTCGATCGTGATGCTCGAGCTGGTGTGTTCCGCCATCGCCGTGGCTCCTCCAGAAGCGGCCGGTGAGAATTCGTGGTGCGCACGCGTGCGCAGCGTGAAGGCTACCGCGCGCCGGGTCGGGTGGATCCACCCCCACCTGGGCGATCGCCCGGAAAGCGCCCGGGGGGCCTGATTCCGCTCACCATTCGAGTGCCCAGGGCTTCCCGGACCGTGCGAAGTGCCCGACGTTCACGCATTCGGTGGCGCCGATCCGCATCCGGCGGGCGAGGGGCTGGTGGACGTGCCCGAAGAGCGAGTAGCGGGGCCGGGTGCGGCGGATCGCCTCCAGCAGCGCCCGGCTGCCGCGCTCGAAGCGCCGCGCGACGGTGTCGTAGACGAGTTCCGGCACCTCCGGCGGGATGTGGGTGCACAGCACGTCGACCTCGCCGACGGCCTCGATCTTCGCGGCGTACTCCTCGTCGCTGATCTCGTAGGGCGTGCGCATCGGGGTGCGCAGGCCGCCGCCGACGAATCCGAAGGTCCAGCCGCCGATCTCGGCCCGCTGCCCGTCGAGGACGGTGACGCCGGGGCCGGCGTACTCCGGCCACAGGGGCGGGATGTCGACGTTGCCGTAGGTGGCGTACGTCGGTGTCGGCAGGACCGAGAACATCTCGCGGTACTGCTTGCGGACCGCCTTCTCGATCACGGCGGCCCGGTCCTCGCCGATCCCGGCCCACAGCCGCGTCCCGAGCTCGCGGGCCTCGTCGAAGCGCCGGGCGGTGCGCAGTTCGACGATCCGGTCGGCGTTCTCGACGCCGAAGAGGTCGGGGAAGATGCCGCGCGAGTGGTCGGCGTAGTCCAGGAACAGCACCAGGTCGCCGAGGCAGATGAGGGCGTCGGCGCCGTCGCCGGCGCGGGCGAGGTCACGGGCGTTGCCGTGCACGTCGCTGACCACATGAACGCGGGTGCCGCGGGTGCCGTTGTTTCCCGTCGGTGTCGGTGCCATGGCGATCAAGGGTAGGCGCCATGGGGCAGACGTGAACAGTGGCGGCCGAACCGATGGTTACTGGCCAGTTGTCCGAACGCTCGACTACTGTGCGCGCAGAAACACCAATCCGTGTGACGCAGCGAACATCTCGCCGGGACCCCCTGTCGGAGACGCCATACCGGCGGGTAACGTCCGGTCGGTCCAGTCGTGCTCTGGATTTCAACATGTGAATCCATGAGCACCTGCCCGAGCCTTGGACCGATCGGTCGCATCACACAACGTCGTGGCGCCGGCGCCCTATGAGGAGCAGCAGTCTTGCGCGAGTTCAGCCTTCCGGCTTTGTACGAGGTCCCTGCGGACGGCAATCTCACCGACATCGTCCGCAGAAACGCCGCGCAGCACCCCGACGTGGCCGTCATCGCCCGCAAGGTCGGCGGTGCCTGGCAGGACGTCTCGGCGACCGCCTTCCTCGCGGAGGTGCGCGCGGCCGCCAAGGGCCTGATCGCCGCCGGCGTCGAGCCGGGCGACCGGGTCGGCCTGATGTCCCGCACCCGTTACGAGTGGACCCTGCTCGACTTCGCGATCTGGTCCGCGGGCGCGGTCACCGTGCCGGTGTACGAGACCAGCTCGCCGGAGCAGGTGCAGTGGATCCTCGGTGACTCGGGCGCCACCGCCGTCGTCACGGAGCTGGACGCCCACACCGCCGCCGTCGAGTCGGTGCGCGACCGGCTGCCCGCCCTGAAGCACGTCTGGCAGATCGACGCCGGCGGCGTCGACGAGCTGGGCCGGCTCGGGCAGGACGTCGCCGACGCCACCGTCGAGGAGCGCAGCTCCCTGGCGAAGGCCGACGACCCGGCGACCATCGTCTACACCTCGGGCACCACGGGCCGCCCCAAGGGCTGTGTGCTCACCCACCGCAGCTTCTTCGCCGAGTGCGGCAACATCGTGGAGCGGCTGCGGCCCCTGTTCCGCACCGGCGAGTGTTCGGTCCTGCTGTTCCTGCCGCTCGCCCATGTCTTCGGGCGTCTGGTGCAGATCGCGCCGATGATGGCGCCGATCAAGCTGGGCACCGTCCCGGACATCAAGAACCTCACCGACGAGCTGGCCTCGTTCCGCCCGACGCTGATCCTGGGCGTCCCCCGGGTCTTCGAGAAGGTCTACAACTCGGCACGCGCCAAGGCGCAGGCCGACGGCAAGGGCAAGATCTTCGACAAGGCCGCGGACACGGCGATCGCGTACAGCCGGGCGCTGGACACTCCGTCCGGCCCGTCCGTCGGTCTGAAGATCAAGCACAAGGTCTTCGACAAGCTGGTCTTCGGCAAGCTGCGCGCGGTCCTCGGCGGCCGGGGCGAGTACGCCATCTCCGGCGGCGCACCGCTGGGCGAGCGGCTCGGGCACTTCTTCCGCGGCATCGGCTTCACCGTCCTGGAGGGCTACGGCCTGACGGAGTCGTGCGCGGCGACCGCGTTCAACCCCTGGGACCGGCAGAAGATCGGCACGGTCGGCCAGCCGCTGCCGGGTTCCGTGGTGCGCATCGCGGACGACGGCGAGGTGCTGCTGCACGGCGAGCACCTGTTCAAGGAGTACTGGAACAACCCGGGCGCCACCGAGGAGGCGCTGGCCGACGGCTGGTTCCACACCGGTGACATCGGCACCCTCGACGAGGACGGCTACCTCCGGATCACCGGCCGCAAGAAGGAGATCATCGTCACCGCCGGCGGCAAGAACGTCGCCCCGGCCGTGATCGAGGACCGTATCCGGGCGCACGCGCTCGTCGCGGAGTGCATGGTCGTCGGCGACGGTCGGCCGTTCGTGGGCGCGCTGGTCACCATCGACGACGAGTTCCTCGGGCGCTGGTGCGCCGACCACGGCAAGCCGGCCGGTTCCACGGCGGTGTCGCTGCGCGAGGACGCCGATCTGCTCGCCGCGGTCCAGTCGGCGATCGACGACGGCAACGCCGCGGTGTCGAAGGCGGAGTCGGTGCGCAAGTTCCGCATCCTGCCCGCCCAGTTCACCGAGGAGTCGGGCCATCTGACGCCGTCGCTGAAGCTCAAGCGGAACGTGGTGGCGAAGGACTTCGCCGACGAGATCGAGGCGATCTACCAGAAGTAAGCACTCCACCAGAGGCGAGCAAGGGCGCGGTGTCCCCCTCGGGGGCCCGCGCCCTCGTGCGTGCGGCGACCGACCGGGACGCTCAGAGCAGGGCTTCGAGCCGCTCGGCCAGCAGGTCCCAGCGCCACTTCTCCTCGACCCACTCCCGGCCCCGCTCCCCCATCCGGGCCCGCAGCTCGGGGTCCCCCAGCAGCGTGACGATGCGGTCGGCCGCGTCCTCCGGGGAGCCGCCGCGCACGACCCAGCCGGTCTCCCCGTCCAGGACGGCGTCCGGCGCCCCGCCGGAGTCACCGGCCACGACCGGCAGCCCGGTCGCCGACGCCTCCAGGTAGACGATGCCGAGCCCCTCGACGTCGAGCCCGCCCCGGCGGGTGCGGCACGGCATGGCGAAGACGTCGCCGGCGCCGTAGTGGGCGGGCAGCTCCGACCACGGCACCGCCCCGGTGAAGCGGACCGAGCCGGCGACACCGGTCTCCCTGGCCAGCCGGCGCAGATCCTGCTCGTAGGGCCCGCCGCCGACGATCAGCAGCACGGTGTCCGGCTCGGCGGCCAGGACGCGGGGCAGCGCGCGGATCAGGGTGTCCTGCCCCTTGCGCCGGACCAGCCGGCTCACACACACCACGACGGGCCGGTCCGTCAGCCCGAGCCGCGCCCGGACCTCGTCGCCGCCCGAGCCGGGGTGGAACGTCTTCTCGTCGACACCCGGCGGCAGCTGCGTCATCCGCGCGGCCGCCTCCGGCGACAGGGCGCGGGCGATCCGCGAGCGGGTGTACTCGCCGAGGTAGGTGAGCGTGTCCGTGCTCTCCCCGATCCGGCCCAGCAGCTGCCGGGCGGCGGGCAGCTGCGCCCAGCCCGCCTCATGCCCGTGGGTCGTGGCCACGAGCCGCTCGGCGCCGGCGCTGCGCAGCGCCGGCGCCATCAGGCCGAGCGGCGCCGCCGCCCCGAACCACACCGACGTACAGCCGTGCTCGCGCAGCAGACCCACCGCCCGCCGGGTCGCGCCAGGCGTCGGCAGCAGCATCGTCGTCCGGTCCCGTACGACCGTGAAGGGCTGCTCGGCGTCGAAGGCGGCGGTGGCCTCGGCGCCCTCCCGCCCGCGCTTCCAGGTGGAGGCGTAGACGACGAGCCGCTCGGGGTCCAGGCGCAGCGCCATGTTGTGCAGGAACGCCTGGATGCCGCCGGGGCGGGGCGGGAAGTCGTTGGTCACGATCAGGGTCTTGTGCATCGCCGCCGACCTTATCGAAGCGTCCATCCGCGCCCGGGCCCGGCCGTGTATGTGGCCGGTGCCCCGCGGGACAGGACATCATGGTCCATTCGAGCCGGATATCGAACGGACGGGGTTGTGGTGGAGACGACGGGCACGCGGCGGTCCCTGGCGTGGCTGCTGGCCGTCTGGGGCCTGACCAGGACGGCCCTGCTGCTTTTCGTGTTCAAGGTGTACGTCTTCCCCGGCCCGGACGTCACCAGCGATGTGTCGGTGATCTACCACGACTGGTACGAGGTGCTGCGCGCCGGCACCTTCCCGCTGGACGACGTCACCTGGCAGTACCCGCCCGCCGCCGCCCTCGCCGTCCTCTCACCGGCGCTGGTCTTCTGGCTCGACTACACCTCGGCGTTCTTCGTCCTCGCCTTCTGCGCGGACCTCGTCGTCCTGCTGCTCCTGCTGTACGCCGGACTGCGCCCGGGCCGGCTCGTCCGCGGGGCCTGGGTGTGGGTGGTGGGCGTACCGCTGCTCGGACCGACGGTGTACGCGCGCTACGACGTGATGGTGACCGCCGTCGCCGTGGCCGCGCTGCTGGCCGGTGCCCGGCGCCCGGCCCTGATGGGCGCCCTGACGGCGTTCGGCGCGATGCTCAAGGTGTGGCCGGTGCTGCTGCTGGTGGCGGCCCGCCGGCGCGGGGCCTGGCTGTGGGCGGCGCTGACCGCGGGCGCCCTCGCGCTCGGGTTCGCCGTGGCCATGCCCGGCGCGTTCGCGTTCCTGACGTTCCAGCGCGACCGGGGCACCGAGGTCGAGTCGCTGGGCGGCCTCGTCCTCCATGTGGCCCGGCAGCACGGCTGGGACGGCCAGGTGCTGCTCAACTACGGCTCGGTGGAGTTCCTCGGCCCGTACGTCGACGCCGTCAGCAGGGGCGCCCTGGCGCTGAGCGCCCTCGCGTTCGGCTGGCTGCTGCTGTGGCGGCTGTGGGCGCGGCGGTTCGCCCCGCACACGCTCGCGGACGCGGCGTTCGTGGCGGTGCTGATGTTCACCACCACCAGCCGGGTGATCAGCCCGCAGTATCTGGTGTGGCTGGTCGGCCTGGCCGCCGTCTGCCTGTGCTTCCGGGGCAGCCCGATGCGGCTGCCGGCCGGCCTGGTGCTCGCCGCGTGTCTGGCGACGGTGCTGGAGTTCCCGGTGTGGTTCGCGCACGTCGTGGCGAGCGACGCGCTCGGGGTCACCCTGCTGTTCGTCCGCAACGGCCTGCTGGTCGCCGCCACCGTGCTGGCGGCCCGCGCGCTGTGGCGCTCCACCACCGGGCGTCCCGAGCCTCTGCCCGTGCCGCCGCCCGCGGAACGCGCCCGCGAGACGTCCCTGCCCTCCTGAAACGCCGGATCAGCCGAACTCGGTACGCAGATACGCCCGCCACCGCTCGGTGAACCGCTCCGTCGAGGTGCCGAGCACCTTCTCCAGGGCGTCCGCCACCGCGCCCTCGCGCCCGTCGTGCGCGCCGACGGCCCGGTAGAACGCGGCGAGCCGGGTCTCGCCCCACTGCCCGGCGATCATCCGGCAGGCCATCCAGCCGCCCTCGTACGCCCGCGCCAGGCGCCCGGACTCGCCGGTGAAGCCGAAGTCCGCGTCGGCCGGTAGCGCGGCCGGCACCCGTCCCTCGCGGACCGCGCGGGCCAGTTCGGGCGCGGCCTCGTCCGGGGTGCGGGAGCCGCCCCGGTAGCCGACCCAGTCGGCGTAGCCCTCGGAGAGCCACAGCGGGGTGGCCCGGGTGGTGTGGGCGCGGGTGGCCACATGGGTCGTCTCGTGGGTGAGGACGACCTGCCGGCCGAGGTCGCCGAGGACGCCGTACGCGTCCGGGTTGACGATGATCCGGTCCGCGGGGGCCTTCGCCGGGGCGTCGGTCTCGCCGGTGGTGACGGCGGCGATCCCCCGGTACGAGGACTCGGGCGAGCCCAGCAGGGCCGCCATGCCGGTCAGCGACTTCGGTACGAGGACGACGACGTGCCCGGACCAGTCGCCGTCCCAGGCCCCTGACACGGCGGGCACCGCGCGGTCGGCGAGCCCCGCGAACGCGCGCAGGTCGTTCTCGGAGCGGCCGACGCCGAGGACGAGGCTGTGGTCGCCGCGGACGGCCTCGACCCGGCCCTGGTCCCACAGCTGCTCGGCGGCGCCCTCGGCGGGCCGCTCGGTCCGCACGGACCAGTCGCCGTCGGCGTCCCGGGCGAGGCCGAGGGTGCGCTTCGCGGTGACGGGCGCCCGGTCGTAGCCCTGGACGCGGTAGCGCAGTTCGGCCTCGGCCACCGCCTGGTCGCCGTCCCGCCGCAGCCCGGTGACCCGGTAGGACCACTCGGCGAGGGGCACCTCGCGCAGCCGTGACGCCCAGTCGGCCGCCCCCGTGCGCGGGGACGCCGTCCGGTCGTGGCCGAGCAGGGCCTCGGCACGGCGGTCGAGGAGCTGCTGCACCGCGGTACGGGTGCCGTCGGCGCCGGGCTCCCCGCCGCAGCCGACGAGCCCGGCGAGCAGCAGACAGAGCGCGACGACGACCCGTGTTCCCGGCACCCGCCTGCGACCAGCCATTTCCCGATCGTACGGCGGGGCGGGCGCGGAGGTCAGACCCTGGTGACGGTCGCCCCGGGGATCATGCCCACCGGGTCGTAGCGCACCGGCGCCCCCGGGTAGGGCGCGTGGATCACCTGGCCGTTGCCCATGTACATCCCGACATGGCTGGCGTCGGAGCGGTAGGTGACGATGTCGCCGGGCCGGGCCTCGGAGAGCGGGACCTGCCGCCCGGCGTAGCGCTGGCCCTGCGAGGTGCGCGGCAGGGCGACACCGGCCTGCGCGTACGACCACTGGATCAGGCCCGAACAGTCGAAGCCGGACGGCCCGTTGGCGCCCCACACATACGGCCGGCCGAGCGCGGACTGGGCGGCGGCGACGGCGGCCGCCGCGCGGCCCGACGCGGGCAGGGCACCGCCGAGGCCGAGGAGTTCGTCTCGGCCCGAGCGGGAGGCCCGGTCGTAGGCGGCGCGGTCGGCGGCCGTCAGGGAGTTGAGGAGCCGGCGCGCCTCGGTGAGCTTCTGCTCGACGGTCCGCTTGTGCGTGGCGACGACCTGACGGCTCTTGTCGAGCTCCGCGAGTTTCCCGGCCGCCTCGGCCCGCTCCTGGGCGAGGTGGCGCATGGCGTCCTGGAGGTCCTTGAGCTCGCCCGCGTGGTGGGCGCTGATCCGGGCGAGGGTCGCGGCCCGGTCGAGGTAGTCGGCCGGGTCGTCGGAGAGCAGCAGGGCGAGCGACGGGTCGATGCCGCCCGAGCGGTACTGGGCGCCGGCCAGCGAACCGAGCGCGTCCCGCTGGGAGTTGATGTCCTGCTGTTGCCGGGCGATGCGGTCCTGGGCGCTTCTGACCTCGGTGCGCAGCTTCTCGGCGCGTTCCTCGGCCCGGTTGTACGCCTCGGTGGCCTTCTCGGCCTCCGTGTAGAGGCGGTCCACCTCGGCCCGGGTGTCGTCGTGCGGCGCGGCGACGGCCGCCGGTACGGCACCGAGGGCGGCGGCCGCGGCCGACAGGACGCACAGCGCTGCGCCGGCGCCCCGGTCGAACCCGGGTGATTCAAGGCGACGATGGGACCCCACGGGAAGCCGCGCTCCTTCCGCTGGCGGACAACGACTGCTCCCCCGGCGTCGGGGGAAACGCGGCAGACAGTAGCTCCGTGGCGGGGCGGCGACCAACGGCCGCGGCGGGCACACACCGTGACGCCCCGCCTCTGACGCAGGTCATCGGCGGGGCGCGGGGTCAGTCGGCGGTGCCGCAATTCGCCCGATCGGGCGGCACGCGGCGTTGATCTTGGGTGGTGCTCCGGGTCAGATCCGGACGCCGAACTGGAACGGCATGTTGTTGATCGACTCGTAGCGCACGACCGTGCCGGAGCGCGGGGCGTGCAGGACCTGGCCGTTGCCGGCGTAGAAGCCGACGTGGTGCAGGTCGCCGTAGAAGATGACCAGGTCGCCGACCTTGAGCTGGGACTGGCTGTAGATCCTGGTGCCGTAGTTGGCCTGCGCCTGCGAGGTGCGCGGGATGCCGACGCCGGCCTGGGCGAAGGCCCAGGAGGTCAGGCCCGAGCAGTCGAAGGAGGACGGGCCGGAGGCGCCGTAGACGTAGGGCGAGCCGATCTTGCTCTGGGCGGCCTGGAAGGCGGCCATGGCGCGGCCCGTGCCGGGGGCGGTGTTGCCGAGGTCGACGCGGTCCGAGGCGGAGCGGCTGGCGCGGGCGTCCTCGGCGGCGAGGGCGGCCTTCTCGGCGGCGCTGAGGCTGTTGAGCAGCTTCTGCGCCTCGCCCAGCTTGGCCTGGACCTCCTTCTTCTTCTTGCCCAGCTCGGTGCGGGTGGAGGAGAGGTCCTTGAGCTTGTCGGCGGCCTCGGCGCGCTGCTGCGCCAGCTCGCGCTGCTTCTCCTGGATCTTCTTCAGCGACTCGACCTGCTGAGCGCTCAGCTGGTCCATCGCGGAGGCCTTGTCCAGGTAGTCGTCCGGGTCGGCCGACAGGAACAGCTGGACGGAGGAGTCGATGCTGCCGGTGCGGTACTGCGCGGCGGCGGCGAGACCCATGGCGTCGCGGAGCTCGTTCAGGTCGTCCTGGCCCCGGGCGACGTTGTCCTGGATCGTGGAGATCTCCTTCTGGAGCTTCTCCTGCTTCTCCTTGGCGCCGTTGTACTTCTCGGTGGCCTGCTCGGCCTGCTCGTAGAGGGCGTCGACCTTGGCCTTGACCTCGTCCTTGCTCGGCTTCTCGCTGGGTGCCGCGTTGGCCGCCTGAGAACTGATGGCCACGGCGGCGGCTGCCGCGGTGGTGAGCACGGTCACACGTGCACGGCTCGGCTGCTTGGGTCGACGGTGGGACGCCACGGAGGTGAACTCCTTCTTCTGAGTGATCACCCGCTCGGAGGTTCGAGGCCAGACCCTAGTGACCCTCTTGTGATCAGATCAAATCCTCACCCGAAAAATCTCGCCCCAGCCGTCATTCTTTACACACAACTCACAGGTCGTCACCCAGGCTTGACGCTGCGTTGCGCGCGAGGGGCGCCAATTCGGGCATTGCGCCTGTACGTTGGCGCTTCAGGACAGGCGCTTGAGAAGTACCGCAGATGCCACGGGGCGCGCTCCGGCGCGTGCGACCCCGTCCGCCACCTCGCGGTCCGTCGAGGCGACGATGACGGGCCGGCCGGGCGGCTCGGCGCGCACGAGCTGACGGATCAGCTCGTCGGCCGTCACCCCCGGCTTGGAGAAGAGCACCCGCACCCCGCGCGGCGGCGCCAGCAGCACCGGCGCGGCCAGTTCCGCCCCGTCGAAGACACAGGTCACCTCGGCGCCGGTCTGCGCGGCGAGCTGCGAGAGCTGGCCGAGGAGCCGCAGGCGCTGCTTCTCCAGCGGCATCTGCGGATAGCCGGTCTTGGTGACGTTGTAGCCGTCGACCACCAAGTGCGCCTGGGGCAGGGCGAGAAGCTGGTCCAGGATGGCCGGGTCGTGCTCGGACAGCGCGCGGGCGGCGATGTCCTTCGGGGTCATCCGGCCCGGCTCGACGGCGTCCACGGTCTCGGCGGGCCGCACCGACACCGGCGGCAGCGCCAGTTCGCGGCGCAGCCCCTGCGTGGCGTCCAGCAGGGTGTCCAGGAGCAGCCGTACGCGCATGTCCTCCACGCTGCGCCCCTCGCGGGCCGCCCGGCGCGTGGCCTCCAGCGCCGCCTCGGCCTCCGCGAGCCGCGCCTTGAGCCGCCGCGTCTCGCTCTCGGCAGCCGACACCTGGGTCGTCCCCTCGGCGCGTACGGCCTCCATCTCGGCGTGGGCCTTGCGCAGGGCCGCCTCGCCGCGCTTGACGTCGCTGAGGGCCGAGCGCAGCTTGCGGTGCAGGGACTCGGCCTCCTTGCGGGAGGCGTCCAGCTCGGCGCGCAGCCGCTCGGTCTCGTGCCGGGTGTGCTCGCGGGCCTGCGTCAGCTCCTCGCGCAGCCGCTCCAGCTCGGCGCGGCTCTCCTCGCCGGCCCGCTCGGCGTCGGCCCGCTGGGCCTCCTCGCCGGCCGCGGTGACGAGCTTGACCCAGCCCGCGGGCCGCAGCACATAGGCCGCGGCCGCCACGTCGAGCGGGTCCGCGGCCGCCGGCGCCGAACCGGAGTCGAGGGCGCCGGTGAGCTCCGGCTGGGCCTCTCTGAGCTTCTCCCCGATGCGCTGACGGAACAGCGGATCGGTCTCCAGGGCGGCCGCCATCGCGTTCCCGGCGAACTTCGCCCTGCGGTTCGGCGCGAATCTGGCGTACTGCCGCAGCTGCGCGGGCAGTTCGCCCACGGTCAGCCCGCCGAACCCGTCGGACACGATCTGCACGACCCTGCGGCGCACCCCGTCGGGCAGCGGACGGTCGAGCACCTCAGCGGTGCCGTCGTCCGGCTCCCCGCCTTGTGTCTCCACCATCCGTCACCCCAATACGTGTGCGGTGCCGCTCCCGTCAGGAGCCGGCGCCCGGCCTGTCCACGAGCTCCACCTTGTCCACGGCGTTGCACCAGCGGCAGCGCACCGACTCGATCGTCTCACTGAGCACCTCGCGCTCCTCGACCTTCGGCTCGCCGGCCAGATCGAGGTGGACGTACTCCACGACCTTGGACGAACGGGTCACGTCGAAGCGGGTGAGGTTGCCGCAGAGGGTGCAGCGCCACCGGGTCGTCTCAGTGGGCAGGGGAACCGTCATCGTGACCGCGCTCTTTCCTTCTAGGCCTTCTATTGTCCGCGACGCCCGGGCGTGCCGGTGCGTGTGGCTCGTAACCCTACGGCCTGGGGGGTACCCGCCGCCCGTCCGTCCACGGCGGCGAGGCGGTCTGCGCGCGTGCGTCCCGTTACGTCATGCTCTGTACTCATGATCCGCACCTGGCGCCCGGCGCGCTCCCCGGCCCGGACCGGCTCCGCGGCCCGCAGACCGTCGGCTCCGGTGACGCACACGCTGATCGCCCTGTGCGTCGCGCTCTTCCTGGCGGGCCCCGCGGCCGGGCTCAATCCGGCCTTCGGCTCCGGGGAGGAGCTGCTCGCCGCGCAGCGGGCCTACTTCCACCGCTGGGGCGTGGTGCCCGCGGAGCTCTTCGCGGGCTCCCCACGGGCGGCGCTGACCCCGTTCACGGCCCTCTTCGTGCACGGCAGCTGGGTCCACCTGCTGGGCAACATGCTCTTCCTCTACGTCTTCGGCGCGATGACGGAGGAGCGGATGGGCCGGACCCGGTTCACGCTGTTCTGCCTGGGCTGCGGGTATCTGGCCCTGCTGGGCTACGCCGCCGCGAACGACGACTCGGGCCGGCCCCTGGTCGGCGCGTCCGGGGCGATCTCGGCGGTCCTCGGCGCGTTCCTGTTCCTGTTCCCCACGGCCCGGGTGACCAGCCTGCTGCCGTTCCTGCTCTTCCTGCCGCTGCGCTTCCCCGCCTGGGTGGTGCTCCCCTTCTGGGTGGCCGTCCAGTGGGTCGCGGCACGGCAGGCCGGACCGGGCCCGGGGGTGGCGTACCTGGCCCACCTGGTGGGCTTCGGCCTGGGCTTCGGCTACGCGTGGGCGTGCTTCGGGCGGCGCACTAGAGTGAAACCCACCCGAGCTCCGGCCCCTGAGGGAGAGAACCAGCCGTGATCACCGCGATCGTCCTCATCAAGACCAGCGTGGACCGGATCCCCGAGATCGCCGAGCGGATCGCCTCGCTGGACAGCGTCAGCGAGGTCTTCTCGGTCACCGGGACCTACGACCTGATCGCCATGGTGCGGGTGAAGCGGCACGAGGACCTGGCCGAGGTCATCCCGGGCCGGATCAGCAAGATCCCCGGCGTCGAGGGCACCGACACGCACGTCGCCTTCCGCACGTACTCGCAGCACGACCTGGAGGCCGCGTTCGCCATCGGCCTGGACAGCTGAGCCGGGGTGTCCCGGCGGCGTCCGCGCGCCGCCGGGCACGGCCCGCTCAGGCCGAGGTGTCGGGCACGCAACGGCCGTTCTCGGTGCGGTAGTTCCACCGGGCGCCGTCCGTCACCAGCTCCTTCACGGCCGTCACGAACCGCTCGACGTGCTCGTCCGGCGTCCCGGCGCCGAAGCTGACCCGGATCGCGTTGAGGGACTTCTCGCCGGGCGCCGCCTCCGGGGCGCCGCACTCCCCCTGCGTCTGCGGGTCGCTGCCCAGCAGGGTCCGCACCAGCGGATGGGCGCAGAACAGCCCGTCGCGGACGCCGATGCCGTACTCGGCGGACAGGGCGGCGGCGAAGTGGGAGCTGTTCCAGCCCTCGACGACGAAGGAGATGACGCCCACGCGCGGGGCGTCGTCCCCGAAGAGGGACAGCACCCGGACCTCGGGCACGTCGGCGAGGCCGGTGCGCACCTTCTCGATCAGGTGCCGCTCCCGGGCGACCAGGCTGTCGAACCCGGCCTCGGTGAGCGCCTTGCAGGCGGAGGCGACGGCGTAGGCGCCGATGACGTTCGGGGAGCCGGCCTCGTGGCGGGCGGCGCTGTCGTGCCACTCGACGTCCACTCCCCCGTCCTCGCGCCGGGTCACCGACCGGCTGGCGCCGCCGCCCGCCAGGTACGGCTCGGCCGCCCGCAGCCAGTCCGCGCGGCCCGCGAGGACACCGGTGCCGAACGGGGCGTACAGCTTGTGCCCGGAGAAGGCGACCCAGTCGACGTCCAGGTCGCGCACGCTCACCGGGTGGTGCGGGGCGAGCTGCGCCGCGTCGAGCACGATCCGGGCGCCGTGCGCGTGCGCGGCCGCCGCCAGCTCCCGTACGGGCCACAGCTCGCCGGTGACGTTGGAGGCGCCGGTGACACAGACCAGGGCCGGGCCGTAGGGGTCGCGGTCCGCCAGGGCGTGCTCCAGGGTGCGTACGGCCTCGCCGGGGGTGCGGGGCGCGTCGAGGTAGGTGACGCGGGCGTCCCGCCAGGGCAGCAGGGAGGCGTGGTGCTCGGTCTCGAAGACGAAGACCTCGCAGCCGGCCGGGAGCGCCCCGGCGAGCAGGTTGAGCGAGTCGGTGGTGGAGCGTGTGAAGACGACCTGGTCGTCCTCGCGGCAGCCGAGGAACTCGGCCACGGTGCGGCGGGCGTTCTCGAACAGGTCGGTGGAGAGCTGCGAGAGGTACCCGGCGCCCCGGTGGACGCTGCCGTAGTACGGCGCGTAGGCGGCCACGTCGTCCCAGACGCGCTGGAGGGCGGGGGCGCTCGCGGCGTAGTCGAGGGCCGCGTAGGCGACCTCGCCGCCGGTGACGAGCGGGACGGTGACATCGGCACCCAGAACGGGCAGCGGGGCACAAATGTCCTGGACGGAGGCAGCGGTGGAGACGGACATGGCGGAACTCCCGTGAGAGGAAGGGGGAAGTGAAGAAGGGTGTGCGGAGGCGGGGCTCGGCGGCCCTATCGCATTCGCTTGCTCACGGAAGACTCCTCGACGACCAGGATCCCTGGAATCGTGAGGGATCCGCGCTTGCCGCAGACCTCGCTGCCTGCGGCCTGGTCTTCACCCGGGGCACCCCGCCACGGACGGAGGGTTGCCGGACAGTCGGCCGGGGCCTCATGACTGTCACTCATGACCTGGTACGGAAACGTACCGAGATGATCGTCGTCCCGCAACCCATGTCCGGATCGCGGGACGACGAGGTGTCTGTCAGGCGTTGCTGGCGGCCACCCACCGCTCCAGCGTCCGCTTGGCCGCGCCCGAGTCGATGGACTCGGCGGCCTTCGCCATGCCGAGCCGGATCTGCTCGGCGAGCGGGGCGTCCGTGGGCTCCAACGCGACCAGCGCGGCGGCCGAGTTGAGCAGGACGGCGTCCCGCACCGGGCCCGTCTCGCCGTCCAGCAGCCGCCGGGCGACCTCCGCGTTGTAGGAGGCGTCGGCGCCGCGCAGGGCCTCCACCGGCACCAGTTCGAGGCCGACGTCCCGCGGGTCGAAGCCCTCCTCGCGGACCGTGCCGTCACGGACGACCCACACCCGGGAGGTGGCCGTCGTCGTCAGCTCGTCGAGGCCGTCGTCGCCCCGGAACACCAGCGCCGACGAGCCCCGCTCGGCGAGGACGCCGGCCATCAGCCCGGCCATCCGTGTGTCGAAGCAGCCGATGGCCGAGGCGCTGACCCGGGCCGGGTTGGTGAGCGGGCCGAGCAGGTTGAACGAGGTCGGGATGCCGAGGTCCCGGCGCACCCCGCCGACGAATCGCATCGAGGGGTGGAACTTGGCGGCGAAGCAGAACGTGATCCCGGCCTCGTCCACGACCCGCGCCACCCCTTCGGGGGACAGGTCCAGGTTGATCCCGAGCTTCTCCAGCACGTCGGAGGAGCCGCTCGCCGAGGAGGAGGCGCGGTTGCCGTGCTTGACGACCTTGGCGCCGGTCCCGGCGATCACGACGGCCGACATGGTGGAGATGTTGACCGTCTTGGCCCGGTCGCCGCCGGTGCCGACGATGTCCACGGCGGGCCCCGGGATGTGCAGGGGCTGGGCGTGGGCGTACATCGCCTCGACCAGGCCGTTGATCTCCTCGACGGTCTCGCCCTTGGCGCGCAGGGCGACCATGAACCCGGCGATCTGCGCGTCGGACGCCTCGCCGCTCATGAACCGGTCCATCGCCCAGGCGGTGTCGGCGGCGCTCAGGTCCCGGCCGGCCAGCAGGGCGCTCAGCACCTCGGGCCAGGAACGGCCCGCCGCGGTGTCGCCTCCAGCGGGGGTCACAGCGCTCATAAGCCGCTCCAGGGTCAGGTGTCCCGCACTTCGGGACATCGGTCTCAACGAGGTCCACCCTATCCAGGCGCCGGACACGGAGAAGGGCCCCGTCCGAAGACCGGACGGGACCCTTCTGCCGTGTGTGGCGGTGCAGCGATCAGTGGTGGCCGTGGCCGCTCGTGATCTCCTTGTACTCGTCGACGGTCGGCTTGGGGATCTGGCCGTCCGGGCCGTAGTACGACTTGCTGAGCTTGGCGCGCAGCTTCTCGGACGCCTTCACCTTGCGCTCGACGCCGTTCTCGTCGACCGTCGGGCCGATCTCGGCCGGCTTGTACTGCTCGTGCGCGGTGAGCGTGTACATCGCGTCCTGGCTGAGCGGCTCGTGGATCTCGATGAACTCACCGTGCGGCAGGCGCTTGATGATGCCCGACTCGCGGCCGTGCAGCACCTTGTCCTTGTCCCGGCGCTGCAGGCCGAGGCAGATCCGCTTGGTGATGATGAACGCGAGGACCGGTCCGACGAAGAAGCTGATCCGGACGAACCAGGTGACCGCGTTGATCGACAGGTGGAAGTGGGTGGCCCACAGGTCGTTGCCACCGCCGACCAGACCGATCATGTACACCGTGATCCAGGCGACGCCGAACGCGGTACGCGTCGGGGCGTTGCGCGGGCGGTCCAGGATGTGGTGCTCGCGCTTGTCGCCGGTGACCCAGGACTCGATGAACGGGTAGACCGCGATCGCCGCGAGGACCACGCCGAACAGCACCAGCGGGATGAACACGCCGAGGACCAGCGTGTGACCCCACAGGTTGATCTCCCAGCCCGGCATGTACCGGACCAGACCCTCGGCGAAGCCCATGTACCAGTCGGGCTGGGCGCCGGTGGAGACCATGTCCGGACGGTAGGGGCCGATGGCCCAGACCGGGTTGATCTGCGCGATCGCCGCGATGACCGCGATGACACCGAAGACCAGGAAGAAGAAGCCTCCGGCCTTGGCCATGTAGACCGGCAGCAGCGGCATGCCGACGACGTTCTTGTTGGTCTTTCCGGGACCCGCGAACTGCGTGTGCTTGTGGTAGAAGACCAGGATCAGGTGGCCGACGACCAGGCCGAGCATGATGCCCGGCAGCAGCAGGATGTGGATCGAGTAGAACCGGGCCACGAAGTCGACGCCCGGGAACTCGCCGCCGAAGAGGAAGAACGAGATGTACGTGCCGACGATCGGCATGGACAGGATCGCGCCCTCGGTGAAGCGGACACCGGTGCCGGAGAGCAGGTCGTCCGGGAGCGAGTAGCCGGTGAAACCGGTGAACATGCCCAGGACGAACAGCAGGAAGCCGAACAGCCAGTTGATCTCACGCGGCTTGCGGAACGCGCCCGTGAAGAACACGCGCATCATGTGCACGAACATGCCGGCGAGGAAGATCAGCGCCGCCCAGTGGTGGATCTGCCGGATGAGCAGACCGCCACGGACGTCGAAGGAGATGTGCAGCGTGGAGCTGAACGCCTCCGACATCAGCTGGCCCTGCAGCGGGACGTAGCTGCCGTGGTACTCCACCTCGTTCATCGACGGGTGGAAGAACAGCGTCAGATACACACCCGTGAGGATGATGATGATGAAGCTGTAGAGGCAGACCTCACCCAGCATGAACGACCAGTGGTCGGGGAAGATCTTGCGCATGTTGGCCTTGGCCAGGGAGTAGATCCCCAGGCGGCCGTCGGCCCAGTCGGCGACGCGCTCGCCGGCCGGCGCCTTCCCGCGAGAGCGGGACTCGGTGGTCTCTGAAGTGCTCATCCGCGCTCCCAGAATGCAGGACCGACGGGCTCCGTGAAGTCGCCGAGCGCCTCGAGGTAGCCCTCGTCGTTCACACCGATGCGCAGCTGCGGCAGGGGGTGACCGGCCGGGCCGAAGATGACCTTGGCGCCGTCGGAGAGGTCGAAGGTGGACTGGTGGCAGGGGCAGAGCGCGTGGTGCGTCTGCTGCTCGTACAGGGAGATCGGGCAGCCGACGTGGGTGCAGATCTTCGAGTACGCGACGATGCCCTGGTAGGACCAGTCGAGTTCCTGCTTGTCCTTGATGTCGTCCGGCTGGAGCCGGATGATCATCAGGGCAGCCTTGGCGATCTCGTTCTGGAACTCGTGGTCGTGCTCCTCCAGGCCCTCGGGCTTGGCGAAGGTCAGCGAACCGACCGCGACGTCCTCGGGACGCAGCGGCTCGTTCGTGTTCATGTTGACGAGCAGCTTGCCCTTGGACCACAGCGTGTGGCGCAGCTTGGTGCCGGGCAGCGGGCCGAGGTCGCGCAGCAGGACGACGCCGGAGAGCGGGAACAGGGCCAGCGCGCCGAACATCGTGTTGCGGATCAGCTTGCGGCGGCCCAGCGCCGACTCCTTGGCGCCCTGCCGGAAGTCGGCCATGACCTTGGCCTTGACGTCGGGGTCGGCGGCGATCGGGTGCCGCTCGTCCGCCACCTCCACGTCGGACATCAGGGTGCGGGCCCAGTGGACCGCGCCCGCGCCGATGCAGAACAGCGCCGCGCCGAGGGTCAGGCCCAGCGCGAAGTTCAGCGCGTTGAGGTGACCGATCGGGAAGACGAAGACCGACTTGTCGTGCGGGATCGCCACGTAGGAGGCGATGAAGCCGACGGTGGCCAGCATGGAGAGCGTGAACAGCAGGGCGACGGTGCGCTCGGACCGCTTGGCGGCCCGCTCGTCGACGTCCTGGATGCGGTGCTCGTGCGGGGGCAGCCCGGGGTCGGCGAACGGGTGCTTCTCGTCCGCCACCGCGACGTGGGCGCCCTGCTCAGCGGGCAGCTTCTCTTCTGGGATGTCTTGGCTACTCATGACTTCCTGGCCTTTGCGGTCCGAGCTGCGACCCAGATGGCGATCGCGATCAGGGCACCGAGGCCGAAGATCCAGGCGAAGAGGCCCTCGCTGACCGGCCCGAGGCCGCCCAGCTCCAGACCGCCCGGGTTCTCCGTCTCGTCACTGTTGACCGCGTGCAGGTACGCGATGATGTCCTTCTTGTTCTGCTCCGACATCACGGTGTCGGGGAAGGACGGCATGTTCTGCGGGCCCGTCTGCATGGCCTCGTAGATGTGCTTGGGCTCGACGCCCTCCAGGCTCGGGGCGTACTTGCCCTTCGTCAGGGCGCCGCCCTTGCCGGTGAAGTTGTGGCACTGGGCGCAGTTGTTGCGGAAGAGCTCACCGCCCTTGGCGATGTCCGCGCCCTCGGGGTCGTACTGGTCCTTCGTCGGGACGGAGGGACCGGCACCCAGCGAGGCGACGAACGCCGCGAGCTGGTCGATCTCGGCCTGCGAGTAGATGTTCTTCTTCCGCGGGACCTGGGCGGCCTGGGAGGTGGCGGCCGGCATGCGGCCCGTCGAGACCTGGAAGTCCACGGCGGCGGCGCCGACGCCGACCAGGCTCGGACCGTCGGAGGTGCCCTGACCATCGGTTCCGTGGCAGCTGGCGCAGCCGACGGTGTAGAGCTTCTTGCCCTCCTCGATGGTGAGGGACTGGGCGGATTCCTCGGCCTGCGCCTTGTCCGCGGGCGCGAACACGGCGTACAGCCCCCCCGTGCACGCCAGCGCGAGGAGTAGGACGACGACTGCCGCCAGCGGATGGCGTCGTCGTGCGGAGAGCTTTTTCACGGATTACCCCGGTGTCAGGATCTTCTGCGTCGATGCTTCTGGTAGGTGCGTTGGTGGAACGCGCGCGGGATCGGGCCCGGCTACTTGATCATGTAGATCGTGGCGAAGAGTCCGATCCAGACGACATCGACGAAGTGCCAGTAGTAGGACACGACGATCGCAGCGGTCGCCTGTTCGTGCGTGAACCTCCGGGCCGCGTAGGTGCGGCCGAGGACCAGCAGGAAGGCGATGAGACCGCCCGTCACGTGCAGGCCGTGGAAGCCGGTGGTCAGGTAGAAGACCGAGCCGTACGGGTCCGACGAGAGCGAGAGGCCCTCGTGCTTGACCAGCTCGGTGTACTCGTACACCTGACCGCCGATGAAGATCGCACCCATGATGAAGGTGACGATGAACCAGCCCCGGAGCTTCTTCACGTCACCGCGCTCGGCGGCGAAGACGCCGAGCTGGCAGGTGAGTGAGGAGAGCACCAGGATCGTGGTGTTCGTCGCCGAGAACGGGAAGTTCAAGGCCTCGGCCTTCTCTGCCCAGAACTCGGGTCCCGTCACCGATCGCAGGGTGAAGTACATCGCGAAGAGGGCCGCGAAGAACATCAGCTCGGAACTCAGCCAGATGATGGTTCCGACGCTGGTGAGGTTCGGCCTGTTGACCGACGGGTGCGCGTGCCCGGTTTCTACTGTCGTTGCTGTCGCCACGACCGACATTATGTCGGTCGCTTATCCCGCCCTCACTCCGGGGGGTGCCGTTCGGAGTGTCTTCCCCGTTCATACCGGTGTTGACGTGGTGTTCAAGGGAGTAGCATCCGGCCCAACGGGCCCTGTCCTTACGACGCCGACGTCACGGAGGAACCCATGCAGCCGACCGCCACGGTGCTGGTCTACAGCGACGACTCCAACACCCGCGAGCAGGTGCGGCTCGCCACCGGGCGACGGCCCGCACCGGACGTGCCGGTGGTGGAGTTCGTGGAGTGCGCGACGCCGGCCGCCGTCGTCAAGGAGCTGGACAAGGGCGGGATCGACGTCTGCGTCCTGGACGGCGAGGCCGTGCCCATGGGCGGCATGGGGCTGTGCAAGCAGATCAAGGACGAGGTGTTCGAGGCCCCGCCCGTGCTGCTCCTCATGGGGCGCCCGCAGGACGCGTGGCTCGCCACCTGGAGCCGCGCCGAGGCCGCTGTGACGCTGCCTGTGGACCCCGTGGAGTTCGCCCAGGCCCTGGCCTCCCTGCTGCGCACCAGGCGCCTGCAGAGCGCCTAGAGGGCTTTGGGCGGGACCTCCGCCTCCGCTCTGTATCCGCCCGTCCGCGGTCAGACGTTCTGCGGTCTCAGCCTGGCCCGTTCGGCCGGGCTGGGGCCGTCCGGCGTGTCGGCGACGAGGGCGCTTCCGCCGCGCCACTTGCGCCAGCTGAGGTTCCAGTCGCCGTAGCCGTTGCCGAACGGCGCCATCATCTCGCCGCCGGAGTTCACCACCTCGACGATGTCGCCCTCCTTGACGGTCTCGTAGAACCAGGCGGCGTTCGCGGTGCTCATGCCCGTGCAGCCGTGGCTGACGTTGGCGTATCCCTGGGAGCCGGTCGACCAGGGGGCGGCGTGGACGTACTCGCCGCTGTTGGTGACGCGCACCGAGTGATGCACGATCAGGTCGTAGAAGTCGGAGCTGCCTATGCTCGCGCTGGTCATCCGGACGGTGCCCTCCTTGGCGAGGACGACCTTGACGCCGTTGCGCGTGTCGTAGCCGGGCTTGCCCGTGGTGACCGGTATCTCCCGGATGACCTCGCCGTTGCGGTAGACGGTCATCACATGGGACCCGGCGTCCGTGACCGCGATGACCCGGTCGCCGATGGCGAGGCCGAGGGACTTGGACTTGCCGCCCCGCAGCCGGTCGCCGACCCGGATGCCCTCCAGGTTGCTGCGCGCGCGGACGGTGGCGCCGGCCGGCCAGTAGTCCTTGGGCCGGTAGTGGAGTTCCTTGTCGTCGACCCAGTGCCAGGCGCCGGAGACGGCGGGTATCGACTCCACCCGCAGGGCCCGTTCGACGGTGGCCCGCTCCTCCTTGGTCCGCACGGGCGCGCTCAGCTTGGCGGTGACGGGCTGGCCGACCCCGTACGTGCCGGCCCGGGGGCCGAACGTGACCGTGAGCGGCTTCTGGCTGGCCGGCCTGCTGGTGTCGAAGGTGACGACCTTGCGGCCGGGGGCGCCGTCCTCGTCCTCCGTGCTCACCCGCACCGTGTAGCGGGCGTCGGCGGCCAGCGGGGAGGTGCTGTGCCACCGGGTGCCGTCGGCCGAGAGTTCGCCCGCCACATGCCGTCCTGTGGCGTCCTGGGCGACGACGTCCGTGATCCGTCCGTCGGAGTCCTCGGCGGTGATCTCCAGGGGCTTGTCCGGGTCGACCTTGCGGCCGTCGCCTATGGGGCCGTTGAAGGCGATCTGCTCCGCGGCGTCGTAGGGCTCTGCGGAGAGCGGGTTGCCGTCGCTGCTGCAGCCTGCGGCACTCGCGCCGAGCGCGATCAGCAGCAGCGCGCAGCCTATGACGGTGCTCGTGCGCGGTGTATTGCTCATGGACTCACGCTAGGAAGCGGCGTCCGCGGCGGCGCGCCGAGTCATGCGTTCGGGTGACGGCGGAGGCGTACGGCGTGTCGGGGAACGCCGAAAGCCCGGACCCTCCTGACGGAGTGTCCGGGCTTTCGGTGGAACGGGTTCAGGTCACTGGGTGCGGTTCTCACCGCGGTAGTACTCGAAGACCCAGCCCCAGATGCCGATGAGGATCATCGGCAGCGAGAAGTACATCAGCCACCAGCCGATCGCGATCGAGAGGAACGCGAGAGCGCCACCGATCGCGAGGGAGAGGGGCTGCCAGCTGTGCGGGCTGAAGAAGCCCACCTCGCCGGCGTCGTCCGCGACGTCCGCCTCCTTGTCGTCCTGCGCGCCCGCGTCGACCCGCCGGGCCGTGAAGCCCAGGTAGAAGCCGATCATGACCGCGAGACCGAAGGCCAGGAAGAGGGCCGTGGTACCGGCCGGCTCCTTCGACCACACGCCATAGACGATCGCCATGGCGAGGATGAAGACGCCCAGCCACATGAACATCCTGCCCTGGATCTTCACTTGCCGGCCTCCTTGCCACCAGCCAGAGCCTTGTCACCGTGAGGCGCGTTCTCGAGCTGGTCGAGTGCGGCGATCTCAGGGTGATGCAGGTCGAACGCCGGGGATTCGGATCGGATCCGCGGCAGAGTGATGAAGTTGTGCCGCGGCGGCGGGCAGGACGTCGCCCATTCGAGCGAACGGCCGTAGCCCCACGGGTCGTCGACGCCGACCGGCTTGCCGTACTTGGCCGTCTTCCAGACGTTGTAGAAGAACGGCAGGAGCGACAGGCCGAGGACGAACGAGCTGATCGTCGAGAAGGTGTTCAGGGCGGTGAAGCCGTCGGCCGCGAGGTAGTCCGCGTAACGACGGGGCATGCCCTCGGCACCCAGCCAGTGCTGGACCAGGAAGGTGCCGTGGAAGCCGATGAACAGCGTCCAGAAGGTGATCTTGCCGAGGCGCTCGTCGAGCATCTTGCCGGTCATCTTCGGCCACCAGAAGTGGAAGCCGGCGAACATCGCGAACACCACGGTGCCGAACACCACGTAGTGGAAGTGGGCCACCACGAAGTACGAGTCGGAGACGTGGAAGTCCAGCGGCGGCGAGGCCAGGATGACGCCGGTGAGACCACCGAAGGTGAAGGTGATCAGGAAGCCGACCGCCCAGAGCATCGGTGTCTCGAAGGACAACGAGCCCTTCCACATCGTTCCGATCCAGTTGAAGAACTTCACGCCGGTGGGTACGGCGATGAGGAACGTCATGAAGGAGAAGAACGGCAGGAGCACTCCGCCGGTGACGTACATGTGGTGCGCCCACACGGTCACGGACAGACCCGCGATGGCGATGGTCGCCGCGATCAGGCCCATGTAGCCGAACATCGGCTTGCGGGAGAAGACCGGGATGACCTCACTGATGATGCCGAAGAACGGCAGCGCGATGATGTACACCTCCGGGTGTCCGAAGAACCAGAAGAGGTGCTGCCACAGCAGCGCTCCGCCGTTGGCCGAGTCGAAGACGTGGGCGCCGAACTTGCGGTCCGCCTCCAGCGCGAACAGCGCCGCCGCCAGCACGGGGAAGGCGAGCAGGACCAGGACCGCGGTCAGCAGCACGTTCCAAACGAAGATCGGCATGCGGAACATGGTCATGCCCGGCGCGCGCATGCAGATGATCGTGGTGATGAAGTTGACCGAGCCGAGGATGGTGCCGAAGCCGGAGAAGGCCAGACCCATGATCCACATGTCGGCGCCGATGCCCGGCGAGCGGACCGCGTCCGACAGCGGGCTGTAGGCGAACCAGCCGAAGTCGGCCGCGCCGTCGGGGGTGAGGAACCCGCCGACCGCGATGAGCGAGCCGAACAGGTACAGCCAGTAGGCGAACATGTTCAGCCGCGGGAACGCCACGTCGGGCGCGCCGATCTGCAGCGGCATGATCCAGTTCGCGAAGCCCGCGAACAGCGGCGTCGCGAACATCAGCAGCATGATCGTGCCGTGCATCGTGAACGCCTGGTTGAACTGCTCGTTCGACATGATCTGCAGACCGGGTCGAGCGAGCTCGGCGCGCATGACCAGCGCCATCACGCCACCGATCACGAAGAACACGAACGACGTGACCAGGTACAGCGTGCCGATCGTCTTGTGGTCGGTGGTAGTGAGCCACTTGACCACGACGTTGCCGGGCTGCCGGCGGCGGACCGGCAGTTCGTTCTCATAGGTGCCCGCCTCGGGGGCACCCAAGGGTTCGTTGACGATGCTCACAGGTTTGTCGTCTCCCGGTTCTTCTCGTGGCTCGTCTGCGCGATGCCGGCGGGAACGTAACCGGTCTGCCCCTTCTTCGCGAGGTCCTTGAGGTGCTGCTCGTACCGCTCGGGGGAGACGACCTTCACGTTGAACAGCATCCGGGAGTGGTCGACGCCGCACAGTTCGGCGCACTTGCCCAGGAAGGTGCCCTCACGGTTGGGGGTCACCTCGAAGGCGTTGGTGTGGCCCGGGATGACGTCCTGCTTCATGAGGAACGGCACCACCCAGAAGGAGTGGATGACGTCACGCGAGGTGAGCACGAAGCGGACGGTCTTGCCCTTCGGCAGCCACAGGGTGGGACCCGGGGTGCCCTTCTGCGGGTTCCGGGTGCTGGGGGTGCCGCAGTCGTAGACGCCGCCGGCGTTCGCCGGGAAGTCGTCCTTGTACCGGTCCGGGATGGCGGCCAGTTCCTTGGACGTCTTCGCGTCACCGGTGGAGCCCTCGACGTCGGCGACCATGTTGAAGCACCAGCTCCACTGGAAGCCGACCACGTTCACCGTGACGTCGGGCTTGTCCTTGAGCTCGAGGAGCTTCGACTCGTCGCGTGCCGTGAAGTAGAACAGCACGGAGACGATGATGAGCGGGACCACGGTGTACAGCGCCTCGATGGGCATGTTGTACCGGGTCTGCGGGGGAACCTCGACCTTCGTCCGGCTGCGCCGGTGGAAGATCGCGCTCCAGATGATCAGGCCCCACACCAGCACGCCGACGGCGAGCGCAGCCGCCCAGGAACCCTGCCACAGGGAGAGGATCCGCGGAGCCTCTTCCGTGGTCGGGGTGGGCATACCAAGGCGGGGGAAGTCTTCCCAGTTGTACGAGCAACCGGTGGCTGTCGCCAGGACCAGGCCCGCGGTCATTGCCTGCAGCAGCTTCCGCCGCATCGGGCGCCGCGGCGAGCGGTCGGAGCCGTTGGGACTCACGTAGCGCCTTCCCGAGAGTCTCGCCCGCGCGGTTCGGCTGCGGCCTGGCCTTCTCGCTGGTCGGTCGCCGCCCTGCGTCGGGCAGGGGTTTGGATGTTTATGCGGACCAAACCCTAGCCGACGCCCTCCGGGGGTTCGCGGGGAGGGGTGCCTAGTGGAACGGGGGGTTCGCTGGATTGGCGGCGGCGGGCCGTCCGGGGCCGGTCGCACGGCCTGCGCGCCCCTGGGAGGCGGGCCGCCGAACGGACGCTCTAGCGTTGCCGTGTGGGCTACTTCGACGCTGCTTCCAGTGTTCCTCTCCACCCCGTCGCCCGGCAGGCCCTGCAGGCCTCGCTGGACGAGGGGTGGGCCGACCCCGCACGGCTCCACCGGGAGGGCAGGCGGGCCCGGTTGCTGCTGGACGCCGCCCGGGAGGCGGCCGCCGAGACGGTGGGGTGCCGGCCCGACGAGCTGACGTTCACGACGTCCGGGACTCGGGCCGTCCACACCGGTGTCGCCGGGGTGTTGGGCGGACGGCGGCGGGTCGGACGTCACCTGATCGTGTCGGCCGTCGAACACTCCTGTGTGCTCCATGCGGCTGACACGCACGAAGCGGCGGGGGGTTCGGTCAGTCAGGTGGCGGTGGACCGCGCCGGGGCGGTGACGGCGGACGCCTACCGGGAGGCGCTGCGCCCGGACACCGCGCTGGCGTGTCTGCAGTCGGCCAACCACGAGGTGGGCACCGAGCAGCCGGTGGCGGAGGTGGCCGCGGTGTGCCGGGAGGCCGGGGTGCCGTTGCTGGTGGACGCGGCGCAGTCGCTCGGGTGGGGGCGGGTGGAGGGCGACTGGTCGGTGCTGACCGGCAGCGCCCACAAGTGGGGCGGACCGTCGGGCGTGGGGCTGCTCGTGGTCCGCAAGGGGGTGCGGTTCGCCGCGCAAGGGCCGGTGGACGAACGGGAGTCGGGCCGTGCGCCCGGGTTCGAGAACATCCCGGCGATCGTCGCGGCGGCGGCCTCGTTGCGGGCCGTACGGGCGGAGGCGGCCCAAGAGGCGGTACGGCTGCGGGAGCTGACGGAGCGGATCCGGGCGCGGGTGCCGGAGCTGGTGCCGGACGTGGAGGTGGTCGGCGATCCGGTGCAGCGGCTGCCCGGGATCGTCACCTTCTCCTGTCTCTACGTCGACGGGGAGACACTGCTGCACGAGCTGGACCGTGCCGGATTCTCCGTGTCGTCCGGTTCGTCCTGTACGAGCAGCACGCTGACGCCCAGCCATGTGCTGAGGGCGATGGGGGTGCTGAGCGAGGGGAACATCCGGGTGTCGCTGCCGCCGGGCACGGACGCCGAGGAGGTCGAGCGGTTCCTTCAGGTGCTGCCGGGGGCGGTGGCGGGCGTCCGGGAGAAGCTGGACGCCCCGGCCTCGGGGCCGGTGGCCCGGGAGGACGGGGACGACGTCCTGGTCGTGGACTCTCTGGGCAAGCGGTGCCCGATCCCCGTCATCGAGCTCGCCAAGGTCATCGGGCAGGTACCGGTGGGCGGGCTGGTGCGGGTCCTGTCCGACGACGAGGCGGCCCGGCTGGACATCCCGGCGTGGTGCGAGATGCGGGGCCAGGAGTACGTGGGCGAGGAACCGGCGGAACGGGGGACGGCCTACCTGGTCCGCCGGCTCGGGTAGCCCGGGGGCTGGAGGTCAGGCCAGGTGGGCCCGCACCTCTTCGCTCGCGTCATGGCCGTACGCCTTGGCGAAGCGCTCCATGAAGTGGGCGCGGCGCAGCTGGTACTCCTGGGTGCCGACGGTCTCGATGACGAGCGTCGCCAGCATGCAGCCGATCTGGGCGGCGCGCTCCAGGGAGACGCCCCAGGCCAGACCGGACAGGAAGCCGGCCCGGAAGGCGTCGCCGACGCCGGTGGGGTCGGCCTTGCGCTCCTCCTCGGGGCAGCCGACCTCGATCGGGTCCTCGCCCTGCCGCTCGATGCGCACACCGCGCGAGCCGAGCGTGGTCACGCGGTGGCCGACCCGGGAGAGGATCTCGGCGTCGCTCCAGCCGGTCTTCGACTCGATGAGGCCCTTCTCGTACTCGTTGGAGAAGAGGTAGGTCGCGCCGTCCAGCAGTATCCGGATCTCCTCGCCGTCCATCCGCGCGATCTGCTGGGAGAAGTCGGCGGCGAACGGGATCTGCCGGGAGCGGCACTCCTCGGTGTGGCGGAGCATGCCCTCGGGGTCGTCGGCGCCGATCAGGACCAGGTCGAGGCCGCCCACGCGGTCCGCGACGGTCTTCAGCTCGATCAGGCGGGCCTCGCTCATCGCGCCCGTGTAGAAGGAGCCGATCTGGTTGTGGTCGGCGTCCGTGGTGCAGACGAAGCGGGCGGTGTGCAGGGTCTCGGAGATACGGACCGAGCCGGTGTCGACGCCGTGCCGGTCCAGCCAGGCCCGGTACTCGTCGAAGTCGGAGCCGGCGGCGCCGACCAGGATCGGCTTCGTGCCCAGCTGGCCCATGCCGAAGGCGATGTTCGCGCCCACACCGCCCCGGCGCACGTCCAGGTTGTCGACCAGGAAGGAGAGCGAGACCGTGTGCAGCTGGTCCGCGACGAACTGGTCGGCGAAGCGACCGGGGAAGGTCATGAGGTGGTCGGTGGCGATGGAGCCGGTGACTGCGATGCGCACGGCGGGGAGTCTCCTGGGGGGAGGTTGGGTTGACAGTCCACGCTACCTTCCGTGACCGGCTCGCTGAAGTGGCCGAAACTACCCGATAGTAGATCTTTCTTCTCGGGCCTCGGGGTGCTTACGGTGCCGCCATGACGAAATTCGAGGTCCGCGCCCCCGCTCCGGCCGACCAGGAGGCCGGGCTGGCATCGCTGCTCGGCGACTGCGCGCGGATGGCACCTCACTGGGCCGTCCCCGACCGGGTCCTTTCCCACCCGGTCTCGCCCGCACTCATCCACGGGGTGTCGGTGCCGCCGAGGTCGGCGCGACTGCTGGACGCGATGTCCGACTACGGCGACTGAGCGACCGGCGCCCACCCGGGCGCCTCATGGGGAACCGTGCGCTCCCCCGCTGCGTCCCATCGGCGTCCCCCGTAAAGGGGATGCGGGATACGACCCGACGGATCCGGTTTTGACAGGGCCGGGTCAGGGTCCTGGGACATGTGCGCGGCCGAAGGAGCGATGCGGTGAACACCGAGCGACCCGAGAACGACGACACGGCTGCCTCTGGCGGTGACCGTAAGGACGCGGGGGCGCCCGGCGCCGGGGGGTCGGCCGAGGTGGAAGCTCCGGGGGGCGTGGGCACCGGGGGTGCCGGTGAGGGCCGGGCGTCGGACGCCGGTGAGGGCCAGGTGTCGGACGCCGGGGACGCTAGTGAGGGCCGGGCGCCAGAGGCCGTAGAAGCTGATGCCGAGGCCGAGGCGCCGGAGGCCGCAGCTGCCGACGCCGGTGCTGAGGCGCCGGAAGCCGTGGAGGCCGGCGCTGAGGTTCCCGAGGCTGAGGGCGCCCCTGCCGATGGGCCGGACGTCGACGGCCGGCACGGCCAGGGGGCCGGGAGCCGGCGGCGGTCTTCCGCCGCCGTTGCCGCCGTTGCCGCCGCCGTGCTGCTCGTCGGCGGGGGCGGGGCCTATCTCGCCGCGAACGCCTCGGGTGGGTCGGACGGGTCCGCGGCGACCGGAGCCGGCGGCTCCACTCCCCCGCCGCTGAACCTGGACGGGGCCACCGACGGCGGCGGTTCGCCCGGTATCGCGCCCGGGGAGCCGAACCCGTACGGCGTGAAGTACCGGGCGGGCGGCGAGCTGCCGGACGGGCCGGGGTCGGCGCCGGTGTACCGGGCCACGGGCCAGGTCGGCGCGGACGACGTGGCGCGGCTGGCCGAGGCGCTCGGCGTGGACGGCACACCCGTGTCCCGCGGGGAGACCTGGCACATCGGTGTGAAGGACGGCTCGGGGCCCACGCTCCAGGTGGACAAGAAGGCACCGGGCGCCTGGACGTTCCAGCGGTTCGCCGCCGGCACCGACGACTGCCGGGGTGTCGCCGAGTGCTCCAAGGCGCCGTCGGCCCGGGCCGGTGACCCGCCCGCCGAGGACGCCGCGAAGAAGGCGGCGGAGCCGGTGCTGGAGGCGGCCGGACTGGACGAGGCGAAGCTGGACACGAGCCAGGTCATGGGCGCGCAGCGGGTGGTGCACGCCGAGCCGGTGGTGGACGGGCTGCCCACGTACGGCTGGACCACCGGGGTCACCGTGAACGCCCAGGGCGAGGTGGTCGGCGGCAGCGGTCTGCTCGAGTCCCCGGAGAAGGGCGACACCTACCCGGTGCTGAGCGCGGAGAAGACGCTCGGGCTGATGAACAGGACTCCGGCCGCCGACGGCCGTACGGGCATCGGCGGCTGCGCCGACCCCGTACCGCTGAAGGACGGCACCGCAGTGCCCTGCGAGGCGGCGCCGGACGCGCCGTCGAAGGACACGGACACGGTCACGGTCGAGAAGGCGGTGTTCGGGCTGGCCGCGCACGCGGTGGACGGCCGGCAGGCCCTGGTGCCGTCCTGGCTGTTCGAGGTGCGGGCGCCCGAGGCGCGGGACAGTTTCACGGTGACGCATCCGGCGGTCGATCCGGAGTATCTGGCCTCGTCGTCCGGTGAGGCGACGGACGGGCCGAGCCCGCGTCCGTCCGGCCCGAAGGACGACCCGTCCGCGTCCCCGGTCACCCGGAACGTGACGGTGGAGGGCTACAAGGCCGAGGGCAGGGAGCTGACCGTGACCTTCACGGGCGGGGTGTGCGCCGACTACGACGTGACGGCGAGCGAGAGCGGCGGCGCCGTGACGGTCCGGGTGACGGAGACCACGCGGCCGGAGAAGGTCTGCATCCTCATCGCCAAGGTGTTCCACCGGACCGTTCAGCTGGACGAGCCGCTCGGCGACCGGAAGGTCGTGGGCACGGACGGGCAGAGCGTGCCGCTGGAGAAGCCGGGCGCGCGGCTGCCCGCGACACCGCAGACGTCCGGGGCCCAGTAGGCGCCCGGACAGCAGGAAGGCGGCGGCCCCGTCGGAGGGGGTCGCCGCCTTTCCACGCGGATCGGCCGGTCTGGGCCGGTCCGGCTAGCTGAACGAGTCGCCGCAGGCGCAGGAGCCCGTCGCGTTGGGGTTGTCGATCGTGAAGCCCTGCTTCTCGATGGTGTCGACGAAGTCGATGGAGGCGCCGCCCAGGTACGGGGCGCTCATGCGGTCGGTGACGACCTTGACTCCGCCGAAGTCCTTCACGACGTCGCCGTCGAGCGAACGCTCGTCGAAGAAGAGCTGGTAGCGCAGGCCCGAGCAGCCACCCGGCTGAACGGCGACACGCAGAGCCAGGTCGTCACGGCCTTCCTGGTCCAGCAGGGCCTTGACCTTGGCCGCGGCGGCGTCGCTCAGAATGATGCCGTCGGTGGCGGTGCTGGTCTCGTCCGATACGGACATCTACATCTCTCCCGGGTTGTACGGAGACTGCTTGCCGACGAGTGCAACCGGCAAGGCCGCGGATTCATTCCGGGCCGAGCGTGCTTTTCCGCTTCTCTTGCTCGCCCTCTTCATGCTCGCACATGCCCGGCGGCGCGGACAGCGCCCTGTTGAGGGGCCGCGGGCGGGCCGTTCCGGGATTCCCGTCACATCGACACGACCGGCATCGTCAAACTGACGTGAACCGGTTATGATAGATAGCGTCAATCCGACGAGAAGTCGGAGAAGGTGTCCCGCTTGACCCGCCGGACCGGACTTCCGGCGCCGGCGAGCCGCAGAACAGAAAGGGTGCGTGTCGTGACCACCGCCCAGACCCAGGAGCTCGACGTACAGCCGACGCCCCTCGCCCTGTTGCTTCTCGGCCGCGAGGCCGACCCGAGGAGCGAGCGCGGCGTCGAGTGTCCCGGTGACCTGCCCTCGCCGTCCGACCCGGACCTGGTCGAGCGGGCCCGCGCGGCCAAGGAGAAGCTCGGTGACAAGGTCTTCGTGCTCGGCCACCACTACCAGCGCGACGAGGTCATCCAGTTCGCGGATGTGACCGGTGACTCCTTCAAGCTGGCCCGGGACGCCGCCGCGCGTCCGGAGGCCGAGTACATCGTGTTCTGCGGTGTGCACTTCATGGCGGAGTCCGCGGACATCCTGACCTCCGACGACCAGAAGGTCGTCCTGCCCGACCTCGCGGCCGGCTGCTCGATGGCCGACATGGCGACGGCCGAGCAGGTCGCCGAGTGCTGGGACGTGCTGACCGAGGCCGGCATAGCCGAGCAGGTCGTGCCCGTCTCGTACATGAACTCGTCCGCGGACATCAAGGCGTTCACGGGCAAGCACGGCGGCACGATCTGCACGTCGTCGAACGCCAAGCGCGCCCTGGACTGGGCCTTCGAGCAGGGGGAGCCCTCGGCAACAAAGGTCCTCTTCCTGCCCGACCAGCACCTCGGCCGCAACACCGCGGTGCGCGACATGGGCATGTCCCTGGAGGACTGCGTCGTCTACAACCCGCACAAGCCGAACGGCGGGCTGACCGCCGACGAGCTGCGCGCGGCGAAGATGATCCTGTGGCGCGGGCACTGCTCGGTGCACGGCCGCTTCAGCCTGGACTCCGTCAACGACGTGCGCGAGCGCATCCCGGGCGTCAACGTCCTGGTCCACCCCGAGTGCAAGCACGAGGTCGTGGCCGCGGCGGACTACGTCGGGTCGACCGAGTACATCATCAAGGCCCTGGAGGCCGCCCCGGCCGGTTCCAAGTGGGCCATCGGCACGGAGCTGAACCTGGTCCGCCGGCTGGCGAACCGTTTCGCGCCCGAGGGCAAGGAGATCGTCTTCCTCGACAAGACGGTCTGCTTCTGCTCGACGATGAACCGCATCGACCTGCCCCACCTGGTGTGGACGCTGGAGTCGCTGGCCGAGGGCACCCTGGTCAACCGCATCGAGGTCGACAAGGAGACCGAGGCGTTCGCGAAGCTGGCGCTGGAGCGGATGCTGGCCCTGCCGTAGCCGCCCGCCCCGCCCTCACCCCGACACGGGCTCCCGGTCGGGGTGGGCGGGGTCCAGCGTGAACAAACCGCCCTCGGACGTGGTGACAACGAGGGCGCCGCCGTTCAGCAGCACCTGTGACGACTCCTGGCCCAGGCTCTCCGCCCGCTGGGCACGCGGCATCGTCTCCCAGAGCAGGGTGCCCTTCCTGGCGTCGAGGGCGGCGACCCGGCCGCTGGCGGTGGAGAGGTAGACCGTGCGGGCGCGCGGGTCGTGGGTGATGCCCCAGGAGCGCTCCATGCTGGTCCGGGTGGTCCACAGCCGCTCGCCGGTCCGGGCCGACACGGCGGTGAGCCGACCGGAGGACGAGACGCACCAGAGGACGCCGCCCGCGAGGGTCACGTCCTCGTCGAGATCCTGCGCGAGCTCCGTGACCGTGCTCCTGCCCGTGTCCGGGTCGACCCGCCGGATCCGGACGAACGTGTCACGCTCCGCCTTCTCGGGCCGGTCGAGGAGAAGGACGCGCCCGTCGTACGTCCCGAGGAGCAGGGACTGGGACGGCACCCGGGCCGTGCGCGCCGTGCCGTCGGCCGGGTCCAGGCTGAGCAGGAGCCGGTTCTTCGTGCCCCACTCGGCCGGCCCGCACATCAGGGGCAGGGCGGGCCCGGCGGGCGCCCAGTCGCAGTACTGGCCTTCCCGCAGGGTGGCCGTCCAGCGTTCGGCGCCGGTGCGTGCCGAGCGGGCGACCAGCGTCCGGCCGCCGTCGTCGTCCGGGGCGACGACGAGGTCGCCGGACATATGGGGACGGGCCTGCCCTGCGTTCACCGCGCGGTGCCAGAGCCGCTTCCCGGTGCGCGCGTCCAGGGCGCTGACCGAGAACCGCTGCTCTCCGTCCCCGCTGGGGCGGTACAGCTGCTCGACCACCACCGTGCCGTCCACGACCCCGAGCACCGAGAAGCTGAACAGGCCCTTGCCCAGGGCGGACGGCACTCCGTCGGCGCGCCAGACGGCCTTCCCGGTGAGCGCGTCGATCCGCACGGGCAGCGTCCCGTCGCCCGCGCAGAACACGGCCGTCCCGTCCGCCATGCACCGCGGGGCGTCGAAGTGGCCCACCCCGGCCACGTCGGAAGCCTTCTTCACCCCGCTCGCGGCCGTCGCCTCCATCGTCGTCTGCCAGGGCCGCCAGCCGGCCGGCAGGGCGGCCCAGCGGGAGGGCGCGGCGACATCGGTGCCCTGCGGGCGGTCCTCGTCCCCGGGGCCGGCGAGGAGGTAGGCCGTCAGCCCGAGCGCGAGCACGACGGCGGTCCCGGCCACGGCCCACAGCCTGCGGGCGCGGCCCCTTCGGCGAGCGGGCGGCTCCTCAGGAGAGAGGGAATCAGCGTCGGGGGTCCCCGCGGGGCGGGTCCGCACCAGGGCCAGCTCGCCGGCGCGCAGCCGGACCGTGGCGCCCTCGTCGTCGCCGGTCTCCGGAAGCGCGGCCATGAACTCGGCGGCCAGGGTGCCCGGTTCGGGCCGCTCTCCTGGGTCCTTGGCCAGGCAGCGCTCCAGGATCGGGCGCAGAGGCTCCGCCACACCGTCCAGGACCGGGGCGTCGTGCACCACCCGATACGCCGTCAGATAGGGGCTGTCCGCGTCGAAGGGGCCGCGCGCGGTGGCGGCGAAGACGATCAGGGCGCCCAGGGAGAAGACGTCGGAGGCCGGGCCCACCGAGCGGGCGTCGGTCAGCTGCTCCGGGGACATGAACGGCGGGGTGCCGATCATCTGGCCGGTCTCGGTCAGGGTGTTGTGGTTCTCGGCCGCGCGCGAGATGCCGAAGTCGATGACCCGGGGGCCGTCGTCGGCCATGAGCACGTTGGCGGGCTTGAGGTCGCGGTGGACGACCCCGGCGCGGTGGATGTCCCGCAGCGCCTCCACCAGGCCGAGCGCCAGCCGCCGCAGCTCGGTGCGGTTCAGCGGTCCCTCGTCGCGGATCCGGGCGGCGAGCGAGGGCCCGGGCACGTACTGGGTGGCCATCCAGGGGCGTTCGGCGTCCGGGTCGGCGTCCACGACGGGGGCGGTGAAGACACCGCTCACCTTGCGGACGGCGGCGATCTCCTGGCGGAAACGGGTCCGGAAGACGGGGTCCTCGGCGTACTGGGCGTGCACCACCTTCACGGCGACCTCGCGGCCGGACCGCGATCTGCCCCGGTAGACGGCACCCATGCCGCCCGCGCCGAGCCGGTCCAGCAGCCGGTAGCCACCGACCGACTTCGGGTCGTCCTTGCGCAGCGGCACGCCCGAGCCCTTCCCCCGTGAGCCAGTTCGAGGCCCCAGCATACGTAACGGTGAAACGGCGACGGCCGGTTCCCGAACCGGTTGTTCCGGTTCGGGACCCGGCCGTCACGGGTCATGCGGTCACACGGTCACGCGTCAGACGGACGCGGGCTGCGTCTCCTCGGAGGAGGCGTCCTGCGCCGGCTGCTCGGGCAGGCCGGCCTTCCGGGCCCGCTTGGCCGCCCGCTTCTTCGCCCGGCGCTCCTTGCGCAGTTCGAGCATCGCGTAGAGCGTCGGGACGAGGAGCAGGGTGAGCAGGGTGGAGGTGATCAGACCGCCGATCACGACCACGGCCAGCGGCTGGGCGATGAAGCCGCCCTCTCCGGTGACGCCGAGCGCCATCGGGAGCAGGGCGAAGATCGTCGCCAGCGCCGTCATGAGGATCGGGCGCAGCCGGTGCCGGCCGCCCTCGACCACGGCCTCGACGACGCCGTACCCCTGGGCCCGGTACTGGTTGATGAGGTCGATCAGCACGATGGCGTTGGTGACCACGATGCCGATCAGCATCAGCATGCCGATCATCGCGGGGACGCCCATCGGGGTGCCGGTCGCGATCAGCAGACCGATCGCGCCGGTCACCGCGAACGGGACCGAGACGAGCAGGATCAGCGGCTGTGCGAGCGAGCGGAAGGTCGCCACCAGCAGCATGAAGACGATCGCGATCGCCGCCAGCATCGCCAGGCCCAGGTTGGCGAACGCCTCGTCCTGGTCCTCGGAGACACCGCCGATGTCGGCCGTCGCGCCCGCCGGGAGCTTCAGCCCGTCGATCTTCGACTGGAGGTCGGTGCTGACCGCGCCGGTGTTGTCACCGGTCGGCTTGGCCGTGATGGTGGCGGCGCGCTGGCCGTCGATCCGGGTCATCGACACCGGGCTGTCCACCAGCTTCACGTCCGCGATGTCCCCCAGCTTCACCGGGCCGAGGCGCAGCTCCCGCAGCTCCTTCAGGGTCGTCGCCGGTTCGGCCGACTTGATGACGACGTCCCGCTCGGTGTCGTCGAGGGTCGCCTGGGCCGCGGTGGTGCCGCGGACCGCCTGGGCCACGGCCAGGCCGAGGCTCTGGTCGTCGAAGCCGGCCGCGGCCGCCTTCTCGTTGGCCCGCACCGAGACGCGGGGCACGCTCTGGGACAGGTCGCTGGTGACGTCGGTGACGTCGTCCAGGCCTGCCACGGCCTTGCGGACCTGCTCGGCCGCCGTGCGCAGCACCTCACCGTCGGCCGCCTTGACGACGACGCTCAGGTCCTGGGCGCCGAAGCCGTCACCGGCGGAGATGGTGGTCGTGCCGATGCCGTCGAGCTTCTTCAGTCCGGCCTCGATACGGCTCTGCACGTCGTCGTAGGACGCGGAGTCCTCCAGCATCACCTGGTACGACGCCTGGTTGGTGTCGGTGCCGCCGCCGAAGGCGGCCATGAAGCCGGACGAGCCGATGGTGACCTGGTAGTCCTTGACGCCCTTCGTGTCCGCGAGCAGCTTCTCGACCTTCTTGGCCTGCGCGTCGGTCGCGGCGAGGCTGGTGCCGGGCTCGAGCTCCTGCTTGACGGTGAGGACCTCCTGCTCGCCCTGGTCGAAGAAGTTCGTCTTCAGCAGCGGCGCCATGCCGAATGTGCCGAACAGGACGGCGACGGCGATGAGCACACTGGTCAGCCGGCGGCGGGTGGCGAAGCGCAGGACGGGCACGTAGATCCGCTGGAGCCGGCTGCGCGCCTCCTTCTCCTCGGCGGCGCGGCGGGCCTCGTCGGCGTCCTCGGGCGTGCCCTTCGGGGCGCGCAGGAACCAGTACGACAGCACCGGCACGACCGTGAGGGACACCAGCAGCGACGCCAGCAGGGCCGCCGTCACCGTCAGGCTGAACGAGCCGAACAGCTCGCCCACCATGCCACCGACCAGGCCGATCGGCAGGAAGACGGCCACCGTGGTGAGCGTCGAGGAGGTCACTGCGCCGGCGACCTCGCGGACCGCCTTGAGGATGGCCTCCTCGCGCTCCTCGCCGTAGCCGAGGTGCCGCTTGATGTTCTCCAGGACCACGATCGAGTCGTCGACGACCCGGCCGATCGCGATGGTCAGCGCGCCGAGCGTCAGCATGTTGAGCGAGAGGTCCCGCGTCCACAGGACGATCAGGGCGAGGACGACCGACAGCGGGATGGACACCGCGGTCACCAGCGTCGAGCGGATCGACGCGAGGAAGACCAGGATGACCAGGACCGCGAAGAGCAGACCGAGCGCACCCTCGGTGGTCAGTCCGTCGATGGACTTCTTCACCGCCGGGCCCTGGTCGCTGACCACGGTGAGCGTGGCGTCCGAGCCGAGGTCCGCGCGCAGCTTCGGCAGCTTGTCCGCCACGGCGTCGGAGATGGCGACGGCGCTGCCGTCACGGTCCATCGTCACGGCGACGGCCAGCGAGGGCTTGCCGTCGGTACGGGTGAGGGAGTCGGCCGGGGCCTGCTCCTGGGCGACGGTCGCCACGTCGGCGAGGCGTACGGGCTTGCCCTTGCCCTGGCCCTTGACCCGCAGGTCCTTGATCTGGTCGAGCGAGGTGAAGCCGCCGCCGACCTGCACGGTGCGGTTGGCGCCGTCCTCGTCGAAGGAGCCGGCGGGCAGGGTGGCGCCGCCGGCCTGGAGGGCCTTGGAGAGGTCCGCCGGGGTGAGCCCGGCCTTGGCGAGCTTGCCGTCGTCGGGGGTGACGGCGACCTGGAGGTCGCGCACTCCGTCGACGGTGACCTGGCCGACGCCGTCGATCTCCTTGAGTGCGGGCACCAGGGTCCGGTCGAGCCGATCGGCCAGGGCCTGCTGGTCCTTGCCGGAGGTGACGGCGAGGACGACGGTCGGGATGTCGTCGGTGGAGCCCGCGATGACCTGCGGGTCGACGGAGTCGGGCAGCTGGACGCGGGCCCGGTTGACGGCCTGCTGGACGTCGGCGACGAGCTGCTGGGTGCCGGGGCCGTAGTCGAAGGACGCCATGATGACGGCGTTGCCCTCGGCGGCGGTGGAGGTGACGCCGGTGATGCCGTCGACGGCTTCGAGGCTGTCCTCGATCGGCTCGACGACCTGCTTCTCGACCACGTCCGGGGACGCGCCCTGGTAGGGGGCGATCACGGACACCATGGGCAGTTCGATGGAGGGCAGCAGCTGCTGCTTGAGCTGGGGTATCGCGATCGCGCCGAAGACCAGCGCGATGATCGAGATCAGGCCGATCAGAGCTCGTTGCGCGAGGCTGAATCGGGACAGCCAGGACATGGGTGGAAGGTCTCTCTCCTGTGGGCGGAAGGCGTGGGCAGGCGGGCGGGCCGCGGTGGCGCGGCACACAGGTGGGCGCCCGCCCCTACACCCTGGGCCATCGCGGAAGCCCGTTCCCTAGCCCCCAGGTCCATTTCTCGCCCGGCGTCTACTCCGGGCGCAGTACACGGGCTGGAGTTCACTCCACCCTCGGACGTACCAGCCCCGACTCGTAGGCGATGACGACGAGCTGGGCCCGGTCGCGGGCGCCCAGCTTGGACATGGCCCGGTTGACGTGGGTCTTCACGGTGAGCGGGCTGACCTCCAGCCGCTCGGCGATCTCGTCGTTGGAGAGTCCGCCGGCGACCTGGACCAGCACCTCGCGCTCGCGGACGGTCAGGGCGTCGAGCCGCTCGCCGCGGGCGGGGTCGCGGCCGTCGCCGTCGCTGTGGGCGAGGAAGCGGGCGATCAGGCTCTTGGTGGCGGCCGGGGACAGCAGGGCCTCGCCGCCCGCGGCGACCCGGATCGCGGCGAGGAGCTCGTCGGGTTCGGAGCCCTTGCCGAGGAACCCGGAGGCGCCGGCCCGCAGCGACTGCACGACGTAGTCGTCGACCTCGAAGGTGGTCAGTATGACGACGCGGACATGGGCGAGGGCCGGGTCGGCGCTGATCATGCGGGTGGCGGCGAGGCCGTCGGTGCCGGGCATCCGGATGTCCATGAGGACGACGTCGGCGCGCTCCTGCTTCGCCAGCCGGACCGCCTCCTCGCCGTCGGAGGCCTCGCCGACGACCTCCATGTCCGGTTCGGAGTCGACCAGCACCCGGAAGGCGCTGCGCAGCAGGGCCTGGTCGTCGGCGAGCAGGACTCGGATCGGCATACGGCTTCCTCGGCGGGCGCTGGGGGGTGGTTCCGGTGTCACGACAACTGCCGGAGGGTCCCGGCGAGTTCCCGTCCGCCTGTCACACGGCGTCCTCCGTGGCCCGGACGCCCGCCCCGACCGGCAGGATCGCGTGGACCCGGAACCCTCCGCCGTAGCGGGGCCCGGTGGTCAGGGTGCCGCGCAGGGCGGAGACGCGTTCGCGCATCCCGAGCAGGCCGTGGCCGCCGCCCGCGGTGCCGTCGTCCTGGCCGGAGCCGTCGTCGAGGACGGTGACCTCGATGTTCGGGCCGACGCGGACGACGCTGACCTCGGCCCGGGCGCCGGACCCGGCGTGCTTCTGCACATTGGTCAGGGCCTCCTGGATGACACGGTAGGCGGCGAGGTCGACGGCGGCGGGGAGCGTGGTGTCCTGGTCGGCGCGGGCGACGTCCACCTGGAGTCCGGCGTTGCGGAAGGTACCGGCGAGGTCGTCGAGGCGGTCCAGGCCGGGCGCCGGTTCGGTGGGGGCCTCCGGGTCGCCGGACTGCCGCAGCAGGCCGACCGTGGCGCGCAGTTCGTCGAGGGCGGAGCGGCTGGCCTCCCGTACGTGGGCGAGGGCCTCCTTGGCCTGGTCGGGCCGCTTGTCCATGACATGGGCGGCGACGCCGGCCTGCACATTGACCAGGGCGATGTGGTGGGCGACGACGTCGTGCAGATCGCGGGCGATGCGCAGGCGCTCCTCGGCGACCCGGCGGCGGGCCTCCTCCTCGCGGGTGCGCTCGGCCCGCTCGGCGCGTTCGCGGATGGCGGTGACCACGGCCCGGCGGCTGCGGACCGCGTCTCCCGCGGTGGCGCCGATGCCGGTCCAGGCGAAGATGGCGAGGTTCTCCTGGGAGTACCAGGGCAGCGGCCCTGCGAGCATCGCGGAGCCGGTCAGGACGGTGACGGTGAGCAGGCCGATCCGCCAGGTCGTGGAGCGGTCGGTGGTGGAGGCGACGGTGTAGAGCGCGACGACCGCGGCCATGGCCACGGGGGCGCGCGGGTCGCCGGTGGCGAACTCCACGAGGGAGAGGCCGCCGGTCACGGCGAGGACCGTGATGGGGGCGCGGCGGCGCAGGACGAGGGCCGCCGCGCCGAGGGTCATCAGCAGCAGGCTGAGGGCGTCCGGGGTGCGCAGTCCCCAGGTGACGCCGTCCTCGCCGTGCGGGTCCACGAACGAGCCGGCCACCATGCAGGTCAGGACGGCGACGGCCAGCGCCGCGTCCAGGGCCATGGGGTGTGCCGTGAGGTGCCGGCGGACACGCTGCCCTGCGGAGCTCGTAACGGGGGCCAACTCGGTCTTCCTCAGGTGGGTGTGCCCAGTGTCCGGTGTCGCGGGTGCGGGCCGGCCACCCCGGTACGGCAGGGGTGACGGGTCAGCCGGGGATCAGTCCGTCGTCGCTGAGCAGCTCCCGGACCTCCTCCAGGGTGGCGTCCGGGGACGGCAGGATCAGGTCCGACGGCTCCAGGGCGTCGTCGGGCAGCGGGGTGCCCCGCCCGCGGACCTCGGCGAGCAGGGCGGTGAGGGTGCGACGGAAACCGGGGCCGTCGCCGCCCTCCATCTCCGCGAGGAGCTCGTCGTCCAGCTTGTTCAGCTCGGGCAGGTGGCTGTCGGAGAGACGCACCTGCCCCTCACCCATGATCCGGACGATCAGGTCGCCCATCTCGGCCTCCTCGGCGTGGACCCCGGCCGTCCGCTACTGCTTGTCGAAGCGCGGGGTGTCCTGCGGCTGCTGCTGGGACTGCTGCTGTCCGGTGCCGCCCTCGATGGCCTGCTGTCCGGCCGAGGAGCCTCCCGCCAGCTCCGCCTTCATACGCTGCAGCTCCAGCTCTACATCCGTACCACCGGAGAGCCGGTCCAGCTCGGCCTGGATGTCGTCCTTGTGCATACCGGACTGGTCGTCCAGGGCGCCGGAGGCCAGCAGCTCGTCGATGGCGCCGGCGCGGGCCTGGAGCTGGGCCGTCTTGTCCTCGGCCCGCTGGATCGCCAGGCCGACGTCGCCCATCTCCTCGGAGATGCCGGAGAACGCCTCGCCGATCCGGGTCTGGGCCTGGGCCGCGGTGTAGGTGGCCTTGATGGTCTCCTTCTTGGTGCGGAAGGCGTCCACCTTGGCCTGGAGCCGCTGGGCCGCGAGGGTGAGCTTCTCCTCCTCGCCCTGCAGGGTCGCGTGCTGGGTCTCCAGGTCCGTCACCTGCTGCTGGAGGGCGGCGCGCCGGGACAGCGCCTCGCGGGCCAGGTCCTCGCGGCCGAGCGCGAGCGCCTTGCGGCCCTGGTCCTCCAGCTTGGACGACTGGGACTGGAGCTGGTTGAGCTGGAGCTCCAGGCGCTTGCGGGAGGTGGCCACGTCGGCCACGCCCCGGCGCACCTTCTGGAGCAGCTCCAGCTGCTTCTGGTACGAGTAATCGAGGGTCTCGCGCGGGTCCTCGGCCCGGTCAAGGGCCTTGTTCGCCTTCGCGCGGAAGATCATCCCCATACGCTTCATGACACCGCTCATGGGCTTCGCGCGCCCCCTTCTGACGGACTCCAGCTCCAGCACCTGCGACAGAACCCACAGTACGGGCCCTGCATCCATTACCGCACTGTTCGGGGACGGATGCGCTCATCCCCAAGGACGACTGCGTACGCCTCCGCTCCGGCGTGAGGAGTAGGTGACCCCCGGGTGTGCCGTGACCGGCCGGCCCGGTGCCGCCGCGGGACTCCCCCCGTGACCGCCGGAGGGACCCGTCCACGACGTCCCCTCTGTCCCCGTACGACGACTGGTGTTGCCGGATCGTTCCCCACGGGGCTGGGGTCCAACCCCGTGCACCCCGTACCCTTGGGTTTTGTGTTCCGTAGCCGTGCCAAGGAAGAGAAGGCCCAGGACGCCGCCAAGGCGCCGGTGACCGACTCCACTCAGACCCGCCATCCCGAGGCCCCCAAGGGCCGCCCCACGCCCAAGCGCAGTTCGGCCCAGTCGCAGCGCCGCAGCGTGGCCAACACGTCGATGTCGCGCAAGGACGCCGCCAAGCGCCAGCGCGAGGAGCGCCGTGCCGCCCTGGAGCGCCAGCGCCAGGCGCTGGCCTCGGGCGACGAGCGTTACCTGCCCGCGCGTGACAAGGGCCCGGTCCGCCGGTTCGCGCGTGACTTCGTCGACTCGCGCTTCAACATCGCGGAGTTCTTCCTCCCGATGGCCGTGGTCATCCTCGTGCTGAGCATGGTGCGGGTGCCCGCGCTGCAGAACATCGCGCTGCTGCTGTGGCTCATCGTGATCGTGCTGATCGTGCTCGACTCGTTCGTCACCGCGTTCCGTCTGAAGAAGCGGCTCGCCGAGCGCTTCCCGAACGAGAGCCGCCGCGGCGCCGTCGCCTACGCGCTGATGCGCTCGCTCCAGATGCGCCGGCTCCGGCTGCCCAAGCCCCAGGTCAAGCGCGGAGAGCGGCCCTGAGCGCTGCCGACTTCTCCGGGGGTGCGGCCGACGCCTGGCTGAGCAAGGTGGGCGGTCTGCGTGAGGTCGTACGGCAGGAGCTGGTGACCCGGCAGCTCGACGAGCAGATAGCGGGCCGGTTCCCGGTCGGGAAGCGGCTGCGCGTCCTCGACGTGGGCATGGGCCAGGGCACGCAGGCGCTGCGGCTGGCCCGCGCCGGTCACCAGGTGACGGGCGTCGAGCGGGACGCGACGATGATCGCGGCGGCCCGCGCCCGGCTGGCCGGTGAGCCCGAGGGCATCCGGGAGCGGGTGCGTCTCGTCCAGAGCGACGGGCGCGACACCGGGGTGCACTTCCTGCCGGGCAGCTTCGACGTCGTGCTGTGCCACGGTGTGCTCATGTACGTCGACGAGCCCGATCCGCTGCTGGCCGGGCTGGCGCGGATGCTGGCGCCCGGCGGCCTGCTGTCGCTGCTCGTGCGCAACGGCGACGCGCTCGCCCTGCGCCCGGGACTGGCCGGCGACTGGGAGACGGCGCTGGCCGCCTTCGACACCAGCGCGTACAGGAACCGCCTCGGCCTGGACGTACGGGCGGACCGGCTGTCCGATCTGACGGCGACGCTCGCCGGGATCGGGGCGCCCCTGCACACCTGGTACGGCGTACGGGTGTGCACGGACACGGCCGCCGACGAGGCGGAGATCCCCGACGACCTCGGCACCCTCCTCGCCGTCGAGGAGCGGGCCGGGAAGACCGACCCGTACCGGGGTGTGGCCGCGCTGCTGCATCTGTGCGGGGTGCGGGGCTGAGCCCGTTCGGGTGCGCTCCACGGGCCGCCTGCGCGGGCCGGGGCGAGACTCGGGGCCATGGATGTTCGCCGTCCCCCCGCCCCGCGGCCGGCCGTCGCGGCGGCCCTGATGCTGAGCGCCGCGCTGCTCCTCGCCGGCTGCTCCGGGCCGTCGTCCCCGCGTGACCCGCGTGCCGCGACGAGCCAGGCCGCCGTGCCCCGGGCGAAGGCGGCCGCCGACGATCTGCAGGACGGCTATCTCCAGGTGATCCGGGACGTCCTGCCGTCGGTCGTGCAGATCCAGGCCGCCCATGACCTCGGGTCCGGGGTGGTCTACGACGACCAGGGGCACATCGTCACCAACGCGCATGTCGTCGGGAACGAGAAGACGTTCCGGGTGACGACCGCGGGCAGCGAGCGCGAGCTCACGGCGCGGCTCGTGGCGTCGTATCCGCCGCAGGACCTCGCCGTCGTCCGGCTGGACGACCCGCCGGACGGGCTGCGCCCGGCCGCGTTCGGGGACTCCTCGAAGGTGCGGGTCGGGCAGATCGTACTGGCGATGGGGTCGCCGCTCGGGCTGTCGTCCAGCGTGACCCAGGGCATCGTCTCGGCGACCGGACGGACCGTCACCGAGGGTGGTGACGACGGCGGGACGGGCGCGACGATCGCCAACATGGTGCAGACGTCGGCGGCCATCAACCCGGGCAACAGCGGCGGCGCCCTGGTGGACCTGGACAGCCGGGTCGTCGGCATCCCGACGCTCGCCGCCGTCGACCCGAACGCGGGCGGCGGCGCGGCGCCGGGCATCGGGTTCGCGATCCCGGCGTCGACGGTGCGGAAGATCGCCGATCAGATCATCGAGAACGGCCGGGTCACCGACTCGGGACGGGCGGCGCTCGGCATCACGGGGCGGACGCTCGTGGACGGGGATCTGGACCCGGTGGGGGTGGTCGTCGTCGAGGTGCAGTCGGGCGGCGCCGCCGACAAGGCCGGGCTCAGACGGGGCGATGTCATCACCCGGCTGGGTGACACGGACATCACCACCATCGCGTCGCTGTCGGAGGCGCTGGCCGCCGACGAGCCGGGGGAACGGACATCGGTGACGTTCCTGCGCGACGGGGACGAGGAGAAGGCGGACGTGACGCTGGGCGAGCAGTGACGGGGGCGGGGGCACACGGCCCCCGCCCCGGTCGCGTCACGCCTCGGCGTCCGCTTCGGCTTCGGCTTCGGCTTCGGCGTGCAGGCTCATCGGCCCGTAGATCTCGGTGGCGTCCTCGAACAGGCGGACCTGGTCCGCGCCGCCCTCCAGGAGCTCCTTCCAGTGCTCCCCGATCCAGGACTCGGCGTCCCCCTGGGTGGTGAACTCCTCGGGCTGCACCGCGGGCTGGACCTCCGCCCCGTCGGCCTTCTCGAACCGCCACGTCCATGCCGCCATCTACGCCTCCAAGGTGTCAGCACGTGCAAAGGGAGAGCCGGAACGAGGTCCGGCTCCTGCGCTGAGCCTAGTCGGCTGCGCGGGACCTGCGCGGACAGGTGAAAATCGGGGCGTGGAACTCACTCTTCTCGGCACCGGCGCCCCCGCGGGACTCCCCCGCCCCGACTGCCCGTGCGCGGCGTGCGCGCGCGCCCGCGGCGACGGCGCGCGCGCCGCCACCGCGCTCCTCGTGGACGGGGCGCTGATGCTCGATCTGACGCCGGGCGCGGCGTTCGCCGCGGCACGGGCCGGGCGGTCGCTGGGGTCCGTACGGCAGGTGCTGCTGACCCATCCGCACAACGGGCCCGCCGTGGAGGTGCCGGCGGGCGTCCCGCAGCCGGGCCGGGTGCCGGACGGGCGGGAGCTGGCGCTGCTGACGGGGCATCGGGTGCGGGCGGTGGCCATGGACGCGCCCGGCACCGGGTACGAGGTCACCGGGCCGGACGGCAAACGCCTGCTGTATCTGCCGCCGGGGGGCGCGCCGGCCGGTCTGGAGGAGGGGTCGGTGGGGCGGTACGACCTGGTGGCCGCCGATGTCGTGGGGCGGCCGGACGCCCTGGCGAAGCTGCGGGCGGTGGGGGCCGTCGGTCCGGGCACGGACGTCCTCGCCGTCCATCTGGACCACGACGTCCCGCCGGGTGACGAGCTGCGCCGGCGGCTCGCGGCGGCGGGTGCGCGGGCGGTGCCGGACGGGACGACGCTGGTGGTGGGGGCGTACGACGACGGGGCGGAGCTGCCCGACGTGCCGCGGCGGACGCTGGTGCTGGGCGGCGCGCGGTCCGGGAAGTCGGTGGAGGCGGAGCGGCGCCTGGAGTCCTTCCCGGACGTGCTGTACGTGGCGACCGGCGGTACGCGGGGCGGGGACACCGAGTGGGCGGAGCGGGTCGCCGCGCACCGGGAGCGGCGGCCGGGGTCGTGGCGGACGACCGAGACCTGCGATCTGGTGCCGCTGCTTGCGGAGGAGGGGGCGCCGCTGCTGGTGGACTGTCTGTCGCTGTGGCTGACGGACGCGATGGACGCGGTGGGGGCGTGGGACGACGCGGTGTGGGCGGACGGTGGGGAGAAGGCCCTGCGGGAGCGCGTGCGCTTGCTTGTCGAGGCGGTGCGGGGGGCGCGGCGGACCGTTGTGGCCGTGTCCAACGAGGTGGGGTCCGGGATTGTGCCGGCCACGGCGTCCGGGCGGCGGTATCGGGATGAACTGGGGCGGTTGAACGCGGCGGTGGCGGGTGAGTGTGAGGAGGTCGTCCTGGTGGTGGCGGGACAGGCGGTGGTGCTGCGCGGCTGAGGGGGTGCCTGGTTCTGTTGGGTGCCGGGTGCGGGTCGTACGTGGCTGGTCGCGCAGTTCCCCGCGCCCCTTCAGGGCGTCTTCAGCTCAGGTCTGGTGTTTGCGGGCGATGATTCTGTAGGCGTTTGTACGGGGGGTGTGGCGGAGGAGCGGGGCCAGGAGGTGGTCCAGGGTCCAGGCCAGGGCCACCAGGGGGGCGCCCAGGCGGTCCAGGGGGGACGGGAGCAGGCGGGAGAGGATCAGGGACGTCGTGGCCGCCAGGTCGTAGGGGAGGTGGGCGGCGCGGTGGTCCGTCGTCACCACCGTGCAGCCGTGGGACTCCAGTGCCTCGCGGAGCGCGTCGGCCGGCAGCAGGTGCAGATGGCCGGGGCGGCTGTGCGGGACCCAGGCCGGGCCGAGGAGCGCGGCGAACAGGCAGCGGGAGTTGGGGAGTTCCAGGATCAGGTGGCCGCCGGGGCGCAGTACGGCGAGGGCGGCGCGGAGTTCGGCGAGCGGGTCGGGGGCATGTTCCAGGTGCCGGAACATGCTGACGACGTCGTAGCGGGCGCGGAGCCGGTCCGTGATCCGGGGGTCCGTCAGATGCCCGACGTGGGCCTCCTCCACGCGTTCGGCGACGCGTGCCTGGAGGACCCGGTGGCTGGGGTCCAAGCCGTCGAACGCCGTGTAGGGGAAGACCTCCTTGGCGGTCTCGGGGAAGCGGCCGTATCCGGTGCCGACGTCGAGCCAGCTCTCCGGCTCGGGGAAGCCGAGCGCCGCACGGGCGGCGGCCCGTAGATGGCGCGGGCCGCGCCGGGTGAGCCCGAGGTGGCGGGGGACGAAGGTGTGCTCCCGGCACGCGGCGAGCGTGAACGCGCAGGCGGTCTCCGGGCGTTCGGCGGGTGCGGTCGCGGTCATGAGGGGCTCCCGGGCGTGGGGCGTACGGCGAGGGCGTACGGCGGAGACGGTGCGAGCATGCCCCGACAATCCACTGCAAAACGGAACGTATGGGATGCCGATGGTGGGTGCAACGACGTCACCCGGTCGTGGTGGGCGCGCGGCGCCGGCGCTGGAGGCGACAGGGCGCCGTTCTGTTCGAGCGGTGGCGGTACTGTTCGGCGAATGAGCTCGCTTCAACTCGACGACTTCAGTGATCTGATCGAGCGCCCCGACGCGGGGGTGCGCCGCGACGCCGAGGCGCGCCGGGAGCGCCAGGCCGTGCCGGCCGGGGCGCTGGGCCGCCTCGACGAGCTCGGCGAATGGCTGGCCGCCGCCCAGGCGGCGGTTCCGGTGCGGCCGGTCGAACGGCCCAAGGCCGTGCTGTTCGCCGGGGACCACGGGGTCGCCGGGCTCGGCGTGTCGGCGCGACCGGCGGGCACCGCCGCGGAGCTGGTGCGGGAGATCCTGGAGGGCGCCCGGCCGGTGTCCGTGCTGGCGCGGCGGCTCGGCGTCCCCGTCCGGGTGGTCGACATGGCGCTGGACTGCGACCCGGACTCGCTCCCGGAGGACGTCGTACGGCACCGGGTGCGGCGCGGCAGCGGCCGTATCGACATCGAGGACGCGCTGACGGCCGAGGAGGCCGAGGCGGCGTTCCGGGCGGGGATGGCGGTCGCCGACGAGGAGGCCGACTCCGGTACGGATCTGGTCGTGCTGGGCGACGTGAGCGTCGGCGGCACCACGGCGGCCGGGGTGCTGGTCGCCGCCCTGTGCGGGACGGACGCCTCGGTGGTCACCGGCCGGGGCGGGGTCGCCATCGACGACCTGGCGTGGATGCGCAAGTGCGCCGCGATCCGGGACGCCCTGCGCCGGGCGCGCCCGGTGCTCGGCGACCAACTGCAACTGCTGGCGACGGTCGGCGGGGCGGATCTCGCCGCGATCACCGGGTTCCTGCTGCAGAGCGCGGTGCGCAAGCTGCCGGTCCTGCTGGACGGCGTCGTGGTCGCCGCGTGCGCGCTGGTGGCGCAGCGGGTCGCGTTCCGGGCGCCGGACTGGTGGCTGGCCGCGCATGTCAGCGGGGAGCCGGGCCAGGCGAAGGCGCTGGACCGGATGGCCCTGGAGCCGCTGCTCGACCACGGCGTCCGGGTCGGCGAGGGCGCCGGCGGGCTGCTGGCACTGCCCCTCGTGCAGGCCGCCGCCGCCCTGGCGGCGGAGCTGCCGGAGACCCCGGCGAAGACGGAGGAGCCGCAGGAGGCCGCCGCCGAGTAGGGCGGCCCCGAGACGGCTGAGCAGGAAGCGGGGCGAACCGGGACATAGGATCACGGTTCGTGGGAGCTGACAGGCTCGGTCGCGCGGCCCGTGCCGAGTGGGGCCCGCTCTGCCGGGCCGTGCGGGCCGGATGGGCGCGGCGGCGCCGGCGGGGTGTGTCCCTGACGCTCGCCGCCGTCGGTCTCACCGCGCTCGTCCAGGTGGTCCAGAACCAGCCCTGGGGCGAGCCGGTCGTCCGGGACCTCGGGGACGTACGGGCCGAGGACCCGCTGTGGCAGGCACTCGCGCGCACTCCGCTGTCGCCGTTCGTGCCCGCGGCCGATCTCCCGGTGTGGGGTGCGCTCGCGCAGATCCTGGTCGTCTTCGGGATCGCCGAGCTGTGCCTGGGGCGGTGGCGGACGGTGGCCGTCGCCTACGCCGCGACGCTCGCCGGGACCCTGTACGCGCGCCTGGGTGTCGCGCTCGGGCCCGACCATCCGCTGGGGCTGCCCGCCTCGGACGCCCGGGTCGTGGACACCGGCCCGTCGGCCGCCGTGGTGGGGCTGGCGGTCTTCGTCGGCTGGCGGCACGGGGCGTATCTGACGGCGGGCGCGGTGGCGGCGGCGATGGTCGTCGAGGTCGTGCTGAAGGACAACCTCGCCGGGCGGGAGCATGTGGTGGCCGTCGTGGCGGCGGCGGTGCTGTGCGCGGTGGCGGCGGTGCGTCAGCGGCGTTCCAGGGCGCGGGCGGGCTCGATGTCGGGGGCGCCGCCGAGCCAGTCCTGAAACTTGCGGCTGGGGACGAGCCAGCGCCGGTCGTGGTGGTAGGAGCGCAGCAGGGACTTGGCGCGGGCGCGCGGCCGGCGGCGGTAGAAGCGTTTCGCCCAGGGGGACGTGGGCCGGGCGAGGCGGATGGCGCCGAACAGGGCGACGAACGGGATCACCACCCCGAAGAGGGCCATCTTGGCCTTGCCCTTGAACAGGGCGAGCAGGGCGATCAGGAAGTTCCCGCCGATGGTGCCGAGGACCGTCCCCCGGCTCTGCAGCTCGTCGTCGTCGAGGCCGTCGACCCCGAACGGCGCGAAGCCGAGCAGCAGCAGGCCGACGAGGGCGACGGTGAGCACGACCACTTCGACGCTCTTGCGGCCCTCCTCGCTCCAGTACACGTCGTCCAGGTGCAGGATCAGTGCGAACTCGTCCATGACCAGGCCCGCGCCCATCCCGAAGATCACGGCGGCGAGGGCCGAGCCGAAGCCGCGCTGCCCGCCCGCGACCGCGCAGAAGCCGCCGATCACCGTCAGGATGATCCCCGGAACGACGTGGTGGATGTGGACGGAGCCGGTGCTGATGTTCCGGAAAGGGCCCTTGCCCGCCCGGATGAGGCGAGTGATCAGCCGGGTGACGAGGAACGTCACCACGAACGCGGTCAGGGCCAGGAGCAGGGGAAGTTTCCCCGGTTCGACGATGTTGGTCTGCCACCAGTCACCCATGTTCCCAGTGTGGTCGGGACGGGGGTGGCCTGCCCGGCGGGACGGACGTCCGGGCTAGTCTGCGGGCGTGTCCATGACCCCGCCGCCCCTGCACGGCCTCCGTTTCGCCTTCGGCACACTGAGCGTGCTCCCGGTGCGGGTGGAGCGCTGGGACCGGGACGCGGCGCGCGGCGGGATGCTGTGCGCCCCGCTCGTCGGGGTGGTGCTGGGCTGCGGCGCGGCCGCAGTCGCCCTGGTGCTGCTGTTCCTGGGCGCCGGTCCCCTCCTCGCGGCGGTCGCGGCGGCCGCCGTCCCGGCCGTCCTCACCCGGGGGCTGCATCTGGACGGGCTCGCCGACACCGCGGACGGGCTCGGCAGCGCCAAGCCCGCCGAGGACGCGCTGCGGATCATGAAGCAGTCGGACGTCGGGCCGTTCGGTGTGATCACGCTGCTGTTCGTCCTGCTCGCGCAGGTCGCCGCGCTGGCGCGGCTGTACGACGACTCGTGGGCCCGGGGGGCTCTGGCCACCGTCGTCGCGGCCGTGGCCGCCCGGCTCACGCTCACCCTCGCCGCCCGCACGGGTGTACCGCCCGCCCGCCCGGAGGGGCTGGGGGCGGCGGTCGCGGGGGTCGTCCCGGTGCGGGCCGCCACCGGCGCCGTACTGGCCGTGACCGCCGTGGCCGTCGCTGCCGGGGCCCTGCTCGGTGCGGACGGTGCCGTACGTACCGCGGTCGCGGTCCTCGCCGGGCTGGGCTGCGCCGAGTTGCTGCTGCGGCACTGCGTCCGGCGCTTCGGCGGGGTCACCGGGGACGTCTTCGGCGGGCTCGCGGAGACGGCGGCCACCACCGCGCTGGTCGTGCTGTCGCTGGGCTGAGCCCGCGGGGACCCGCCGCCCGTCACCGGGTCCCCGCGGGCGGACCGCTACGGCAGCCTCAGCGCCACCGCCGTCTGGAGCAGCTCCGGTGTCGTCCACGCCGAGCGCAGCCCCGCGTACGGGGTGCCGAACACGGCGGTGCCGAGCAGGAGTTGCTTACGGGTGCCCTCCGGCACGGTCACCGGGATCTGCACACCGGAGGGCGCGCTGACGGTGACCTTGGAACCAAGCCGGTACGCGGTGACCCGGTTCTGGGAGAGGGCGCTCTGCCAGGCGTCGCGGCGCTTGAACTCGGTGCCGATGGCGCTCTGGCGGAGGTTCTCCAGCGGGGTGTTGTCCGCGAACAGGGCGCCGTGGTCGGCGAGCACCTTGTCCAGGACCGGGTAGAGGATCCGGTCCTCGGCCAGGTTGGACTGGTGGACGTAGTGCGGACGCGGGTCGTTGGAGATGGCGTGCCCGAGCGCGGCGCGGGCCTCCTGCGGCACGATGTGCTGGGCGTAGCCGGTGGCGACGTCCAGCGGCTCGTCGAGGCAGGTGGAGGCGGGGTTGGACTCGCAGATGCCGCTGCCGCCGTCGGCCTGCGAGGTGTAGATCCAGTTGTACTCGTCGGCCATCTCCTCCGCCGTACCCGTGTTGTAGTACACGTTCATCGGGTAGCGGGGGACGGTGAGGGCGGAGCCGACCGGGCGCTGGGCGGACTCGCGGGAGTTGTCCGAGGCGATCCACTTGACCCCGTTGTCGGCGAGGGCGCCGGCCAGGTTGGGGTTGTCGACGGGCTGCTGCGGCAGGTTCTTCAGGCCCGAGTGCTCGCCGGTGACCAGCTCGGTGCGGTCGAGCGGGAGGCCCTTGGTCACGCCCCAGGTGTGGTTGTCCCGGATCTGGGCGGAGATCTCGGACCGGCTCATGTACCGGATCGAGCCGTCGGCGTTCTTCGCGCAGCTCCACGGCACGGTCGAGGTGTCCTGGACGCAGCCGAGGAAGGGGTGCGTGTAGGTGTGGTTGATCCAGCGGTACTGGTTGCGGTCGGCGAGCAGCCGCGTGGCGAGGGCGTCGGTGCCGCCGTGCTCGGCCTTCCACTCCTCGCCCGAGCCCGCGTTGTAGACCATGTCGAGGCGGAAGCCGCTCTCGCGCTGCCACTGGGCGGCCCGGACCGCGTCCTGCTCGGTCATCCGGATCGGCGGGGCCTCCTCGCCGCCGCCCCCGACGCAGTCGATGTCGCCGGGGGTGCAGTTGCGCTCGGTGTCCCAGCGGGCGTCGGGCGCGAAGACGTCGTCGACGTGCACCGCGAGGTAGTTGCGGGCCTGGCCGAGGTGGACGCCCTGGGTCAGCCACTCCACGATGCCGCGCGCCAGCAGGCGGAACTGCTGCTGGTACTGGTTGTAGGCGAAGGTGACGACGAGCTGGCGGCGCCCGTCGGCGGCGTACTCGCCGACCAGGCTGCCCCGCCCCGGGCCCCCCGGCACCGGGACGTCGACATAGCTGGTGAAGCCGGCCCGGGGCCGGGCGGCGTAGCCGTAACTCTCCGAGATCGACGGGTCGTTGTCCTCGAAGGTGAAGGCGCCGTCGAGATAGCCGAAGGCGCCGGCGCGGCCCTGGGCGGTGACGGCGGCCTCGTGTCCGTCGAGGCTGCCCGCCCAGCCGCCCTCGGTGGTGTAGTCGAGGCCGACGCCCGGGTGGGCCCAGGTGTAGGCGTCCACCTGCGGGATGCCGAAGGTGCGCTCGAAGTCCTCCAGCGCGGTCTGCTCGGCCGAGCCCGCGCCGAAGGGCGCCTCGTGGGGCAGTACGACGCCCTGGTACTTGGCGCGCGGGGTGCCGCCGACGGTGTCGCTGAGGAACGCCGTGGTGACGGCGGGGCGGTTCGTGTCGTTCAGGTCGACGGTGGTGTACGGGATGCCGGTGCTCTTCAGCTGTGCGGTGATGGCCTGGACCGCGCTGCCGCCGTCGTCCACCACCAGCACCTTGAGGTCGACGCGCGGTTCGGCCGCGGCCGAGGCACCGGGCACGCCCACGCCCAGCGCCAGCAGACCGGCGGCCGCCGAGACGGCGGCCGTTTCTCTCCAACGATGCGCTCTCTGCGCCATGGTTGTCCTTCCCCCCAGAGGATCCCCGGGCACGCCGCGTGTGGGAGGCGCGGAGGATCCGTGGAAATCATGCGAAACGGCGAGCGGATCACTCGCCGGAAACCCCACGAGTGTGACTCAGCTCACCGGTGACGGGGATCGGGAAGCGACGCGACGCCACGGAAGGGTGAACGACCGCAGGAATGAGCGAACGCTCACGCGAGCGTAGGCTCAGCCGCAGTGTTCGTGCCGTACCGGGGAAGGCCCCGCTGACACCCGCACCGCCAGGTCGGAACTAGGGTCGGCCCTCGGGCCCGGCCGACCCACACTTTTCGGCCATCGCAACTTCACATCGGAAGCGAGAATTCACCACCGTGACTGCTCTCACTCTCAGCACCGCCGCGGCGCCCGGCCTGCGCGCCGACGCGCTCGTGATCGGTGTCGCCAAGAGCTCCGGCTCCAAGGGCGCGGGCCTGGTCGTCGCCCCCGGCGCCGAGGCCGTGGACCAGGCGTACGACGGCAAGCTGGCCGGCGTCCTGGAGACCCTCGGGGCCTCCGGCTCCGAGGGCGAGGTGACGAAGCTCCCCGCCCCCGCCGGCTTCAAGGCCCCGCTCGTCGTGGCGGTCGGCCTGGGCGCCGAGCCCGACGGCGAGGACGCGGACGCCGGCTTCGACGGCGAGACCCTGCGCAAGGCGGCCGGTGTGGCCGCGCGCGCCCTCGCCGGTTCCAAGAAGGCCGCGTTCGCGCTGCCGCTGGCCGACGCCGGCGACCTCGGCGCGATCGCCGAGGGCGTCCTGCTGGGCGCCTACTCCTTCGACGCCTACAAGGACAACGGCGGGCAGCGCAGGAACGGCAAGGCGCCCCTCGCCGAGGCCGCGCTGCTCGGCGCCAAGCCCCGCGACAAGGCGCACAAGGCCGCCCTCGAGCGCGCCACCGCCGTGTCCGAGGAGCTCAACCGCGCCCGCGACCTCATCAACACCCCGCCGAACGACCTGAACCCCGAGTCGTTCGCCGCGATCGCCACGGCGGCCGCCAAGGAGCACGGCATCAAGGTGCAGGTGCTCGACGAGAAGGCGCTCGCCAAGGGCGGCTACGGCGGCATCCTGGGCGTCGGCGCCGGTTCCGCCGCCGGTCCGCGCCTGGTGAAGCTGACGTACACGCACTCGCGCAACGCCAAGCACCTCGCGCTCGTCGGCAAGGGCATCACCTACGACTCGGGCGGCATCTCGCTGAAGCCGGCCGGTCACAACGAGACGATGAAGTGCGACATGAGCGGTGCCGCCGCCGTGTTCGCCGCCGTCGTCGCCGCCGCGCGGCTCGGCCTGGAGGTCAACGTCACCGGCTGGCTGGCGCTGGCCGAGAACATGCCCTCCGGCTCCGCCACCCGTCCCGGTGACGTGCTGCGCATGTTCAGCGGCAAGACCGTCGAGGTGCTCAACACCGACGCCGAGGGCCGGCTGGTGCTGGCCGACGCGCTGTGGGCGGCCTCCCAGGAGAAGCCGGACGCCATCGTCGACGTGGCGACGCTGACCGGTGCGATGGTGCTGGCGCTCGGCAACCGCACCTTCGGTGTGATGGCCAACGACGACGCGTTCCGCGCGGCGGTCGTGGAGGCCGCGGAGGAGGTCGGCGAGGCGTCCTGGCCGATGCCGCTGCCGGAGCACCTGCGCAAGGGCATGGACTCGCCGACCGCCGACATCGCCAACATGGGCGAGCGGATGGGCGGCGGCCTGGTCGCGGGCCTCTTCCTGCGCGAGTTCGTGGGCGAGGGCATCACCTGGGCGCACCTGGACATCGCGGGCCCGGCGTTCAACGAGAGCGGCCCGTTCGGGTACACCCCCAAGGGCGGTACGGGCTCCGCGGTGCGGACGCTGGTGCGGCTGGCCGAGCTGACGGCCGCCGGCGACCTGGGCTGACACCGGATACGGCCGACGGGGCCTCGCACGCGGGTAGGGCGAGGCCCCGGCGCCGTCCGGTCCCGGCCCGGCGAAGGGCCACGAGTGGGACGTCTCACACACCAGCCCGGCGTCTCGTTCGGTGTGGACAAGTGCGAAGATGGGGCTCGGCAGGACAGGGCCCCACCAAGGGCCGAAAGAACGAGCGGCCGGACACCAGCCGCCGACCGGTCACTGGAGACCGGCGTGGCGCACATGCATGGAGGACGTGACGTGGCGAACGACGCCAGCACCGTTTTCGACCTAGTGATCCTCGGCGGTGGTAGTGGCGGTTACGCCGCGGCCCTGCGCGGAGCGCAGCTGGGCCTGGACGTCGCCCTGATCGAGAAGGACAAGGTCGGCGGCACCTGCCTGCACCGGGGATGCATCCCCACCAAGGCCCTGCTGCACGCGGGCGAGATCGCCGACCAGGCCCGCGAGAGCGCGCAGTTCGGCGTGAAGGCGACCTTCGAGGGCATCGACATCGCCGGGGTCCACAAGTACAAGGACGGCGTGATCTCCGGCCTGTACAAGGGCCTCCAGGGTCTCGTGGCCTCCCGCAAGGTGACGTACATCGAGGGTGAGGGCCGGCTGTCCTCCCCGACCTCCGTCGACGTCGACGGCCGGCGTGTCCAGGGCCGCCACGTCCTGCTCGCGACCGGCTCCGTGCCGAAGTCGCTGCCGGGCCTGGAGATCGACGGCGACCGGATCATCTCCTCGGACCACGCCCTCGTCCTGGACCGCGTGCCCAAGTCCGCGATCATCCTGGGCGGCGGCGTCATCGGCGTCGAGTTCGCCTCGGCGTGGAAGTCGTTCGGCGCCGACGTCACCGTCATCGAGGGCCTCAAGCACCTCGTCCCGGTCGAGGACGAGAACAGCTCCAAGCTCCTGGAGCGCGCCTTCCGCAAGCGCGGCATCAAGTTCAACCTGGGCACCTTCTTCCAGAAGGCCGAGTACACCCAGGACGGCGTCAAGGTCACCCTCGCCGACGGCAAGGAGTTCGAGGCCGAGGTGCTGCTGGTGGCCGTCGGCCGCGGCCCGGTCTCGCAGGGCCTCGGCTACGAGGAGCAGGGCGTCGCGATGGACCGCGGCTACGTCCTCGTCGACGAGTACATGCGCACCAACGTGCCGACCATCTCGGCCGTCGGCGACCTGGTCCCGACCCTCCAGCTCGCGCACGTCGGCTTCGCCGAGGGCATCCTGGTGGCCGAGCGGCTGGCCGGTCTGAAGACCGTCCCGATCGACTACGACGGTGTCCCCCGCGTGACCTACTGCCACCCGGAGGTCGCGTCCGTCGGCATCACCGAGGCCAAGGCCAAGGAGATCTACGGCGCGGACAAGGTCGTCGCGCTGAAGTACAACCTCGCGGGCAACGGCAAGAGCAAGATCCTGAACACCGCGGGCGAGATCAAGCTCGTCCAGGTCAAGGACGGTGCCGTGGTCGGCGTCCACATGGTCGGCGACCGGATGGGCGAGCAGGTCGGCGAGGCCCAGCTCATCTACAACTGGGAGGCGCTGCCGGCCGAGGTCGCCCAGCTCATCCACGCCCACCCGACGCAGAACGAGGCGCTCGGCGAGGCGCACCTGGCCCTGGCGGGCAAGCCGCTGCACGCGCACGACTGACCCTCGGCCGACGAAGCGACTCCGCGTCCCCGCGACGCCCACAGACTTCCGCAATTCGTAAGGAGCAACCGAAACCATGGCGGTTTCCGTAACCCTTCCGGCGCTCGGCGAGAGCGTCACCGAGGGCACCGTCACCCGCTGGCTGAAGGCCGAGGGTGAGCGCGTCGAGGCCGACGAGCCGCTGCTCGAGGTCTCCACCGACAAGGTCGACACCGAGATCCCCTCCCCCGCGTCCGGCGTGCTGTCCTCCATCAAGGTCGCCGAGGACGAGACCGTCGAGGTCGGCGCCGAGCTGGCCGTGATCGACGACGGCACGGGCGCCCCCGCTGCCGCCCCGGCCCCGGCCGCCGAGCCCGAGCCCGCCGCGGCTCCGGAGCCGGCCGCCGCCGCGCCGTCCACCGAGCAGGCCGCCCCGGCGCCCGCTCCGACCGCCGAGGCCACGTCCGGCGGCGGCTCCGCCGAGGGCACGGACGTCGTCCTGCCCGCGCTCGGCGAGTCCGTCACCGAGGGCACCGTCACCCGCTGGCTGAAGTCGGTCGGCGACTCCGTCGAGGCCGACGAGCCGCTGCTCGAGGTCTCCACGGACAAGGTCGACACCGAGATCCCCGCCCCCGCTTCCGGCACCCTGCTGGAGATCGTGGTCGGCGAGGACGAGACGGCCGAGGTCGGCGCCAAGCTCGCCGTCATCGGTGCCGCGGGTGCCGCTCCGGCGGCCGCCCCGGCGCAGGAGGCCCCGGCCCCCGCCGCCGCCCCGGCTCCGGAGCCGGCTCAGCCCGCCGCGCCCGCCCCGGCCCCCGCGGCTCCGGCCGCGCCCGCCGCCGCAGCCCCGGCTCCGGCCCAGCCCGCCGCCCCGGCTCCCGCGCCCGCCGCCCCGGCTCCGGCCCCGGCTGCCCCGGCTCCGGCGAAGGCCGCCCCCGCTCCGGCCGCCCAGGCGACCGACGAGGGCGCCTACGTCACCCCGCTGGTGCGCAAGCTCGCCGCCGAGCACGGCGTCGACCTGGGCTCCGTCAAGGGCACCGGCGTCGGCGGACGTATCCGCAAGCAGGACGTCATCGCCGCCGCCGAGGCCGCGAGGGCCGCCGCCGCAGCCCCGGCTCCGGCCGCCGCCGCGGCCCCGGCCGCCAAGAAGGCGCCCACGCTGGAGGCCTCCCCCCTCCGTGGCCAGACCGTCAAGATGCCGCGCATCCGCAAGGTCATCGGCGACAACATGGTCAAGGCGCTGCACGAGCAGGCGCAGCTGTCCTCGGTCGTCGAGGTCGACGTCACCCGCCTGATGCGCCTGCGCGCCCAGGCCAAGGACTCCTTCGCCGCGCGCGAGGGCGTCAAGCTCTCCCCGATGCCGTTCTTCGTGAAGGCGGCGGCCCAGGCGCTGAAGGCCCACCCGGTCATCAACGCCAAGATCAACGAGGCCGAGGGCACGATCACCTACTTCGACACCGAGAACGTCGGTATCGCGGTGGACTCCGAGAAGGGCCTGATGACCCCGGTCATCAAGCACGCCGGCGACCTCAACATCGCGGGCATCGCCAAGGCCACGGCGGAGCTGGCGGGCAAGGTCCGCGGCAACAAGATCACGCCCGACGAGCTGTCCGGCGCGACCTTCACCATCTCCAACACCGGTTCGCGCGGTGCGCTCTTCGACACGATCATCGTGCCGCCGGGCCAGGTCGCGATCCTCGGCATCGGTGCCACGGTCAAGCGCCCGGCGGTCATCGAGACCGAGGAGGGCACGGTCATCGGCGTCCGCGACATGACGTACCTGACCCTGTCCTACGACCACCGCCTGGTGGACGGCGCCGACGCCGCCCGCTACCTGACGGCGGTCAAGGCGATCCTCGAGGCCGGCGAGTTCGAGGTCGAGCTCGGCCTCTGATCCTCGCTCTTCGGCAGTACGGCGCCCCGCCCGGACCTCTCCGGACGGGGCGCCGCTCTGTACCCGGACGCGAACGCCCCTCCAGGGGCGCGGGGAACCGCGCGACCAGCCCCGACACGCCCGCACCCGCCCGGCGGCACCCGGCACCGAGCTCGTGGGCGCCCCACCCATCACCGCGTGTGCGCCTCGTCTCACCTGCACCAAAGCACCGCCGTCGGTCCTCCCCGCGGAGCGCAACCGCCGTATTGTCTAAACGTCAACGCGCCTTAAGGAGCCCTCATGACCGCCCCCGTCATCCACTCGCTGCGCGAACAGATCCGCGAGCACATCCTCGAGGGGATCATCAGCGGGCGCTGGCAGCCGGGCGAGCGGATCGTCGAGCGGCGTATCGCCACCGAGCTCGAGGTGAGCCAGACCCCGGTCCGGGAGGCGCTGCGCGAGCTGGAGTCGCTGCGGCTGATCGAGTCCGCCCCCAACAAGGGCGTGCGGGTGCGCAATCTGACCGCCGGCGACCTGGAGGAGAGCTATCCGGTCCGCGCCGGCCTGGAGGCCATCGCCGCCGAGCTGGCCGCCGACCGCCTCGCCGAGGACTGCTCCGCGCTCGAGCCGCATGTGGCCGCCCTGTACGAGGCCGACCGGGACGCCGACGGCACCGGGCAGGTGCGGCACACGGTGGGCTTCCACCGCGAGCTGGTGCGGGCCGCGGGCAACTCGGTGCTGCTGCACACCTGGGAGGGCCTGGGCATCGAGGTCTTCACGGCACTGTCCATCCGCTGGCTCGGAACCGTTCAGCAGTCGTACGCGGAGGAGCACGAGGAGCTCGTCCAGGCGTTCCGCCGGCGGGACCCGAGGATCGCGGAACTCGTGAAGGCGCACGTGCTGGGCTGCGCCCCCAGGCCCTGATCGACAGGCGAGCATCACCCCGCTCACCTGCGGAAAGCCTTCGAAAACACGGCACCGCGTGCCATATGCCGAGGCACCGCATGCCTACTTTCCCCGGATCGCGATGTTTTACCCCGGAACCCTTTGATCGATCATCGATCAGGGAGTTATTGTCACCGCTGGACCTCCACCGAGGTCTTCCGCCCTGTCCTGCCAAAGACAAAGGGCAACCCCGAACCCTTGCCGATGAGGGAACCCCCTTCGACTGAGGAAGGCGGCGACATGACCGACCCCAACGCCATCCAGCCGAGCGCGCTCGACCAGCTCCCCGACCGTGACCCGGAGGAGACCGCCGAGTGGCAGGCCTCGCTGGACGCGGTCGCCGAGGCGGCCGGCCCGCACCGTGCGGCGTACCTGATGCGCCGCACCCTGGAGCGGGCCGAGGGCACCGGCATCGCGCTGCCCAAGCTCCTCGAGACGGACTACGTCAACACCATCCCCACCGCCGCCGAGCCGTCCGCGCCCGGTGACGAGGAGATGGAGCGGAAGATCACCGCGTGGAACCGCTGGAACGCGGCCGCGATGGTGACCCGCGGCTCCAAGCACGGCGTGGGCGGTCACATCGCCACCTTCGCCTCCGCCGCGTGGCTCTACGAGACCGGCTTCAACCACTTCTTCAAGGGCAAGGAGGGCGACGGCAGCGGCGACCAGCTCTACATCCAGGGCCACGCCTCGCCGGGCATCTACGCCCGCGCCTTCCTCGACGGCCGTCTCACCGAGCAACACCTGGACAACTTCCGCCAGGAGGCGGGCGGCAACGGCCTGCCGTCGTACCCGCACCCGCGCCGGCTGCCCTGGCTGTGGGAGTTCCCGACCGTCTCCATGGGTCTCGGCCCGCTGTCGGCGATCTACCAGGCCCGCTTCAACCGCTACCTCACGGCCCGCGGCGTCAAGGACGTCTCCGCGTCCCACGTATGGGCCTTCCTCGGCGACGGCGAGATGGACGAGCCGGAGTCGACGGCGGCACTCGCCCTGGCCTCCCGCGAGGGCCTGGACAACCTGACCTTCGTCATCAACTGCAACCTGCAGCGCCTCGACGGCCCGGTCCGCGCCAACTTCAAGATCGTGCAGGAGCTGGAGGCCCAGTTCCGCGGCGCCGGCTGGAACGTGATCAAGACCCTGTGGGGCACTGCCTGGGACGAGCTGTTCCAGCTCGACACCACGGGCGCGCTGGTCCGCCGGCTGCGCGAGGTGCCGGACGCGCAGGTGCAGACGTACCAGACGCGCGACGCCGCCTACATCCGCGAGGACTTCTTCGGCAAGGACCCGGCGCTCGCCGAGATGGCGAAGCTGCTCAGCGACGACAAGATCCTCGAGTGTTTCCACCTCTCCCGCGGTGGCCACGAGGCGCGCAAGGTGTACGCCGCATACAAGGCCGCCGTCGAGTTCAAGGGCGCGCCGACCGTGATCCTGGCCCAGACGGTCAAGGGCCACACCCTCGGCGAGGGCTTCGCGTCGAAGAACGCCAACCACCAGATGAAGAAGCTCTCGGTGGACGAGTTCAAGGCGATGCGCGACCTGCTCGAACTGCCCATCAAGGACAGCGACTTCGCCGACGGCGTGGTGCCCTACGGCCACCCGGGCGCCGACTCCCCCGAGGTCCGCTACCTCCAGGAGCGCCGCGCGGCCCTCGGCGGTCCCGCCCCGGCCCGCCGCGTCCACCCGGTGGCCCCGCTGCCGGCCCCCGCCGACAAGGCGTTCGCCGCCTTCGACAAGGGCTCCGGCTCGCAGAACGTCGCCACCACCATGGCGTTCGTCCGCCTGGTCAAGGACCTGGTCCGCGACAAGGAGACCGGTAGGCGCTGGGTGCCGATCGTCCCCGACGAGGCGCGCACCTTCGGCATGGAGAGCCTCTTCCCGTCCCTCGGCATCTACTCGCCGAAGGGCCAGACGTACGAGCCGGTCGACCGCGACCAGCTGATGTACTACAAGGAGGCGAAGAACGGGCAGATCCTCAACGAGGGGATCACCGAGGCCGGTTCGATGGCCGACTTCATCGCCGCGTCGACGTCGTACGCGACGCACGGCGAGACGATGATCCCGTTCTACATCTTCTACTCGATGTTCGGCTGGCAGCGCACGGCCGACCAGATGTGGCAGCTCGGCGACCAGCTCGGCCGCGGCTTCCTCGTCGGCGCGACGGCCGGCCGCACCACGCTGACCGGTGAGGGCCTGCAGCACGCCGACGGCCACTCCCCCGTCATCGCGGCGACCAACCCGGCGGCGCTGACGTACGACCCGGCCTTCGCCTACGAGGTCGCGGCCATCGTCAAGGACGGTCTGCGCCGGATGTACGGCGAGGCGGCCCCGGGCGAGGACCAGGACGTCTTCTACTACCTGACCGTCTACAACGAGCCGCTGCCGCAGCCCGCGAAGCCCGCGGTGGACGGCGTCGACCAGGGCATCGTCAAGGGCCTGTACCGCTTCAACACGGCGGAGTCGGCCGGTCTGTCCCCGGCGGCGAACGCCCCGCGCATCCAGCTCCTGGGCTCCGGCACCGCCATCCACTGGGCGCTGAAGGCGCAGAGGCTGCTCGCCGAGGAGTGGGGTGTGGCCGCCGACGTGTGGTCCGCGACCTCCTGGACGGAGCTGCGCCGTGACGCGCTGGAGGCCGACGCGGCCCTGCTGCGCGGCGAGGAGCGGGTGCCGTACGTCCGTCAGGCGTTGCAGGGCGCCGAGGGCCCGGTGCTCGCGGTCTCCGACTACATGCGTCAGGTCCCGGACCAGATCGCGCAGTGGGTCGAGCAGGACTGGTCCTCGCTGGGCGCCGACGGCTTCGGTCTGTCCGACACCCGTGACGCGGCCCGCCGCCACTTCGGGGTGGACGCCGAGTCGATCGTCGTCGCTGCCCTGGCCCAGCTCGCCCGGCGCGGCGAGGTCAAGGCCACCGCGGTGAAGGAAGCCCGCGAGAAGTACGGCCTGTAGCCGGGCCGGTGGTGAGCCAAGGGGCACGGCACTCGCCGTGCCCCTTGGCTGTATTCCTCGGCTGTCAGTGGGCCCCGGCATGATGACCGTATGCGTGCCGCTCGACTGATCAAGATGGTGCTGTTGCTCCAGTCCCGGCCCTCCATGACCGCCGGTGAGCTGGCGCGGGAGCTGGAGGTGTCCGAGCGGACGGTCACCCGGGACGCGCAGGCGCTGTCGGAGGCCGGGGTCCCGGTCTACGCCGAGCGGGGCCGGGCCGGCGGGTACCGGCTGGTCGGCGGGTACCGGACGCGGCTGACGGGGCTGGCGCGCGGGGAGGCCGAGGCGCTGTTCCTCAGCGGGGTGCCGGGGGCGCTGCGCGAGATGGGCCTGGAGGACGCCGCGTCGGCCGCGCGGCTGAAGGTGTCGGCGGCCCTGCTGCCGTCGCTGCGGGACGCCTCCCGTACGGCGGCCCAGCGCTTCCATCTGGACGCGCCGAACTGGTTCACCGAGCCGGCGCCCCCGGAGCTGCTGCCGGCGGTCGCGGACGCCGTGTGGGACGACCGCCGGATCGTCGCGCGCTACCGGCGGCGCGGCGACGAGGAGGTCGAGCGGGAGCTGGAACCGTACGGACTCGTGCTGAAGGCCGGTGTCTGGTACCTGTGCGCCCGGGTCCCCGGGGACGGTGCCCACCGGGTGTACCGGATCGAACGGTTCCTCGCGGTCGAGGCCGGTGACGGGCGGTTCGAGCGGGACGAGTCGTTCGATCTGCCCGGGTTCTGGGCGGAGCGGGCCGAGCAGTTCGCGCGGTCGATCCTGCGGACCGAGGTGGTGCTGCGGGTGTCGCCCGAGGGGGCGCGTGCCCTGCGGTTCGCCGTCGGGACGCCGGTCGCGCGGGAGGCGCTGGAGGCGGCGGGCGCCCCGGACGGGGACGGCTGGGTGACGGCGACCGTCCCGGTGGAGTCCGAGGAGGTCGCCCACGGCCAGCTCGCGGCGCTGGGCCCCGAGGTGGAGGTGCTGGCCCCGCGGTCGCTGCGGGAGCGGTTCGCCGCCGACGCGATACGCCTGGCGGCCCTGTACGCCGATTGAGTCACGCGCCCCATAACAATCCGTCGCACTCCACGTGCGCCCCACCGGTCCAGGGCCGATGCTTGACCCGTGATGGACGAGACGGAGTTCTGGGAGCTGGTGGACGCGACCCGTGAGGCCGCCGAGGGCGATCCCGAGGAGCAGGCCGACCTGCTCGTGGACCGGCTGGTCCAGCTGGATCCGGACGCCGTGCTCGACTTCGCCCGCCACTTCGAGGCCCGCTACAACCGTGCCTACACCTGGGATCTGTGGGGCGCCGCCTGGGTCCTGCTCGACGGGGCCAGCGACGACGCCTTCGACTTCTTCCGCTGCTGGCTGATCGGCCAGGGCCGCGAGGTGTACGAGGGCGCGGTGCACGACCCGGACTCCCTGGCCGAGCTGCTGGACGACTTCGACGAGGAGTTCGACGGCGACGGGGAGGAGCTGGGGTACGCCGCCGACGAGGCGTACGAGCAGCTCACCGGTGCCGTCGCCCCCGACCTGGGCCTGCCGCCCGCGCCCCCGGAGCCGTCCGGCACACCCGTGGACTTCGAGGACTCGCGGGCGCTGGCGGAGCGGTTTCCCCGGCTGTGGGAGCGGTTCAAGGGCTGAGCGTGTCCGCGCGCTAGGGGGCCCGGCCCTGGAGGCGGGCCGCCGTGGCCCTGATCTCCGGGAGGAGGGCGCTGAGGGCGGCGCCGGGGCAGCTCGTCGAGTAGCCGTCGTTGTGGCCGGCCACCGCCGGGAGCCTGGCGATGGTGCCGGAGGCGTAGCGGCTGAGGCTGTTGCTGGAGGTCAGCCGCACCTTCGTGCGGGGGTCGGTCCCGGAGAGCCCCAGCTTCCACGCCGCGACCGCGGCGATCGCGTCGGTCATCGCCTGCGGGACGGGTACCCCGTCCGTGAAGGTGCCGAGGGCGGCGACGCCCGCGGTGCGGTGGTTGAAACCCTGGGTGTGGGCGCCGGTGACGGGCCGGTCGGTGCCGCCGGCCCGGCCCTCGTAGATCGTGCCGCAGCGGTCGACGACGAAGTTGTAGCCGAGGTCGTCCCAGTGCCGTCCCCCGGTCTGCCCGGCGTACAGATGCTGGATGATCCGGGGCGAGTCGGCGCAGTCGTAGTCGTTCGGGGAGTCCGTGTGATGGACGAAGACGGCGACGACCTTGTCGTCGTAGCGCGGCGGCGGCTGGGTGTGGAGGGTCTCCTCGTCGAGCCAGACCTCCCGGGGCACGATGGGCGGCCTGGCCGCCTGGTACGAGGCCGGGCGCGCCGCGACGGGCCGCTTCTCCCGCTCGACGCTCTTCTCCACCCCGTCGGCGCACAGTACGAGCGCGAGCCCGGCGGCCACTCCCGGTACGAAACCGAGGGCCACGAGGACTCCCCGTCCCCCGGGGACACCTCGTACCCGTTCCGCCGTGACCCGTCGGATGGCACGCATGGTCCTACTGTCCGACGGATCCGGTCCGCCCGCGATGTGTGGTGTGACACCGGGTGGAACCATCATTCGGGTCCGGGGCGTTCCTCCTGGTGTACGCAGCGTGGCCGAATCCCCGTGACACGCCGCCGCGCGCTGATCAAGAAGCGCCCCGTGCGCGTACTAAGAGGTCCGGTCGAAGGTGAGGGAGAGGCGGCTCAGTGGACCTGCTCGACATCCTGCTGCTGCTCGTGATGGTGGCCTACGCGGCGTCCGGCTACCGGCGCGGGCTGGTGGCGGGCTGTGTCTCGCTGGCCGGCTTCGTGGGCGGCGCGGTGATCGGCGTGTGGCTTCTGCCGTGGGTGATGGACCTCGTCTCGCCGGGCACCACACGGGCGACGGTGGCCGCGGTGCTGACGGTGCTGCTGCCGGCCGTGCTGGTGCACGAGCTGGCGGGTCGGCTGGCCCTGCGGCTGCGCCGGGAGCTGGACCGCGGGCCGCTGCGGGTGGCGGACGGCATCGGCGGGGCGGTGGCCAACTCGGTGGCCGTGCTGATCGTGGCCTGGGTGGCGGCGAGCGTGCTGGCCGCGTCCTCCTCGCCGCTGCTGACGTCGGCGATCCGTGACTCGCGGCTGCTGGGGACCGTGCAGGACGCGATGCCGGACACCACCCCGGCCTGGTTCTCGCGGGCCACCTCCGCGCTGACCGAGGCGGGCTTCCCGCAGGTCTTCAACCCGTTCGAGAACGAGTCGACGGCCGAGGTCGCCAAGCCCACCGGCGACAGCGTCACCCCGGCCGCGACCGAGGCCGCCAAGCGCAGCACCGTCAAGATCGAGGGCACCGCGGGCACCCAGGGCCGCGAGGGCAGCGGCTTCGTGTACGCCCCGCAGCGTGTGATGACCAACGCCCATGTGGTGGCCGGCATCGACCGGCCGGACGTCCGCGTGGGCGGTGTCGGGCCGTCGTACGCCGCCCGGGTGGTGCTCTTCGATCCGCGGCGGGACGTGGCCGTGCTGTACGTGCCCCAGCTGCGCGCCCCGGTGCTGCGCTTCGACGACGCCACGCGCGGCGACTCGGCGGTGGTCGCGGGCTACCCGGAGGACGGCGCGCTGGATCTCCAGGCGGCGACGGTCGCCGGCCGCATACAGGCCACCGGGCAGAACATCTACAACGACGAGACCGTCACCCGCGAGATCTACTCGATCCGCTCGACCGTCCGGCCCGGCAACTCGGGCGGCCCGCTGCTGACCACCGAGGGCCGGGTGTTCGGGGTGGTCTTCGCCCGTTCCACCACCGACGACGAGACGGGTTATGTCCTGACGGCGGACGAGGTCGCCTCGGACGCCCGGCGCGCGGCGACCGCGACGGTCCCGGTGGACACCGGGGACCTGATCACCTCGTGACGCCGGGAGGCCTCACAGAGCACGTCCCATGAGCACGTCGTCGGCGTACCTCCCGTCGATGTGGAACTCCCCGGGCAGGACGCCTTCGACCACGAAGCCCTCGGAGGCGTAGAGCGCGCGGGCGGGGGTGTTGTGGCCGAGGACGCGCAGGGTGATGCGGCGGGCGCCCCGGCGCCGGGCGTCCTCGACGGCCGCCCGCACGAGCGCCCGCCCTACGCCCAGTCCCCTCACCTCGTCCGCGACGGCCAGCCCCTGGATCTGCCGGACGTGCGCGTTGCAGGCGAGCCGGGTCGGCGGGACCACGCGTATGTAGCCGACGGCCCGCCCGTCCAGCTCCGCGACGAGGACGTCCTCGGGGGCGTGGCGCTCGTCGAAGAAGGGCGGGTACGGCGGGCGCGGCCGGGGCAGGACGGCGTGCAGCGGTGACCAGGTGGAGCGGTCGAGCCGGGCCAGTTCCTCGTCGTCCTCGGGCCGGGCGGTACGGAGCACGGGTTGCGGGCGGGTCTCGGACATGACCGCCAGCCTATGAGAGGCATAGGGCCCTGTTCCGGGCAGGATGGTTTGCATGGATCAGTCGAGAATCGTGGTCGCCGGCTCCTCCGGCCTGATCGGCGCCGCCCTGGTGCGCTCGCTCGTCGCGGACGGCCATGAGGTGGTCCGGCTGGTGCGCCGGGCGCCCCGGGCGGCGGACGAGGTCCGCTGGGACCCCGACGGCGGTGAGGTGGCGGCGGCGGTGCTCGCCGGGTGCGACGCGGTGGTCAACCTGGCCGGCGCCAACGTGGGGGCGCGGCGCTGGACGGAGGCGTACAAGGAGAGCCTGCGGCGCGGCCGGGTCCTGGGCACGGAGGCGCTTGCCTCGGCGATGGCGGCGCTGAAGCCCGGTGAGCGGCCGCGGGTCTTCGTGAACGGCAGCGCGATCGGCTACTACGGCGAGACCGGCGAGGAGATCGTCGACGAGTCGAGCCCGCCCGGCGAGGGTTTCCTGCCGGAGCTGTGCGTGGAGTGGGAGGCCGCGGCGGCGCCCGCGCGGGAGGCCGGGGTGCGTACGGTGTTCGTGCGCACCGGCCTGGTGGTGGCCCGCGAGGGAGGGGCGTGGGGGCGGCTGTTCCCCCTGTTCAAGGCGGGCCTGGGCGGGCGGCTTGGGGACGGGCGGCAGTTCTGGTCGTTCGTGTCGCTGCACGACGAGGTGGCCGCGATCCGGTTTCTGCTGGACGCCGAGGAGCTGTCGGGGCCGTTCAATGTGACGGCACCCGAGCCGGTGACGAACCGTGAGATCTCGGCGGCCATGGGGCGGGTGCTGCACCGGCCCACGTTGTTCCAGGTGCCCGCGCCCGTCCTGCGGACCGTCCTCGGGGAGATGGCCGGGGATGTGCTGGGCAGTCAGCGGGTGGTGCCGGCGCGTCTGCTGGAGTCGGGCTTCACCTTCGCGTTCCCGGACGTCGAGGGCGCGATCCGGGCTGCGTTGAACTAGGACCCGGTGTCCGTATGCGACCGCCGTGCGACCGTGCTCTGTCGATGCGCGACTGTCCCTGACCGGTCACGTCCGTAACCTCGTGCCGAACTCGGGTATTTCCTGGGCCAGTTGGGGGCATGACGTCTCCACCGGCCGCGCAACCTCGAGGAGGGGCACGTGCTTGAGCCCGCGAACCAGGCGGACGTCGTCATCGTGGGAGCCGGGGTCGCCGGGCTCGCCGCGGCGCACCGGCTGACCAGCGCAGGAATCACCACCGCGGTCCTGGAGGCGGCCCCCTACCCGGGTGGCCGCATGTCGACCGAGAAGGTCGACGGCTTCCGGCTGGACCGGATCGGGCAGCTTCTGTCGACGTCGTATCCCGAGCTCCGCCGGACACCGGCCCTGGACGCGCTCGCGCTGCGGTCCTTCGCCCCGGGGGTGCTGCTGCACAGCGACGGACGCCGGCACCGCGCCGGCGCACTCACCGGCCCGGCGAGCGCCCGGCGCGCGAGGGGCGCACTCCACGCCGTACGCGCTATGGCGAGCGCCCCCAGGGGTTCCGCCGGACGCGGGGCGCCGGCGGTCCCCCGGGCGCGGGCGGGAGCCCCGCTGGGCACCGCCGTCGACCAGGCACGGCTGGGCGCCGCGCTGGCCCGGCTGGCCTCCGCACCCGTCGAACGGCTGCTCGCCCGCCCCGAGGCCCCGGCCGCACAGGCCCTCGCCGAGCGGGGCATCCCGGCGCGCACGATCGACGGCTTCCTGCGGCCGCTGCTGGCCGCCCTGCTGTACGACCAGGAGCTGACCACCTCCAGCCGGTGCGCGGACCTCGCGCTGCACGCCTTCGCGGGCGGCCGGCTCTGTCTGCCCGAGGGCGGCGCCGAGGCGCTGCCCGAGTTGCTGGCGCGCTCGCTGCCGCCGGGCACCGTGCACACCGGGGTGCGGGTCACCTCGATCGCCACGACGGCCGTGACGACCGCCGAGCACGGCGAGATCCGGTGCCGTGCGGTGCTGCTGGCCACCGACGCGCGGACCGCCGCCGAGCTGCTGCCGGGGCTGCGGGTGCCCGGCTTCCACCCGGTGACGGTCCTCCACCACACGATGGACGAGGCACCGGCGACCGGCGCCTCCCTGCTGCTCGACGCCGACCGGAGCGGTCCGGTGGCGCACACGGCGGTGATCAGCCGCGTCGACCCGAGCCGCGCCCCGGCCGGCCGCGCCCTCGTCACCTCGACGGTCCTCGGCACCCCACCGCCGGACGTCGACACCGCCGTACGCACGCATCTCGCGCGCCTGTACGGCACCTCGACGGCCCGCTGGGAGACGCTGGCCGTGCACCACACCCCCGAGGCCGTGCCCGCGATGACCGCGCCGCACGACCTGCGCCGGCCGGTACGCCTGCTCGCGGGCCTGTACGTGTGCGGCGACCACCGGGACACCAGCACGGTCCAGGGCGCCCTGCACTCGGCCCGCCGCGCCACCACGGCGATCCTGTCGGACCTGGGCGCGGCGGGCTCCCTGCACAGCGCGGAACCCCTGCGGACGGCGGCCTGACCGGCCCGGACGGCCGGGCCGGGCCGCGACCCGCCCGGACGGCCGCCCGACCCGCGCGGTCCCCTTACGGCCGGGCCACTCGGCTCGGTGGAGCCGCCGCCCTGCCTCCGGACAGCCAACTGGGGTGGGCCGCGTCGGCCCCGCAGGCGCCGGCCCAGCCCCCGAACCAGACGCCCCCACGAACCGGCCGCCCGGGCCGGGCGCACCGCCACGAGCTGCCGGGCCGCCCGGTCACAGCAGCGCGGCGACCCTGTCCCGGTAGCCCCGGACGGGGGCCGCGTCGCGGTACGGCTCCAGCCGGCGTTCGAAGTCCCTGACGTACTCGATCGCCCGGACGGACCGCATCTCGGCGGCCTGGCCGGCGGCCTCCGCACCTAGCGCGCACGCCTGGTCGAGTTCGCCGAGGCCGAGGCGGGCGCTGGCCAGGACCAGCCGGCAGAAGAGACGGCTGCGGGCGAAGGCCGGGGCACGGAGTTGCAGGGAGCGCTCGGCGTGCTGGGCCGCGGCCCGGAACTGCTGGAGGTCCCGGTGGCAGTGGCCGAACTCGTCGGCGAGCTGTGCCTCGTCGAAGAAGCGCGCCCAGTGCGGCACGTCGTCGCCGGGCCGGGCGGCCTCCAGGGCGCGTTCGGCCCGGACCAGCGAGGCCGTGCAGGCGCGCACCTCGCCGAGCACGCCGTGCCCGCGCGCCTCGCAGGCGTGCAGCAGGGCGAGGACGGCGGGCGGGGCGCCGGTGCCCACGCCCTGCTGGGCGACGCGCGCGAGCTGGACGGCCTCGCGGCCGTGCCCGAGGTAGACGGCCTGCCGGCTCATGGTCGCGAGGACGTAGGCCCCGAACGCCCGGTCGCCGGCCGCCTGCGCGAGCCGCAGCGCCTGTACGAAGTAGCGCTGCGCGAGGCCGTGCGCGGCGATGTCGAACGACGTCCAGCCCGCGAGCCGGGTGAGGTCGGCGGCGGCGGCGAACAGCCGGCGGCCGGTCTGCTCGCCGTAGGTGCCGCGCAGCATCGGCTCGCACTCGTGCTCCAGGTAGCGCACGAGGGCCTGCCGGGCGTGGCCGCCGCCGTACATGTCGTCCAGGGAGCGGAACAGGTCGCCGACCGAGCGCAGCGCGGCGATGTCGCCGCCGGTGACCTTCTGCCCGGGCCCGCGCTCGGCCTGGCCGCGCTGGCGGGGCACCACCGGCCGGCCGGGGACCGGCACCCGCGGCACCGGCTCGCCGCGCGCGACCTTCTCGTCGGCCCGCCCGATCAGCCAGTCCCGGCTGGGCACGACGAGGCCGGCCGGGGTGAACGCGATCTTGCGCAGCTCGGCATGGCTGCCGGAGTCCTTGCGCCACAGGCCGCTGACGATGTCGACGGCCTCCTCGGGGGTCGCCGCGAACTCCAGCCCGGCGTACACGGGCGCGCAGGCGTCCAGGCCGAGGTCTTGGGCGGTGAGCCGGCGGCCGAGGCGCCGGGTGAAGACCTCGGCGATCAGCGCCGGGGTGGTGCCGCGCGGCTGCTGTCCGCGCAGCCAGCGGGTGACCGATGTCTTGTCGTATCTCAGGTCAAGCCCGTGTTCGAGTCCGAGCTGGTCCACCCGGCGGGCGAGACCCGCGTTGGAGAATCCCGCTTCTGCGATGAGCGCGGCGAGCTGTCGATTGGGAGTGCGCTGCGCGGGTCGTTCCGTCATCTGCGGTGCGGTCTCCTGCCTTTCGGGCGTCGTGTGGCCGTACGGCCGCCGAACGCCCGGAATTGCCGTGAGCAGCCCTTTTGGCCTCTCGAACGGCGCGAATGTAGCGGAGAGTAAACAGCCGATCGCACATTACGCCGCCCATTCATCCGATCGTGTGAGGATTGCGCCAGCGGGCTGACGTGGGCCTCCGGAGCCCACTCGAACGGACCGGTCGTACAGTGGCGTAGGCACGCTTCGTGCCTTACGACTTTCCGGTGCTTCTAGGGAGGCGCTTGCCGTGAGTGAGTTGCGGTTCGTCCGCTTGGGGTTCGGGGCGGATGCCGTCGAGTACCAGGAGGCGTGGGACGAGCAGCGCCGCGTGCACGCGGCCCGGTTCGCCGACGAGATCGACGACACCGTCCTGCTGCTCGAACACCCCCCGGTCTACACGGCGGGCCGGCGCACCGCCGACAACGAGCGCCCGCTCGACGGCACGCCCGTCATCGACGTGGACCGCGGCGGCAAGATCACCTGGCACGGTCCCGGCCAGCTGGTCGGCTACCCCATCCAGAAGCTCCCCCGCCCGGTCGACGTCGTGGCGCACGTACGGCGGCTGGAGGAGGCCCTGATCCGCACCTGCGCGGAGTTCGGCCTGGAGACCACCCGGGTCGAGGGCCGCAGCGGCGTCTGGGTCCTCGGCGACCCGGTCGAGCAGCGCCCCTCCCTCGGAGGGCTCTCCCTGGACTTCGACCCCCGCCTCACGGACGACGAGTTCGACCCGCGGCTCAACGGCCCGGAGTACGCCCCGTCCAACGCCGGCCAGCGCCGCGAGGACCGCAAGATCGCCGCCATCGGCATCCGGGTCGCCAAGGGCGTCACCATGCACGGCTTCGCACTGAACGTGAACCCGGACAACAAGTGGTTCGACAAGATCATCCCGTGTGGCATCCGGGACGCGGGCGTCGCCTCGCTGGCGGCGGAGCTCGGCCGGGACATCACCATCGAGGACGTGCTCCCGGTCGTCGAGCGCCATCTGAAGGACGTCCTGGAGAACGCCGACCTCAGACCCCGCGAGATCGAGAAGGCGACCGTCTGAGACTGGGAATCAGGCCTGCGGTCATGAGGTTGGCCTGACAGCAGAGCCCGGTAAGCACGGGCGTACCCTGGTGTACGCCGAAGAATCGAAGCACAGGGAGCCGACGTGTCCGCAGTCTCACCGGACGGACGCAAGATGCTGCGCCTGGAGGTCCGCAACAGCCAGACCCCCATCGAGCGCAAGCCCGAGTGGATCAAGACCCGGGCGAAAATGGGCCCCGAGTACACGAAGATGCAGAGCCTCGTGAAGAGCGAGGGGCTGCACACGGTCTGCCAGGAAGCCGGCTGCCCGAACATCTACGAGTGCTGGGAGGACCGCGAGGCCACCTTCCTCATCGGCGGCGACCAGTGCACCCGGCGCTGCGACTTCTGCCAGATCGACACCGGCAAGCCCGAGGCGCTCGACCGCGACGAGCCGCGCCGCGTCGGCGAGTCCGTGGTCACCATGGACCTGAACTACGCCACCATCACCGGCGTCGCGCGTGACGACCTCCCCGACGGCGGCGCCTGGCTGTACGCCGAGACGGTCCGCCAGATCCACGAGCAGACCGCCGCCCGCGAGGCCGGCCGCACCAAGGTCGAGCTGCTCGCCCCCGACTTCAACGCGGTCCCGGAGCTGCTGCAGGAGGTCTTCGCCTCCCGCCCCGAGGTCTTCGCGCACAACGTCGAGACGGTGCCGCGCATCTTCAAGCGCATCCGCCCCGGCTTCCGCTACGAGCGCTCCCTCAAGGTCATCACCGACGCCCGCGACTACGGCCTGGTCACCAAGTCGAACCTGATCCTGGGCATGGGCGAGACCCGCGAGGAGGTCAGCGAGGCGCTCAAGCAGCTGCACGACGCCGGCTGCGAGCTGATCACCATCACGCAGTACCTGCGCCCGAGCGTGCGCCACCACCCCGTGGAGCGCTGGGTCAAGCCGCAGGAGTTCGTGGAGCTTAAGGAGGAGGCCGAGGAGATCGGCTTCTCCGGTGTGATGTCGGGCCCGCTGGTGCGCTCCTCGTACCGGGCCGGCCGCCTCTACCAGATGGCCGTCGAGAAGCGCGGCGCGTACGTCGCCTCCCAGGCCGTCTGACGGCACGGGTCGTCGGATGGCCCAGGCCGCCCGATGGCACGGAGTGTCACTGTGCGCATGTGAATCCGCGCACAGGTGAACGCTCCCCGACTTCGTCCTTCCGACGCGGTCCGGTACGTCGTCGCAGATCGCGACCAGGTCCGGACCGCGTTCGGTCGTTCCGGCCCCCCATTCGGCCTTCATCGGTGTTTGACCGGTCGGTCACGCCCTGGTAACACCAATCAGTGACCCTGGTTGCACACGCTGTGCACCGCTCACCGGAGCATTCATTCCCGAGGGGGGACCTCTGCCATGCAGGCCGCGCCCGTTCGCGCCACCGCCATCCCGTCGTTCACCGATGCACTGCGTGCCGTCGAGTCGCTGCTGATGGGCAGCGGCCAGCGCACGGCCCGTCGCAACGCCTGGACCTCCGTCCTGGAGGACCGCCGCCGCGCGAAGGACCGCGTCGAGGCGGAGCGCGTCCTGGAGCGGACCCCCGCTCCCCGCCTCTGAGGACACGCGCCGTCGAAGGCGCTCCCGCGGCCACGTAGACTTCGTGGCATGGCGAGGAAGGACACGGCAGCGGACGCTGCGAACCCCGGGCGACTCAAGCAGATCGCTCTGACCTACAAGATGACCCGCAGGGCCGACAAGAAGATCGGTCTTGTACTCGCGGCTGTCGGAATCGTCACCTTCGGTGTCTTCCTCGCGATCGGTTTCTTGATCGGGCACCCCATCTATCTCGGCATCCTGGGCCTCCTGCTCGCCTTCCTCGCGACGGCGATCGTGTTCGGGCGCCGGGCCGAGCGGGCGGCCTTCGGCCAGATGGAGGGCCAGCCGGGCGCTGCGGCGGCCGTCCTGGACAACATCGGACGGGGGTGGACGACGACCCCCGCGGTGGCGATGAACCGCAGCCAGGACGTGGTCCACCGGGCCGTCGGCAAGGCCGGCATCGTGCTGGTCGCCGAGGGCAACCCGAACCGGGTGAAGAGCCTGCTGGCCGCCGAGAAGCGCAAGATGAACCGCATCGTCGCGGACGTCCCGGTGCACGACCTGCTGGTCGGCACGGGCGAGGGCCAGGTCGAGCTGAAGAAGCTGCGGACCACGATGCTCAAGCTGCCCCGCGTGCTCACCGGCCCCCAGGTGACGGCCACCAACGACCGGCTGCGCGCCATGGGCGACCTGATGAGCAACATGCCGCTGCCGAAGGGCCCGATGCCCAAGGGCATGAAGCTGCCGAAGGGCAACTTCCGCCGCTGATCCCTGAACGACGAAGGGGCGCCCGGATCGATTCCGGGCGCCCCTTCGTCGTACGCGGACGTTTATGAAGGCCGCACGCTAGAGGCGGACCTCGACGGTGCCCGCCAGCCGGTCGTGCAGCCCGCGCCCGTCGCGGTCCCAGATCAGGGCCGGGAGGGCGAGGCAGAGCAGGGCGGTGCGCGCCAGGGCCCGCAGCGGGTTGACGGTGCCGCTGTCGAGGGCGACCACACGCAGGCCGAAGAGGCGCTTGCCGGCGGTGGAGCCGAGGGTGCCGACCGTGAGCACGCCCATCACGAAGAAGACGAGCAGAGCCCAGTTGCCGGTCGCCTGGCCGTAGCCATCGGTGAGAAGGCCGTATGCGATCAGGACGCACAGCCCCCAGTCCACGGCCAGGGCGCCGAGCCGCCGTCCGGGGCGGGCGATGGAGCCCGGGCCGTCCTGTGGAAGGCCGAGTTGCTCCCCCCTGTATCCGAAGTCGACACCGGCTTCCTCGGCGGCCGCGCGGGGGCCGGAGAGCCAGGATCCGATTGCTTGCCTCTTGTCCACGTCACCACGGTACTGGGCCCGTTCTGGGATGTGGACAGGTGGGGTGAGAAGGGGGATGTCCGGTTAACGTGTGCGAAACAAATGGGTCACGCCCGAGAAATCACCCATCCCTAGGGTCGAGTGCAGCGTGTGCCACCCGCACTGGCCGCACGAACGATCTACCACCCCGGCGGGACGGTCGGGAGTAGGAGGAGCTGGATGTTCCAGAACGCCGACGAGGCCAAGAAGTTCATCGCGGACGAGGACGTCAAGTTCATCGACGTCCGATTCTGCGACCTGCCGGGCGTCATGCAGCACTTCTCGCTGCCCGTCGAGGCGTTCGACCCCGACGAGGAGCTGGCGTTCGACGGTTCGTCGATCCGCGGCTTCCAGGCCATCCACGAGTCCGACATGGCGCTGCGCGCCGACCTGTCGACCGCGCGGGTGGACCCCTTCCGCCGCGACAAGACCCTCAACATCAACTTCTTCATCCACGACCCGATCACGGGCGAGCAGTACTCCCGTGACCCGCGCAACGTGGCGAAGAAGGCCGAGGCCTACCTGGCGTCGACGGGTATCGCCGACACCGCGTTCTTCGGCCCCGAGGCGGAGTTCTACGTCTTCGACAGCGTGCGTTTCCGCACGTCGGAGAACGAGTCCTTCTACCACATCGACTCCGAGGCGGGCGCCTGGAACACCGGCGCCATCGAGGACAACCGCGGCTACAAGGTCCGCTACAAGGGCGGCTACTTCCCGGTCCCGCCGGTCGACCACTTCGCCGACCTGCGCGCCGAGATCTCCCTGGAGCTGGCCAAGGCCGGCCTGCAGGTCGAGCGCCAGCACCACGAGGTGGGCACCGCCGGCCAGGCCGAGATCAACTACAAGTTCAACACGCTGCTCGCCGCGGCCGACGACCTGCAGCTCTTCAAGTACATCGTGAAGAACGTGGCCTGGCGCAACGGCAAGACCGCGACCTTCATGCCGAAGCCGATCTTCGGTGACAACGGCTCGGGCATGCACGTGCACCAGTCCCTGTGGCAGGGCGGCTCCCCGCTCTTCTACGACGAGGCCGGCTACGCGGGCCTGTCGGACATGGCGCGCTACTACATCGGCGGCATCCTCAAGCACGCCCCGTCGCTGCTCGCCTTCACCAACCCGACGGTGAACTCGTACCACCGCCTGGTCCCGGGCTTCGAGGCGCCGATCAACCTGGTGTACTCGCAGCGCAACCGCTCCGCCGCGATGCGCATCCCGATCACGGGCTCCAACCCGAAGGCCAAGCGCGTCGAGTTCCGCGCGCCCGACTCCTCCGGCAACCCGTACCTGGCCTTCTCGGCCCTGCTCCTCGCGGGCCTCGACGGCATCAAGAACAAGATCGAGCCGGCCGAGCCGATCGACAAGGACCTCTACGAGCTGGCTCCCGAGGAGCACGCCAACGTGGCCCAGGTCCCGACCTCGCTCCCGGCCGTCCTGGACTCGCTCGAGGCCGACCACGAGTTCCTGCTCCAGGGTGACGTCTTCACCCCGGACCTGATCGAGACGTGGATCGACTTCAAGCGCACCAACGAGATCGCCCCGCTCCAGCTCCGCCCGCACCCGCACGAGTTCGAGCTGTACTTCGACGTGTGATCGAGCCTGGGCTCGGTGACTGAACGCCCGCGCCCCCGCCGTCCCGATGGACGGTGGGGGCGCGGGCGTGTGTTCTATTCTGGGGGGTGGGATCGCACGGGGGTGGAGGCCATGGCTGATTCGCAGCAGGACGATCACGAGCGGGAGTTCGACATCCGGTGGGCCGACGCCGCCGAGCACAAGGAGCCGTCGGCGCGGGCCCGGATGCTCGCCGCGCGGTGGAAGCACGATCCGCCCGGTCCGGTGCCGTTCCGGCCGGAACCTGATCATGTGGCCCGGCGGCACCGCCGTTCCGGCTGGGTGTCCACGGTCGTCGTCCTCGGCAGCGTCGCCGCCGTCATCCTGCTGCTCGGCTACTTCCGGTTCACGGCGCCGTAGCGGCTGCGCGGGGCCCGAACGGGCGGTGCACACTGGCAGGGGGACGAGTGCCTGAGTGCGGGATGGTGCACCATGCGAAGCCGCTTCCGCAGTGACCGGCGGTTGACCGCCCGGATGGGCGTCACGCTGTTTCTGCTCGGGTTGCTGTACGTGGCGTTCGTCGCCGCGCTGATCGTGCTGCTGAAGTCCTGGGTGCTGGTGGTGGTGATCGCCGCCGCGATGCTGGGTGCCCAGTACTGGTTCTCCGACCGGGTCGCGTTGTTCGCGATGCGCGGGCGGCCCGTGGAGCGCGAGGAGTACCCCGGGCTGCACGGTGTCGTCGACCGGCTGTGCGCCATGGCCGACATGCCGAAGCCGGTGGTCGCGGTGTCCGACATGGAGATGCCCAACGCCTTCGCGACCGGCCGCAACGCCGATCACGCCGTGGTCTGTGTGACGACGGGGCTGCTGCGCCGGCTGGAGCGGGACGAGCTGGAGGGCGTGCTCGCGCACGAGCTGGCGCATGTCGCGCACAAGGACGTTGCGGTGATCACCATCGCCTCGTTCCTCGGGGTGATCGCCGGGCTGGTCGTGCGGTTCGCCTTCTACTCGCAGCTCTTCGGGGGCGGGCGCCGCGACCAGAACACCGCGGTCGTCCTCGCCGCCGTCATGGGTGTGTCGGCCGCCGTGTACGCGCTCAGCTTTCTGCTGATCCGGGCCCTGTCCCGGTACCGCGAGCTGGCCGCCGACCGGGCCGCGGCCCTGCTGACGGGACGGCCCTCGGTGCTGGCCTCCGCGCTGACCAAGGTCTCCGGGGACCTCGCCCGCATCCCGACGAAGGACCTGCGGACGGCCCAGGCGTTCAACGCCTTCTACTTCACCCCGGCACTGGGCCGGGAGCCCAGTCTGGCGAGGATCCTCTCCACCCACCCGAGCCTGGAGCAGCGGCTCGAACAGCTGGGGCGGATCTCCGCCGAGCTGGGTGAGCCGGCGGCTCCCGGAGGCGCGTGACCATGGGGCTGCTGGACATCCTGCTGGGCCGCAGCAAGCCGGCGGCACCCGATCTCGACCAGCTGTTCGGGCTGCCGTCGGCGGCCGTGACGCTGGAGGCGGCGACCGGCTTCCGGCCGACCGGCAGCGGCGCGGTGTGCTTCGCGACGGTGGAGGGCCCGGCGTTCACGCAGACGCACCGGGAGGTGCGGGCGCTGCTGGACGCGGACGCCGGGCGGGAGGGGCCTCCGGTGGAGCTGACCCGGGACGACTACGGCTACTCGTGGCTGGTCTCGCGCCGCTCCCCCGACGAGCTGCCGGACCTGGTCAACGATCTGCACGCGGTGAACAGCGCGATGGAGGCCGACGGGTTCGGCCCGCAGCTGCTGTGCTCACTGGTGGGCTTCGAGGGGACGGAGGGAGACGGCGACCGGAGTCGCCGTCTCGCCCTCGTCTATCTGTACAAGCGCGGCACCTTCTACCCGTTCGCCCCGCTGCCCGGCAGGCCGGAGCGGCGGGACAACGCGCTGGAGCTGCGGGTGAAGGCCGCCCTGACGGGCGACCTGCGGATGGAGGAGGACCTCGGCCGCTGGTTCCCGGTCTGGGGCGCCCCCGGGCTGTGAACGGGGGCGCCCCGACCGGCCGCGGTCACCACCGCGGGTGGTCTCAGTTGGCCTTCTCGCGCGCCTGACGGCGGGCCTCGAAGGGGCGCTCGCGACGGTAGCGGCGCTCCCACTTGGCCTGGGTGTCACGGCGCTCGCGGTAGCTGCGGTAGTCGGCCGGTGCGCTGCCGCCGGCCGCGCCTCCCCCGGCTCCGCCGCTCGGGGCGGAGGAGCCACGCCCGTACTGGACGTAGAGGAAGAGCACGGCGACCGCGGCCAGCCAGTAGACGTGGTTTCCGAATCCGAGGATCACCAGGACGACGGTCCCGGACATGACGATGGTGCCCATCACGGGCCTCCGTGGGCGTGGGTGGATCTGAGCGGTGATCGGCGGGGCGCTGGGGAGGGCGGCCGTCCGTCGGTGCCGTAGAGAGTAGCCCCGAGTCCCCGGACGGGCGCCCGTCCTGCGGGAAACGGCGAAGGCTGCTCCGTTACGCGTGTCCAGGGTAGGGATCCGGTCACAGGCCGTGCACGTCCTTTTCCCGGGGGCGCGTGCGCCGTGAATGAATGGGGCGCATGACCGAGCTCTCCTCCTTCACATGCGCCCATGACGGTGAACGGCTCAGCGGGGTGTACGGCGGTCCCGTCGCCGGCCCCGGGGTGCCGGCGGTCGTGCTGCTGCACGGCGCGGGTCCCGGCACCAAGGAGCGGCTGCTGCCGCTGCTCGCGGACGTCGCCGCCCGGGGCTGTCACGGCCTGGCCTTCGAGTTCTCGGGGCACGGCGAAAGCACCGGTGAGCAGAAGGAGTTGAGCCTGCGCCGGCGTCTGGAGCAGGCGGTCGCCGTGATCGACGCGCGGGTCCCGGCGGACGCGCCGCTGGTCGTGGTCGGGTTCAGCATGAGCGGGCAGACCGCCGCGGACGTCGTCGCGCACTACGGGGAGCGGGTGGCGGCGGTGGGGCTGTGCGCGCCCGCGGTGTACGCCGCCGAGGCGTGGGACGTGCCGTTCGGCTCGGGGGACGGGCGGTTCAGCGAGATCATCCGCAGGCCCGGCGGCTGGCGCGGGGCGCCCGCGCTCGACGTGCTGCGGGCGTACGCCGGACGGGCCGTGCTCGCGGTCCCGGAGACGGACACGGTGATTCCGGCGGAGGTGACGGGGGCGGTACGGGATGCGCTGAGCGCCCGTGCCCGGTTCACCCGGTTCGACGTACGGGGCGCGGAGCACATGCTGGGGCTGTGGTTCGAGACGCACGCGGAGGACCGCCGGACGTTCGTGGACGCCCTCCTGGACGACTGGCCGGTCCCGGCGGGGCCGCACGCCTGAGGCGCCGCCCGGCCGCCCGGCGTACCGATCGACCGTTCGGCGGGGGGTCATACGCCCGGCGCCGCCGCGACCACCCCCGCCGCGATCGCCGCGCCCAGCGTGGTGTGGTCGGTGACGGTCTGGTCGGCGTAGGCGACGGCGAAGTCGGTCACCGCGCGGTCGAAGGTGTCGGAGCCGCCGAGGTAGGCCGCGATGGCGATGCGGTCGCCGGAGCGGGCGTGGGCGCGGGCCAGGGCGGTGCCGCACAGCCGGGCGTAGGCCAGCAGGTCCCCCGGGCTCATGCCGGCCACGTCCGCGGAGCCCTTCATGTCCCGCAGCTGCCGCCAGTAGAAGGCGCGTCCCTGCGGCCCCGACATCCAGCCGAGGAAGATGTCGCTCGCGGCCTGCAGCAGCCGTTGCCCGGCGACGACCCGGTGTCCCGGATGGGTGTACGGGCCGCCCGGCAGATGCTCCTCCAGGACCGACTGCCGGGCCTCCTTGATCTGGAGGAAGAGCGGGTCGTCGGCGTCCCGTCCGGTGAGCAGCACGATGAAGCAGCGCAGTCCGACACTGCCGACGCCGACGACCTTGCGGGCTGCGTCGACGAACCGGTAGCGGTCCAGGAGCAGCCGGCGCTCCTCGGAGAGGGTCGAGCGGTAGTCGCTGAAGACCTTGCGCAGGGAGGCCATGTCGGCGACGCCGGCGGGCTCGAGGAGCGGCGGGTCGTGGATGATGCGCCGGCGTCCGTCGACGACCTCGGTGAGCTTGCCGTAGGCGCGCAGGCTGGTGCGCCTACGGGCGCGGCCGAGGGTGGCCTCGGCGCGGTGCCGGTCGTGGGCGGAGCGGACCAGCGGCAGGAGCTGTTCGGTGTCGATGCGCATGTACCAGACGTCGAGTTCGCCGAGCCGGGCGAGCCGGCGCATGGCCATGCGGTACGCGGCGACGGCCTCGCGGGCGGCGCGCCCGGCCTTGGTGTCCGGGTGGCCGTTCTCGCGGGCGGCGACCACGACCGAGGCGGCGAGGCGTTTGACGTCCCACTCGAAGGGGCCGGGGAACGTCTCGTCGAAGTCGTTGAGGTCGAACAGCAGGGAGCGTTCGGGTGAGGCGTACAGGCCGAAGTTGAGCAGGTGGGCGTCGCCGCACAGCTGGACGGTCAGGCCGGTGTGCGGGGTGGCGGCGAGGTCGGCCGCCATCACGGCGGCGGCGCCGCGCAGGAACGCGAAGGGCGTGGCGGCCATCCTCCCGTACCGGATGGGCAGCAGCTCGGCCAGCCGGTCGCGCCCCTGGCGTTCCAGTACGGCGACCGGGTCGGGCCGGTCGAGGGACGCGGTCCAGCGGGCGTGCTCGGAGCGGCGGACGCGCTGCCGGGCGGCCCGGCCCTGTTCGGCCCGGCCGGCGGGTGTGCCGGGGGCGGTCATACGCGGCCCACGCGCGCGTGCCGGGGCTCGCGGGGCAGGCGGGACCGGGTGGCCGCCCCCGGGGACCTCGCGCACCCTCCCGGGGCCCGGTGGGTCAGCCGCCGTACGCCGTCCCTGTCCATCGTGCCTCCCGCTGCCGCCCTCGCTGCTGGACGCGGTCGCCGTGACCCCTGTTGGCAGTGAAGGCGGGGCGGGAGGCGTACGCATGCCGGATACGGCGAACGGGTGAACACGCGCCGGGTGTCCCCGTCACAGGAGCACCCGGCGCCCGGGGTCTAGCGGGCGTACCTCATCAGGGCCCGGACCATGTGGCAGGTGGTCTCGGACGGCGGGTGGACGCCGATCGTCTCCGCGGCGCTGCGGATCCGGTCGTTGCGCGCCTGGTCGGGCAGGTAGACGCCCATATCGAGGAGCGCTATCGCGAGGCGCATCGCCTTGAGCCGGCGGTTGTGCGTGACGTACCACTCGCGGGGGCGGCCCGGCGGCAGCGCCCGCTTCTCGACGGGTGCGTACGGCGAGTCGAGCAGGACCGGACGGCGGGCGGTGGACTGGGTGCGCGTCGGCTTACGGGTGGGCTTCGGCTTCAGTGCGGCAGCGGGCACAGGCATCCTCCTGTCGCGGACGAGCGCCGCCCGGACGGGTCCGGTGACGCTCTCGAACACTGACTCCAGTCTACTGGCCGCCACTGACAGTCGGGAGCTCCAGACGTCCAGGAAATCTCCTGGTCAGTACGGAAGTTGTCGTTCCCTCAGGCCCTTGGTGAGCGATCTGCGCACATCGGCCAGAAAATCGAACAGCGGGGGTCGCGGGATACCCTGTGCGGCATGGAGATCTGGATCAACCCGGCCTGTTCCAAGTGCCGCGGCGCGCTGAGCCTGCTGGACGCCGAGGGCGCCGACTACACCGTCCGCCGCTATCTGGAGGACGTCCCCACCGAGGACGAGATCCGGGACGTCCTCGGCCGGCTCGGTCTCGAGCCGTGGGACATCACCCGCACCCAGGAGGCCGACGCCAAGGAGCTCGGACTCAAGGACTGGCCCCGGGACGCCGACGCGCGGGACCGGTGGGTGAAGGCGCTCGCCGAGCACCCCCGGCTGATCCAGCGCCCCATCATCACCGCGCAGGACGGCACGGCCGTGGTCGGCCGTTCCGAAGAGGCGGTCCGGGACGCGCTGTCCCGCGAGGGCTGACCCCTCGGCCGTAGACCCAACTCCGGCCGGTGTGACGCACGTTACTTCAGTTCCTCGGGTAACCGCTGAGTAACGGCGTTCGGTATCTCGTACATAGCGGCGTACGCTCCCCCAACCTCCCAGGAGGCGCGGATGTCGCGCAGGAGAACTGTCAGCACGAAGAAGAAGATCGCCCTGCTGGTGAGTGCGGCGACGGTGGCGGGAGGCGGTGCCTTCGTCATGGCGAGCACCTCGAACGCCTCCCAGGCGCCGTCGGCGACCGTCAAGTCCGCCGCGGACTCGACGGTCTGCCAGGGCCTCGCCACGGCGCTCGGCAACAACCAGCGGTTCATCGACGGGCAGCGGGCCAACCCGGACGCCCAGTCGGAGGCCCGTATCGCCAACCGCGAGGCCGTCATCAAGCAGATCAAGGTCCAGCAGGAGGCGTCCGGGTGCGCCGTCGGGGAGTCGGCTCAGGGCTCCCAGGCGGCACAGCCGAGCGCTCCGGCGGGCGGTGCGGCCGGCAACGGCGGCGAGGCGGCCGGGAACGCGGGCGCCGGGCAGAACGCCGGGAACGCGGGCAACGGCCAGAACGCGGGGAACGGCAACGCCGGTGGCGGTGCCGCCGCGGGCCAGCAGGTCTGCAACGGCTCGACCGTGACGCTGTCCGGCGAGGGCGGCGCTCCGGCCGCGTCCAGCAACCAGTTCCCGGCGGGCACCAAGCTGAAGGTGACCAACCTGGACAACAACAAGTCCACGACGGTGGAGGTCACCTCCGTCTCGGGCAGCTGTGTGCTGCTGAACAACGCGGCCTTCGAGCAGGTGCGTGAGCCCGGCAAGTTCCTGATCCGCCGGGCCGTGATCGAGAAGGTGGGGTGACGGCCGGACCACCACGCCGTACGTGTCAGGGGCCCCGCCGCTCGCGGCCACGAGCGGCGGGGCCCCGCGGCATCGCATACGAGTGCGGGCCGGCGCCCCTCCCCCGGCGCCGGACGCCGCCCGGCCCGTCTCCCGCGGCGGCTCACCGCGTGAATCGGGCCACACGGGCACCCGGTAACACGGGGTTCACACATGGGCAATGGCCGGGAAATCGCCTGTTGACAAGCTCCCGGACATCGAGAGCGGCGCCCCAGTGCCGCAGCGCCGCAGCACCCGCAGTACGCGCCCTGACCCACCCCGAAGGAAGTGGCCCGTGACCTTCAAGGCTGAGTACATCTGGATCGACGGCACCGAGCCGACGGCCAAGCTCCGTTCCAAGACGAAGATCCTGGCGGACGACGCCAAGGGTGCCGAGCTGCCGATCTGGGGCTTCGACGGGTCCTCCACCAACCAGGCCGAGGGGCACGCCTCGGACCGTGTGCTGAAGCCGGTCTTCACCTGTCCGGACCCGATCCGCGGCGGCGACGACGTCCTCGTGCTGTGCGAGGTCCTGAACATCGACATGACGCCGCACGAGTCCAACACCCGTGCCGCGCTCACCGAGGTCGCGGAGAAGTTCGCCGCGCAGGAGCCGATCTTCGGCATCGAGCAGGAGTACACGTTCTTCAAGGACGGCTACCCGCTCGGCTTCCCCAAGGGCGGCTTCCCGGCCCCGCAGGGCGGCTACTACTGCGGTGTCGGCGCCGACGAGATCTTCGGCCGTGACGTCGTCGAGGCGCACCTGGACAACTGCCTCAAGGCGGGCCTGGGCATCTCCGGCATCAACGCCGAGGTCATGCCCGGCCAGTGGGAGTTCCAGGTCGGCCCGCTGTCCCCGCTGGAGGTCTCCGACCAGCTGTGGGTGGCCCGCTGGCTGCTGTACCGCACGGCGGAGGACTTCGGTGTCGCGGCGACCCTCGATCCGAAGCCGGTGAAGGGCGACTGGAACGGCGCCGGCGCGCACACCAACTTCTCCACCAAGGCGATGCGCGAGGGCTACGACGCCATCATCACCGCCTGCGAGTCCCTCGGCGAGGGCTCCAAGCCGCTGGACCACGTCAAGAACTACGGCGCCGGCATCGACGACCGCCTGACCGGTCTGCACGAGACCGCCCCGTGGAACGAGTACTCCTACGGCGTCTCCAACCGCGGTGCCTCGGTCCGTATCCCGTGGCAGGTCGAGAAGGACGGCAAGGGCTACATCGAGGACCGCCGCCCGAACGCCAACGTCGACCCGTACACGGTGACCCGTCTGCTGGTCGACACCTGCTGCTCGGCGCTGGAGAAGGCCGGCCAGGTCTGATCCGCCGCCGCCCGGCTGTGCGCAGGGGCGTCCACCCTCACCGGTGGGCGCCCCTTTCGCGTGCCCGAACGTCCGCGTCGTCCACGCGTGGAGTCCAAGGACCGGGACGAAGGATCCCCTCGGGGGCGGGTGTCTGCTTCAATGGGTACATGGCCGGCTTCCAGAAGTTCCCCGCGACGGGTCGTCACGACCTCGAGCCCTTCTGGCCTTCCCGTCAGCACCACGACTTCGACCGGGTGTGTTGCCGCGCGCTGACCGCGCGGGCCCGGTAGAGCCGTTCCCCGGCCCTCGGCCAGCGCGACACGACGTACGTCTTCCCACGGACCTCTCGCGCGAAAGAGCTGACCTCCCATGGCGACCACCCGTTCCCTGTCCTCCTCCGCCACGCTCGCCTCCTCCCCCCAGCCGACCGGTGTCCGGCAGCATCTGCGTGCCGTCGACCGGGACGAGGTGATCGACGTCGCGGCCCTTCTGCCGCCGGGCGCCACCTGGCTGCCCGCCCCACAGCACTCCCTGCCCGCCCTGCCGGGCCAGCCGCCGATGGTCGGCTATCTGGTGCTCGTCCCCGCCGACCGGCAGCCGCCGCTCGTGCCGGCCGCCGAGCCCGTCGACGACCCGCTGGTCTCCATCGACCCGGTACGGCGCACCGCGGCCGTCGACGGACGTGAACTCGACCTGACCTACCTGGAGTTCGAGCTCCTGGCCCATCTGGTGGCGCATCCGCACCGGGTGCACACCCGCGACCAGCTGGTCACCACGGTGTGGGGGTACGGCCATGTCGGCGACGGGCGGACCGTCGACGTCCATATCGCCCGGCTGCGCCGCAAGCTGGGCGCCGAGCACCGCGACACCATCCGCACGATCCGCCGGGTCGGCTACAAGTACGCCCCGCCGGCCGGGCGCTGACCGCCCACCGGGCCTCTGCCCTCGGCAGAACGCCGTTCCGTCCCGTGCCCCCGGCGGGCAGAGTCGGCCGTATGAGACTTCTGGTGCTGGGTGGTACGGAGTTCGCGGGACGCGCGGTCGTGGAGGCGGCGCTGGGGCGTGGCTGGGAGGTGACCGTCCTCAACCGGGGGCGGCACGACTCCCCGGCCGGGGTGCGGTCCCTGTGGGGTGACCGCACCGCGGCCGGCGGGCTCGACGCCCTCGCCGGGGACGAGACGTGGGACGCCGTGGTCGACACCTGGTCGGGGGCGCCGCGCCCGGTCCTGGACGCGGCACGGCTGCTGCGGGACCGCGCCGGGCGGTATGTGTACGTGTCGAGCTGCTCGGTGTACGCGTGGGCACCGCCCGCCGGGTACACCGAGGAGGCGCCGCTGGTCGAGGGCGCCGAGGCGGGCGCCGGGCAGACCGACTACGCGCGGGACAAGCGGGGCGGTGAACTGGCCGCCGTCGAGGGCTTCGGCGCCGACCGCTCGCTGCTGGTGCGGGCGGGGCTGATCCTCGGGCCGTACGAGAACGTCGGCCGGCTGCCGTGGTGGCTGAACCGGATGGCGCGCGGCGGCCCGGTCCTGGCGCCCGGGCCGCGGGACCTGCCGCTGCAGTACGTCGACGTCCGCGACCTCGCGGAGTGGATCCTCGGCGCGGTGGAGGCCGGGCTGAGCGGGCCGTACAACCTGATGAGCCCGCAGGGGCACAGCACCATGGGCGAGTTCCTGGAGGCGTGCGCGGCGGTGGCCGGGCCGGACGCCGAGCTGCGCTGGGTCGAGCCGGAGGTCGTCCTCGGCGCGGGCATCGAGCCCTGGACGCAGCTGCCGGTGTGGGTGCCGCCGGGCTCCGACCTGCACGACGCGCTGCACGCGGCGGACGTGTCGCCGGCCGTCGCGGCGGGGCTGCGGTGCCGGCCGGTCGCCGAGACGGTGGCCGACACCTGGCGGTGGCTCCAGGGCCTCGGCGGGACCGCGCCGCAGCGCCCGGACCGCTCCCTGAAGGGGGTCGACCCGGAGGTGGAGGCGAAGGCCCTCGCGGCCGCGGCGGACGGCGCGTCCGGCACCTGACCGGTTCCTCACCGTCTTCCTCACGCGTCGTACGGGATCAGCAACTCGCGGTGTTCCAGGGGCTGTTGAAACCACGTCGAACCCATGAATCTCTCAACGATTTCCGGGACGGGTGAACACCCGTGGGGCGCCCTCCGTATGTGAGGGCGCCGCTTCACTCCTGTCGGGCGCCTCGATGCCCCCGAAAAAGGAAGTCAGAGGAGTTCCATGGGACGCAACACAAGAAAACGCCGTACGCCACTGGCCAACAAGGCCATTGCCGCATCGGCGGCCCTAGCGCTCGGTGGGGGCGGGCTTGTCTGGGCCAACTTCTATGCATCTGCGCACGAGGACGGCAACTCCGGGTGGAACCGGACCAAGTCCACGTCCTCGCGGGTCGCGACGATCAACTGCCCGGACGTCGGCCAGCGGCTGACCAAGGTGCCGAGAAGCGCCCGCAGGACCGTCGCCAAGGAGCTGGCGCTGCTCGACCGGCAGATCACCGCCGCCTACACGCGCCTCGCGGAGACGCGGCAGGCGCAGGCGGGTGACGCCAACTACGTCAGCAACGCCATCCTCAGCCCGCTGAAGTCCAAGCGGACCGCCACGCTCGACCGGATCCGGATCACCATCAACCGGGGCGGCGGCAAGGCCCCCCGCGATCTGAGCCGGTGGGCGCAGTGCCAGGGCGTCCCGGCGGAGCCGACCGACGGCGGACAGCAGGACGACGGTGGCCAGCAGGACGGCGGCGGACAGAACGACGGCGGTCAGCAGGACGGCGGCCAGAACGACGGCGGACAGGACAACGGCGGCGGCCAGCAGGACAACGGCGGGCAGGCCGGCAACGGCCCCGTCGCGGACGACTTCATCAACATCGAGGACGTCCAGCCCAACTCGCGGAACCTGCCCAACGGTCTGCCCGCGAACGGCGACTCCGGCTCGACCGGCAGCTTCACCACCCGGTGCGGCACCAACGAGAACGAGAACCGCAACTCGGACAACGTGATCGTGGCGCCCGGTGTCAGCAACGGTGCCCAGCACCAGCACGACTACGTGGGCAACCAGAACAACAACGCGTTCGCGAGCGACCAGGACCTGGCCAACGCCGACACCACGTGCCAGAACCAGGGCGACAAGTCGTCGTACTTCTGGCCGGTCATCCGGATCCAGGACGGTTCGCAGGACATCGACGCCGGTCAGCCCGGCGGCGGTCAGGACGGCAACGTCGGCAAGATCGTCGAGCCGGCCGCGGCCGAGCTGAAGTTCGTGGGCAACCGCACGAGCGACGTCGTCGCGATGCCGAAGGCCCTGCGCATCATCACCGGTGACGCCAAGTCCTTCGTCAACGGCCTCAACAACGCCAACACGGCGTGGAGCTGCACCGGGTTCGAGGACCGCCAGGTGACGGACAAGTACCCGATCTGCCCCGAGGGCAGCAACGTGGTGCGCACGTCCAACTTCCAGAGCTGCTGGGACGGCCAGAACATCGACAGCGCCAACCACCGCACGCACGTCGCGTTCGTGCAGGCGGACGGCACCTGCGCCAACGGGTTCCAGGCCATCCCCCAGCTCCAGGTCCGCCTGGAGTACGACATCCAGGCCCCGCAGATCCAGAACGGGCAGGTGCAGAACGCGTTCGCGGTCGACTCCTTCCCGGACCAGCTGCACAAGCCGATCACCGACCACAACGACTTCATCAACTTCTTCGACGAGAACCTGATGAACCAGGTGGTGGAGTGCATCAACAACGGCCAGGACTGCGACTAGTCCCCGGCTCGCGAAATTAGAGAAGGCCGGCGGCGGGAACTCCCGTCGCCGGCCTTTTTCGTGTCCGCTGCCGGTCAGCTGTGGTGACCGCCCTTGTTGTGGCTGCCTCCCGGATTCATGTGCTCGGAGCCCTCCTCCATGGTGCCGCCGAGCTTTCCCTGGAGGGCCGTCACCGTCTTCTCCTGGCCGACGGCGACCCATTTGCGGCCGACGAGGTAGTAGCCGCCGTAGTCCTTGGCGCCGCTCAGCCACTCGGCCTGGCCGCGGTCGGTGGCGAAGGTGGCGAGGATGTACTTGTCCTTGCCCGTCGTGCAGATGGCCTGCCGGATCTCGTCGGCGTCGGTCTGCATGTTCGGGTCGCACTTCGCCTTGGCGGCCAGCTGCTCCAGGCTGCCGGTCGCCGTCTCGGGTGCCTTCGCCTCGTCGTCGCCGCCGGCGCCGCACGCGGACAGCGCGAGCACCGCCACCGCGCCGGTCAGCGCGAGCATCGGTCGGGTCAGTCTCATCTCGTCCTCCGGTCCATGCCGCACGGAGCCCCGGCCGGGCCCTCGTCTCCCATACGGCTGCGGTGTGCGATGCGCTCAAAACAGGAGACTCTCACGGAACAGGTGTGCGAGGGTGATCCGATGGACCAGGACTGGGAGGACCGCGTCGGCGCGGCATGGGCGACCTTCGACGACTACCCCGAGGAGCGCGCGGCCGAGTTCCGCGCCCTCATCGACGCACTGGTGGCCGAGCTGCCGGAGGACAGTCCTCTGGGGCCGTTCGAGCAGGCGTGCGCCTGGGACTCCACGGGGCACTCGGACCGCGCGGTGCCGCTGTACCGGGAGGCCCTGGCGCGCGGTCTGAGCGGGTACAAGGGGCGCCGGGCGAAGATCCAGATGTCCAGCTCGCTGCGGAACGTCGGGCGGGCCGAGGAGGGCGTCGCGCTGTTGACGCCGGAGCTGGACGGCCCCTCCGACGAGCTGGACGACGCCGTGCGCGCGACGCTGGCGCTGTGCCTGTCGAGCCTCGGCCGGGACCGCGAGGGGCTCGCGCTGGTGCTGGGCGCCCTCGCCCCGCATCTGCCGCGCTACCAGCGGTCGATGGCGAACTACGCGCGTGCGCTGACGGAGACGCAGCCGCGGGAGGCCTGACCGGGGCCGTGCGCGCGCCCCGGTCACGGTGACCAACCGCCGATTCGCTCGTTCTGCTGAACGTGCAGTCACAGGATGTCGCCTCGCGCCCCGCAGCCAGTTCCGACGGCCCGGTCGTGGACGTCGAGCGGGCCGAGGCCGCGCTCGTCGAGCACTACCCGCGTCTGGTCCGCCTCGCCTATCTGGTGCTGCCGCCGGGCCTCGGCCGCAACCGGCGCGTCCTGACCGCGCACTCCCTCACCCAGCGGGCGCTCCCCCGCGGCCGTTCGGCGCCGTCCCCGGTGATCCCGGCCCAGTCGAGCGGCCGGGACGGCGATCCCGGCTACGCGTATCTGCGGGCGCGGCTGGTGCGCACGGCCCTGGAGGCGGGGCGTCCGCTCCGCCGGGCGGCCTGGCCCCGGCGCTCCCAGCTGCCCCCGCTGCTGCCCCAGGTGTGGGGTCTGCGGCTGTTCCCGCGGTCGGGCGGCGCCGACGAACTGGCCCTGGACCAGCAGCTGTCGGCGCTGTCCGGGCCGGCCCGCGCCGCCTACGTCCTGCGCGGCCTGGAGAAGCTCCCCGACGGCGACGTACGAGCCGTCCTGGAGGCGGCCGGGGTCGAGGACCCGGAGGACGCGCTCGACGAGGCCGACGGCGTGGAGGCGCGGTACGCGCTGCTGGATTCCCCGGAGTTCGACCCCTGCTCGCTGCAGGCCCGGCCCACCGATCTGATGCGGCGCCGCCAGCATCTGCGGGCCGCGCTCGCCGCGGGCGCCGCCCTGCTGGTGTGCGGGGCGCTGCTCGGCCTGCCGGGCGAGGGCTGGGCCCCCGACGGCCCGGCCGCCCCGCCGTACGCGCGCAACCCGTCGGCGGAGGCGGCCCTGGACCCGGCCCAGCTGACGAAGGTGCCCGCGCGGGCCTGGCAGTCGTCCGCCCGCACCGACTTCTCGGTGTGGCCGGCGCGCGGCGACCTCACCGGCGACTCCGCCCTGTTGCGCCGCGCCCTTGCGGTGTGGGCCCGCCCCGGTGAGACGGTCACGGTCTCGGCGACCCCCGGCACCCCGGCGGGCGGCCCGCCCGGGGCACCGCAGCTGCTGTACGCGGGCACCGTCGACGGGGTGCGCGTGGTGCTGCTGTACGACGGTCTGCGCGTGGCCCGGTACGCCGAGCCGGTGGACGGCACGGCGGGCGCCGCGCTGGACTTCTCGCGGGTGGACGGCGCGACCCGGGCGGAGGCGAGCGCGCTGGTGCTGAGCCGGGCCGACGGCAACGTCCGCTATCTGCTGGCGCCCTGGGTGCGGAAGGCGGCCGAGCGGGATCTGGTGAAGCCGGGCTCCGGGGCGATGGCCCTGACGGTGACGGGCGGGGTCACCTCGCCGATGGCGAGCCCGGCGGCCCGGCAGGGCGGCGGCTCCTGCACCTCGTGGAACGTGCTGCAGGTGACGGACGGCACCGGCACCCGGCTGCTGACCGATCTCGCCGAGCTGGTCCCGGCGCGGCTGACCGCCGGGCGGCCCGGGCAGGCGGGGGACGTCACCGGGGCGCGGGCGCTGCGGGCCTGGGCGCCGAACGCGTGCTGGCTGAGCGCCCTGGGCTCGGCCGGTGTGCGGTCGGTGAACACCTGGCCGTACGCGCGCCAGCCGTTGCCGGACGGCAGCGGTGCCGCGGACTGGGTGTGCACACGCGCGGAGACCTGGCGGGGCGGCGGTGAGCGGGTGCTGGCGCAGTTCCGTACGCCGGGCACCGCGCAGGCGGCGGTGGTCGCGAAGGCGCAGAACGTCGCGGCATGCGGGGCCCGGGATCCGCAGGTGCTGGCCGGGGTGCTGTGGAAGGCGCAGTCCGGCGGCTGGTATCTGCTGGCGGCCGGTGCCCGCGGCACGGAGTCGATCCGGGCGTCGGGCGGGGTGCGGGGTGCGTCGGAAGGCAGCCTGCTGGTCCTGCCCGCGCGGCAGGGCGCGCGGGCGGAGCTGAAGGGCACGCTGGAGGACGGCCGGACGATCGGCGGCCTCAAGTGAGGGATGTCACGGACCCGTCGGTGCCCTGAGATGAACACCCCTGGTCGCTCGGGCCCGTTCAGGGCCGGAATCGATCGGTAAGGTGTTCGTATGACTACCGGGGTACGCCGAAGAATGGGAGTCGACGAGCGACGGCAGCAGTTGATCGGCGTCGCCCTCGAACTGTTCAGCCAGCGCTCGCCCGACGAGGTCTCCATCGACGAGATAGCGTCGGCGGCCGGGATCTCCCGGCCGTTGGTCTACCACTACTTCCCCGGCAAACTCAGCCTGTACGAGGCCGCGTTGAAGCGTGCGGCGGACGATCTGGCGGGCCGGTTCGTGGAGCCCCGGGAGGGCCCGCTGGGCGCCCGGCTGCTGCGGGTGATGCGCCGCTACTTCGACTTCGTCGACGAGCACGGGCCCGGTTTCTCGGCGCTGATGCGGGGCGGTCCCGCGGTCGGCTCTACGACGACGAACGCGCTCATCGACGCGGTGCGGCAGGCCGCGTATGTCCAGATCCTGTCGCACCTGGGCGTGACGGATCCGCCCGCGCGGCTGGAGCTGGTGGTCCGCTCGTGGATCTCGCTCGCCGAGTCCACGGCCCTGATCTGGCTGGACGGCCGGCGCATCCCGCGCCGTGAGCTGGAGATCCAGCTGGTGCACGACTTCGCGGCGCTGGCCGCGGTGAGCGCCGCCCACGACGAGGAGATGGGCGCGCTGCTGCGCGGCGCGCTGGCGGACGAGCCGGCCGACGGCCCGTTCACGGACCTGGTCGGCCGGCTGGTCGCGCTGGCGTCGTAGGGCGAAACACGCCCTAGGTCGTGTCCGTAAAGTCGCGTCGTCCGCCCGTAGGGCGGGCCGAGCGGCGTCCGGTGCGTGCTCTCGGCGTGCCGGGCGGGCTCCCGCGTACTGGTTGTACGCGGGTGGCCGGCCGGTGCGGCGAGTGGGGGTCCCCCCTGCTCGAAGAGCTTGGGGGAGCGTGCCGGGCGTCGAACGGCAGGCGGGACTTTGCGGACACGACCTAAGGGCTCAGCTCTCGTACTTGCGGTACGACGGGTCGAGGTCGCGGACCTCGGCGGAGGCGTGCAGCGCGAGCCCGCCGACGGGCTTCACATGGGTGCGCAGCAGGTCGAGGACGGTCTCGGTGAGCCGGGCCTTGGTCTCGTCGCTGCGGCCCGCGAGCAGGCCCAGGGTGACATGGACGACGGCGTGCCCGGCGGTGTCGTCGCCGACCGTGGTGTCCTCGGTGCGGCGGAACTGCGTCTTGCACGCGGGCGGCTTGGCGGCCGCGATCTCGACGACGGCGGTGTGCAGCGCCCGCGCGAACGCGGGGCGGTCGAAGTCGTCGGCCAGTTCCTGCGAGTAGTCGACGGTGATCTGCGGCATGGGCGCTCCTGTCCTGGTCGGCGGCCCCCACCCTAACCTCGGCACGCGAAGGGGCGGCCCGGTGACCGGACCGCCCCTTCGTTCAGCCCGGTGTCACCTGGTGCGGGTGAACACCGCGACCGTGCGGGCCGGGACGTCGAACGTGCCGGAGCCCGCCGTGTAGTCCGCGGTCCGGACGACCGGGTCGCCGCCCTTGGCCTGCACCGGGTGCAGCCGGTAGCCGGTGCCCGCGAGCGAGGCGACCTTCTGCTTCTGCCGCTCGGGCGTGGCGTTGAAGACGACGACGAGGTCACCGAGGCGCATGGTGATCACGCCGGGCGTCTCGTCCTTGCCGGAGAGCGGGAAGGACAGCTTCGCCTGCACCTGGTCGGCGGTGCCGAGGGAGAAGGCGCTCTCCGTCGAACGGATCCGCAGCAGGTCGCGGTAGGCCGCCGAGGTGCCCTCGATCTGCGGGCAGCCGGCCTTGACGGTGCTCAGCAGCGGCTTGGCGTACGGCCACTTCGAGGCGTTGTCGGCCGCGGGCGGCAGGCCCCGGCCGAAGCCGTTGCCGTCCGCGCAGTCCCAGTGGATGGCGTTGAACCAGTCGCCGCTGTCGTAGGAGTTGCGGTCCAGCGACTTGGAGCGCAGCAGGTCGGTGCCGGCCTGGCTGAGCGCCGGGCCCTGCGACAGGGTGGCCGTGGCCATGGCGAGGACCTGCATCCGGGCGCGGTCGGCGGCGCTGACCGTGGCGGGCAGCTTGAAGGCGAGCGCGTCGAACAGCGACTCGTTGTCGTGCGCGTCCGCGTAGGCGAGGGCGTCGCCGGGGGCGGCCGCGTAGCCGGCGGGGGCGCCGTTGTAGTCGACCTCGGAGCCCTCGACCTCCTTGCCGCTGGTGTCGGTGAAGCGGTACCCGGCGAGGTTGCCGGACAGACCGACCTTGATCAGGTCCTGGTAGTGCAGCAGGCGGGCCTTCTGCTCGGCCTCGGTGCCGTTGGCCTTCGACGTGTTGGGCTCGGTGTAGAGCCCGGACGCGAAGCCCTGGACGCCGGGGTCCTCGTCGAAGGGGCCGCCGCCGCGGACGGCGTCACGGGCGCGGTCGGAGAAGGTGGCGATGCCGGTGCCGGCCATGTTCTTCTGCGTGGCCTGGACGAACCGGGCGTCGTCGGCGACCTCGCCGAAGTTCCAGCCCTCGCCGTACAGGATGATCTTCTTGCCGTCGACGCCGTCCTTCTTGAGGGTGAGCGCGTCGAGGGCCTTGCGGACCGCGAGGATGTTGGCCTTCGGGTGGTGGCCCATGAGGTCGAAGCGGAAGCCGTCGACCTTGTACTCCTTGGCCCAGGTGACGATCGAGTCGACGACGAGCTTGCCCATCATGGCGTTCTCGGTGGCCGTGTTGGCGCAGCAGGTGCTGTTGGCGACCGAGCCGTCGGGCAGGAGCCGCTGGTAGTAGCCGGGGACGATCCGGTCCAGGACGGAGGTGTCCGCCTGGCCGCTCGCCGCCGTGTGGTTGTAGACGACGTCCATGACGACGCGCAGGCCGTCCTCGTTGAGCGCCTTCACCATCCGGCGGAACTCGACGTTGCGGGTGGTGCCGTCCGGGTCCGAGGCGTACGAGCCCTCCGGGACCGTGTAGTGGTACGGGTCGTAGCCCCAGTTGTAGGCGTCCTTCGCGGCGGCCTTCGCCACGCACTCCTGCTGCTTGTCGGAGTCGGCCGCGAACGAGGCCAGGTCGCAGTCGGGGCCGGCCTGGTCCTCGCGGCGCTCGGGGATGGTGGCGATGTCGAAGACCGGCAGCAGATGGACGTACGAGGTGCCGGCCTCGGCGAGCTTCCTCAGGTGGCCGGAGCCGTCGCTGAGCTTGTGCTCGAACGCGCGGTAGGTGCCGCGGTCCTTCGCGGGGACGGTCGGGTCGGCCACCGAGAAGTCCCGGACGTGCAGCTCCTGGATCTGGGCGTCCTTCAGCGGCACCGCCTTGGGCTTGGTGTAGGTGGTCCAGCCGCGCGGTGCCAGGGAGCGGTCGTCGAGGTCGACGAGGAGGCTGCGCTGGGAGTTGGTGGTGAGGGCGACCGAGTAGGGGTCGGTGACCTTGTTGGTGACGACCTTGCGGACGCTGGGCGCCCACACCTCGACGACGTACCGGTAGGGCTTGTTCTTCCAGGACGCGGGTCCGGTGACGGACCAGACGCCGGTGCCGTCGGCGCGGTGCATGGCGACGGTGGAGCCGCCGATCTCCAGCTTCACCGACTGGGCGGTGGGCGCCCAGACGGACAGCGTCGGACGGCCCTTGTGGAACACCGGACCCAGGTCGGCCTTCGTGGCGTCGTACAGGTCGTCCAGGACGCCGGCGAGCTGGACTCCGGTCGCGGCGAGCACGGCGCCGTTGGCGGCGCGCTGGGAGGCGACGACCTGGCCGCGCAGCGCCTCGCGGACCCGGTCGCGGTCACGCGGGTCGACGGACCAGGCGGTGTACGACTTCAGGTGCGGGAACTCCGCCTTCTGGGCGTCGGTCAGCGTGGCCTTGTCGAGCCGGAGCCAGCGCTGGTCGTCGCCGGTCAGGGCGCCGTCCTCGACGGTGACGGAACCGGTGCGGGAGTAGACCAGCTGGGTGGAGGCCGCGGCCTCGGAGCCGTTCCAGGCGACGGTGTTCCGGTCGATCCAGACGGCCTTGGAGGTGGTCAGGTCGAGCGCGGCCGCGCTGCCCGCGGGCTGCGGCAGGAGGTACTTCTCCTGGCCGCTCAGCAGCCACACCTCGTGGCCGTTGGCCTTGAGGTCCAGCGACTGGTCGGAGGGCAGGTCCTTCTCGTCGCCCTTGTGCATGATGTAGCTGAGGCTGCTCGCGCCCTCGGCGAGGGGCACCTCGAAGACCGCGCCATAGGCATCGGTCCTCACCGGCTTCAGGGGGTTCGACCACTCGGTGGGGTTCGCGGCACCGGTCCAGGTGTGCAGGCCCCAACCGTCGTAGTCGCCGTCGGCGCGGTGGTAGTGCAGGACGGCCTTGGACTTGTCCTGGGCCGGGTACTCCGGCCGCTCGGTCAGGGCCTCCTCCTTGCCCTGCTCGATCCAGATCTCGCCGGTCTTGGTGACGTCGATCGTGCGGTCGGTGGAGACGTCCTTGTTTCCGTCCTTGTCGATCACCAGGTAGCCGACGCTGGACGCGCCCGGCTTGAGCTTGACGTAGGCGAAGGCGCCGTAGGCGTCCCGGCCGATGAAGGGGTGGCTCTTGGGCCACTCGGTGGCCTCGCCGTCGGCGATGTCGCCCCAGGCGTACACGCCCCAGTCCGTGTAGTCGCCGTCCGCGCGCTTGTAGTGGACGACCGCGTAGTCACGGGAGGCGGCGGTGGGCTTCTCCTCGGCGGGCGGGGTGCCGGTGGTGGAGCCGGCGGTGGCGCTCGCGGTACGGCCGGCGGAGTCGATCACCACGGCCTTGTAGCGCAGGGCGGTGCCGGCCGCCACATCCGCGCCGATGACCTGGCGGACCTTGTAGGGGGCGTGGTCGGCGGAGCCGAGGACACGCCACTTGCCGTTGCCGCTCTGCGCGGCGAAGACGACGCGGTTGAGCTGTCCGCCGTCGACGTCGGCGGAGATCTCCACGGTGCCGGTGGCACCCGCGGCGGGGGCCTTCAGCGTGAGGGACGGCTTCGCCGCGGGCTGCGCGGGACGGCCGGTGGCCTTCAGGACGATCGCCGCGCCCGCCGGGACGGTGACGGTGACCTTCTTGTCGGCGCCGGAGCGGACGGAGTCCTTGGTGCCGTACAGGGCGCTGTACGTGGTGTCGGCCGAGCCGACGGCGAACGTCTCCGTGCGGGCGTCGTCCGCGTTGTTGAAGGCGACGAGGTACTCGGTGCCCTTGCGGGCGTCGGTGCGGGAGAAGGCGTAGACGCCGGGGCCGTCGGCCGCGTGGCGCTCGGTCTGGATGCCGTCGGCGAGAGCGGGGTTGGCCTTGCGCAGCTCGGCGAGGGCGCTGATCTGCCGGTACAGCGGGGCCTTGGTGTCGTAGGCGTCGTCGGCGTGGGTGCGGTCGGTGCCGATCTGGTCGTCGTCGAGGTAGTCGGCGGTCTTCGAGGCGAACAGGGTCTGGCGGGCGTCCTTGTCGCCGCCGGCGCCGGTGAAGCCCTGCTCGTCGCCGTAGTAGACGACCGGGTTGCCGCGGCTGAGGAACATCAGCTCGTTGGCGAGCCGGTCCTTCTTCAGCAGCTCGGCGTCGGTGGCCTTCGGGTTGTCCTGCTTGAGGAAGGTCCCGATGCGGCCCATGTCGTGGTTGCCGAGGAAGGTGACCTGTTCGTAGGCGTTGGCCTTGTCGGTCGTGTACTTGTAGTCGTCGCCGAAGACGGACGCGAGCTTGCGCGCGCTGCCGCCCTGGGAGGCGTACTGGCGTGCCGCCTCCTGGAAGGGGAAGTCGAGCGTGGCGTCGAGGCGGCCCTGGGTGACGTAGGGCGCGGTGATGTCCGTGTCGGAGGTGTACACCTCGCCGAACATGAAGAAGTCGTCGCGGCCCTGCTTGGCGGCGTAGGAGTCCAGGGCGGTGGCCCACTGGGTCCAGAACTCCATGTTGACGTGCTTGACCGTGTCGATCCGGAAGCCGTCGATGTCGAAGTCGCGGACCCAGCGCTGGTAGATCTTCTCCATGCCGCCGACGACCTCGGGACGCTCGGTCCACAGGTCGTCCAGGCCGGAGAAGTCACCGTGCTCGGAGCTCTCCCCGGCGAAGGTGGAGTCGCCGCGGTTGTGGTACATCGTCGGGTCGTCGAGCCACGACGGAACCTTCTTCGTCGCGCCGGTGACGGGCGTCCGCGGGAAGGAGTCGGCGTCCACGGCGGGGAAGCGCCGGGTGCCGTCCGCGTAGTCGGCGTCGTCGAAGGGCCTGCCGTCCTTCGTCAGATACGGGAAGGCGCCCTGGGAGAGGTACTCGTAGGACTTCTCCTTGTAGTCCACGACGTCGGCGGTGTGGTTGGTGATGACGTCGAAGAAGACCTTCATGCCCTTGGCGTGCGCCTTGGCGATGAGGGTCTCGAGGTCCTTGTTGCTGCCGAAGTGCGGGTCGACCTGGGTGAAGTCGGTGATCCAGTACCCGTGGTAGCCGGCGGAGGCGTCCTTGCCGGTGCCCTGCACGGGACGGTTCTTGAAGATCGGTGCCATCCAGATGGCGGTGGTGCCCAGGCCCTTGATGTAGTCCAGGCGCTGGGTCAGACCCTTCAGGTCGCCGCCCTGGTAGAAGCCCTTGTCGGTGGGGTCGTACCCGGTGGACAGACGGGAGCCGGTCAGGCCGCCCTTGTCGTTGCCGGTGTCGCCGTTGGCGAAACGGTCCGGCAGGACGAAGTAGAACTGCTCGCGGGTGGCGTCGTGCCGGGCGGGCTCGGCGGCGAGCTTCGCGTCGGACGGCGGCGCCGGCGGGGTCGCCGCCTTCGCGGCGAGTGGCTGGACGAGCGCTGCGGCCAGCGCGGTCACGGTGACCGCAGCGACCCGTCCGGCGTGGGTGGTTCGGCGCCTCCACGGCGACGGCCATCTCGGTATCACAGAGGGGCTCCTTGCGATTGCGGCTCTTCGGGTCCGACCCCGCGCGACCGTATCGCCGCCGCAACGCTTACAGCAAGAGGCTTGAAACCACCGGTAAAAACTTTCAGTTGTCCGCTCAGCAGCTCGACTTGCCGGCGTATACGGCCAGAGCCGTGTTCGCGCCCAGCGTGGCGGTCAGCTGACCGGCGGAGTTCACCGTCACGGTGCTGTTGTTCTGCACGTTGCAGTACGTGCCGGCGGGCAGGGACGTCTGGTACGTACGACTGAGGGAGCCCGACTCGTGGTTGATGGCCACGAAGCCCTTGGAGCCCCGGCCGAACGCGATGGCGTCACCGCCGTTGTCCCACCAGTCGGTGACGGCCTGGCCGCGGGTGGCGTTGCGGAACGCGACCATGGACTTGATCTCCGGCCAGTTGTGCTGGCACTTCCAGCCGTTCTGCCAGCAGGCGTTCACCGTGCCGCCGTTGGGCGGGCCGGCGTCGTGGTCGGTGAACTCGTAGCCGGAGTTGATGTCCGGGGCGCCGTAGGGCCAGGCCAGCATGAAGACGTTGGCCAGCGTGTAGTTGGCGTTGTCCTTGTAGCTGAGCGTGGAGCCGTTGCGCTCGGTGTCGTGGTTGTCGACGAAGACACCGGCGGACGAGCTGCTCAGATAGCCCCAGCCCTCGCCGTAGTTCTTCAGGTAGGCGAGGTTCTCGTTGTTGAAGACCCGCTTGAGGTCGTAGGCGTAGCGGAACTCCTGGACGTCGCCGTTGCGGGTGTACTCGCCCGGCTGGACGGCTTCGCCGGAGCCGTGGATGACCTCCTGCTTCCAGTAGGCGTTGGGGTTGCTGAGCCGCGACTTGATGTTCGCCAGGTCGGCGGTGTCGATGTGCTTGGCCGCGTCGATGCGGAAGCCGTCGACGCCGAGCGACAGCAGGTCGTTCATGTACTTCGCCAGGGCGCCGCGGACGTAGTCCTCGCCGGTGTCGAGGTCGGCGAGGCCGACGAGCTCGCAGTGCTGGACGTTCCAGCGGTCCTGGTAGTTGCTGATCTGCGCGGTGCAGTCGTCGAAGTCGTACGACGAGTACAGGCCCGGGTAGTCGTATTTCGTGTACGACGAGCCGCCCGTGCCGGTGCCGTTGCCGGCGGCCATGTGGTTGACGACCGTGTCGACGACGACCTTCACACCGGCCGCGTGGCAGGTGTTGATCATGCTCTGGAAGGCGGCGCGGTCGCCGAGCCGGCCGGCGATCTTGTAGCTCACCGGCTGGTACGACGTCCACCACTGCGAGCCCTGTATGTGCTCGGCCGGTGGGGAGACCTGCACGTAGCCGTAGCCGGCGGGGCCGAGGGTGGTGGTGCACTCCTTCGCCACGGAGGCGAACTTCCACTCGAAGAGGACGGCGGTGACGTCCTTGCTCCCGGGCGGCGAGGCCGCTGCCTCGGTCGGGTGCATGACAAGGGAGGAGGTGGTGAGGGCCGCCGCGAGCGCGGCCGCCACGGAGAGGGTTCTGCGTGCCATGTGGGGATTTCCTTCACCGTTGAAGGCTCTTGCTGAAAAATTTCAACTACCTTGCGGTGACGGGAATGTTAAAGGCCCGCCGCCTGAAAAGGCAGCGGGCCGGACCAACTTGCTTGAAATTTCTTGCAGGAAGGCCGTCAGGAGGCCGTGGACCACCACACCGTGGTGTCGGCCGGCAGCTTCGCCTCACCGTCCGTCTCGGTGATCTCACCGCTGGCGAGCAGCAGCCGCCCGTACGCCGGGATGGTCACCGACTCGGTGCCGGTGTTCGCCACGCAGACGAACTCCCCGCGCCGGAAGGCGAGGACGCCCTCGGGCGCCCGCAGCCACTCCACCTCGTCCCCGGCGCCGAGGTCGGGGTGGGCGCGGCGGGCGGCCAGCGCGGCCCGGTACAGCTCCAGGGTGGAGTCCGGGTCGCCGGTCTGGGCCTCGACGCTCAGCTCGCCCCAGCCGGCCGGCTGCGGCAGCCAGCTGCCGCCCGCGCCGAAGCCGTACGACGATCCGTCACGCGTCCACGGGATCGGCACCCGGCAGCCGTCGCGGAAGCCGTCCTGGCCCTCGCCGCGGAAGTACGCCGGGTCCTGGCGCACGTCGTCCGGCAGGTCGACGACGTCCGGCAGGCCGAGCTCCTCGCCCTGGTAGACGTACGCGGAGCCGGGCAGGGCCAGCATCAGCAGGGTGGCGGCGCGGGCGCGGCGCAGGCCCAGGTCGCGGTCGCCGGCGGTGCGGATCTGGGTGCCGAGGCCGGGCGGGTTGGCGAAGCGGGTGGCGTGCCGGGTGACGTCGTGGTTGGACAGCACCCAGGTGGCGGGGGCGCCGACCGGGCGCATGGCCTCCAGGGTGCGGTCGACGACCTCGCGCAGCTCGCGCGCGTCCCAGGCGGCCGACAGGTACTGGAAGTTGAACGCCTGGTGCAGCTCGTCGGGGCGGACGTAGTTGGCCGTGCGCTCGACGGTCGGGGTCCACGCCTCGGCGACGAAGATGCGCTCGCCGGAGTACTCGTCGAGGATGAGCCGCCACTGGCGGTAGATGTCGTGGACGCCGTCCTGGTCGAAGAACGGCATGACATCGTTGCCCAGCAGCTTGAGCTGATCGTGGTTTCCAAGGTCGGGCAGGCCTTCGGCCTTCACCATGCCGTGGGCGACGTCGATCCGGAAGCCGTCGACGCCCATGTCCAGCCAGAAGCGCAGGATCGAGCGGAACTCGTCGGAGACCGCCGGGTGCTCCCAGTTGAAGTCGGGCTGCTCGGGCGCGAAGAGGTGCAGGTACCACTCGCCGGGGGTGCCGTCGGGCTCGGTGACCCGGGTCCAGGCGGGGCCGCCGAAGATGGACTCCCAGTCGTTCGGCGGGAGTTCGCCGTTCGCGCCCTTGCCGGGGCGGAAGTGGTAGCGGTCGCGCAGCGGCGAGCCGGGGCCGTCGGCGAGGGCGCGCTTGAACCACTCGTGCTGGTCCGAGGAGTGGTTGGGGACCAGGTCGACGATGATCCGCAGGCCCAGCTCACGGGCGTCGCGGATCAGCGCGTCGGCGTCCAGCAGATTGCCGAACATGGGGTCGACCGCCCGGTAGTCGGCGACGTCGTAGCCGGCGTCGGCCTGCGGGGAGGCGTAGAAGGGGCTGAGCCATACGGCGTCGACGCCGAGGTCGCGCAGGTACGGCAGACGGGAACGGACGCCTTCCAGGTCGCCCATGCCGTCGCCGTTGCTGTCGGCGAAGCTGCGCGGGTAGACCTGGTAGATCACCGCGTCGCGCCACCAGTCACGGCGCTTGGCGACGGTGGCGACGGCAGCGGTCTCGGCCGGGGCTGTGGGGTACTGGCTCATGGCTTCCTTGATGCGGTGGGGGTCTCACGCCCGGACGGTGCCACGGGCGGAGAAGGAGTCAGTCGGTCTGGGTCGTGCGCGCGGCGGCGGACGACGAGGCGGCCGCAGTGACAGCGGGGTCGGATGGACACGGCGGCCGCCTCGGGTTCTCGGGGCCGGCTCAGCCCTTCGTGCCACCGGCGGTGAGGCCGGTGACCAGGTTCTTCTGCACGAGGTAGAAGAAGAGGGAGACCGGTATCGCGACGAGCACCGCCGTGGCCGCCATGAGGTTGCGCTGGGCGTCGTGCTCGCTGACGAAGCTCTGCAGACCGACGGCGAGCGTGTACTTCTCGTCGTCGAGCAGGAAGGTGGTCGCGAAGGCCACCTCGCCGAAGGCGGTGATGAAGCTGTAGAACGCGGCGACCGCGAGGCCCGGCTTGGCGAGCGGCAGGATCAGCCGCGCGAAGGTGCCGAACGGGGTGAGGCCGTCGACGCGCCCGGCCTCGTCGATCTCGAACGGGATGGTGTCGAAGTAGCCCTTGAGCAGCCAGGCGCAGTACGGCACCGCGGTCGAGCAGTAGACGATGATCAGGCCGAGGTAGGTGTCGATGAGGCCCAGGTCCGAGAGGATCTGGTACATCGGCACGATCAGCACGGCGATCGGGAACATCTGGGTGACCAGCAGCACCCACATGAACTTCCGGTAGCCCGGGAAGCGCATACGGGAGACCGCGTAGCCGGTGGTGGCGGCGATCAGGACGCCGATCACGGTGGTGCCCAGCGACACGATCAGCGAACTCTTCAGCCAGTCGAAGAAGTTCGTGTGCTGCAGGACGAACGCGTAGTTGTCGAACGTCATCTTGGACCAGATGCGCTCGGGGTGCAGATAGTCGTCCTTGTCCGGTCCCAGTGACAGGAACACCAGCCACAGGACGGGGAACAGGGCGATCAGGCTCGCGACGGTGAGCATGCCGTGGGAGGCGAGGGAGCCGGCGAAGCCCGTCTCACCGCGCCGCCGGGTGCGCCGGGGCGGCTTGGCCGGGCTCTGCGGTTCGGTCACCGCGGCGGAGGTCTGGGCTGTGGTGGTACTCATGAAGAACTCCTGCCTCAGATCGCGAGCTGCTGCTCGTTGCGGTTCAGCCAGCGGCGGTAGAACGAGGTGAAGACGATCAGGATGCCCAGCAGCAGGATGCCGTAGGCGGCGGACTGGGCGAAGTCGCGCGGTTGCTGTCCGAAGCCGAGGTAGTAGGCCCAGGTGACCAGGATCTGCGCGTCCGGCGCGGTGTTGCCGAAGAGCAGGAAGATCACGGCGAACTGGTTGAACGTCCAGATGATGCCGAGCAGGACGACGGTGGAGCTGACCGTCCGCAGGCCGGGCAGGGTGACGTAGCGGAAGCGCTGCCAGGCGCTGGCGCCGTCCATCTCCGCGGCCTCGTAGAGGGAGGCGTCGATGGACTGCAGGCCGCCGAGCAGGGAGACCATCATGAACGGCACACCGCACCAGGTGTTGACCATGATCGCCGCGAACCGCTGCCAGAAGGTGTCCTCCAGCCACAGCGGCGTCGGCAGGTGCAGGGACTCCAGCGCGGCGTTGATGATGCCGCCGTCCGCGAGCATGAACCGCCAGCCGAACACGGTGACGAAGGTCGGCACGGCCCACGGCAGGACCAGGATCAGGCGGTAGAGGGTACGGCCGCGCAGCTTCTGGTTGAGCAGCAGCGCGAGGCCGAGGCCGATCGTGTAGTGCAGGGCCACACAGGCGGCCGTCCACACGATCGTCCAGATGAAGTGCGACCAGAAGCGGTCGTAGGAGGTCTCGCCCCAGAGGATGTCGGCGTAGTTGTCGAAGCCGATGAACTTGTACGTCGCCTCGATCTCGTTGGCGCCGATCGTGCGCGCCGTGTTGAGGCTGTTGGCGTCGGTCAGCGTCAGGTACAGACCGTAGGCCAGCGGGTACAGCACGAGGATGCCGAGCACGACGACCACCGGGGTGATCATCGCGTACGCGTACCAGTGCTTCTGGTAGCTGTTCCTCAGGCGCTGCCCGCGCCCTGGCCGGGGCGCACGGTCACCGCGGCGCTTGCCGGTCGCGCGGTCGATGGCGACTGTCATGGTTCGACACCTTCTGGGAGTTCAGGAAGTCCGCGGTCGGGACCCGTGGGACGGCCGGGCGGCCGCCGGATCGCCTGCCCCAACAGGGCGGTCCGGCGGCCGCGCGGAGCTCACTTGCTGAAGTCGGGCACCAGCTTGGCGATGGACGTCTCGGCCGTGCTCAGGCCCTTGTCCAGGGACACCTTGCCACCCGCGATCTTGGGCAGTTCGGTGTCGAGCGGACCCCACAGGGAGCTGTACTCCGGCAGCGCGGGACGCGGCTGGGCGGCGGACAGCACGCCCTGGTAGCCGGCGATGCCCGGGTCGGCCTTGACCTGCTCGGTGTAGGCGTCGTCACGGGTGGGAAGCGTGCTGTTCTTCAGCGCGATGGTCTCCTGCGACTTCGCCGACGTCATGAACTTGACGAACTTCAGCGCGGCCTTCTGGTGGGCCTCGTCGGAGCCGGCGTAGACCGACAGGTTGTGGCCGCCGGTCGGGGCGCCCGCCTTGCCGGAGGAGCCGGCCGGGACGGTGGCGATGCCGAGGTTCGACTTGTCCTTGAACGCCGAGCCCTTGTAGAAGTTCGTGATCTCCCAGGGGCCCTGGACGATCGCGGCGACCTTGCCGTTGACGAACGCGTCCTGGATGTGGGCGTACGCGTCGGCGGTCGTGTCGGCCTTGTGCAGGCCCTTGCCGTCGAACAGGCTCAGCCAGGTGCCGTAGGCCTTCTTCGCCTCGGGCGAGTTGACGGTGATCTTCTTGGCGTCGGCGTCGACGGTGTCGGTGCCCTCGCCGTAGAGGAAGGACTGGGCGTAGTAGGCCTGGGTCGAGCCCCAGTAGCCGTCGACGCCGGTCTTGCCCTTGATCGTGGCGGCGGCCTTCTTGAGGTCGTCCCAGGTCTTGGGGGCCTCGGTGATGCCGGCCTTCTCGAACAGCGCCTTGTTGTAGACGAGCGCGAGCGTGTCCGTGACGAAGGGGACGCCGTACGTCTTGCCCTCGTACTTGGCCTGCTCCAGCAGGTTGGACTTGAACTTGTCCTGCTCGGCGAGGGCCTCGGTGCCGTCCAGCGGCAGGAAGAAGCTCTTCTTCGCGAAGGCCGGGGTCCAGCCGACCTCGGACCGCAGGATGTCCGGCGCGCCCTTCGAACCGGCGGCGGTGTCGAACTTGTTCTGCGCCTGGTCGAAGGGGACGTTGACGTACTTGACCTTGACGTCCTTGTTGGCGGCCTCGAACTCCTTGACCAAGGCCTGGTACGTCGGCGCCTCGTTGGTGGCGTTGGAGGTGTCCCACCAGGTGATGGTCACCGGACCGCTCGAGTCGCTGCCGCTGTCGTCCCCGCCGCAGGCCGTCGCCGCGAGGGCGAGGGACGCCACCAGCGCGGTGGCCGCTATGCCACGCCGCATGAGTTCTCCTTGAGGGTGAAAGCCCGTGTGATGCGGGGGCGGCCCCGTCTGCCGGCCCCTGCTGTCGTGCCGACTGCGCCTTTGCGGCCGCCGGGCGACGTGAACGTAACAGCGATGCAATCCTTGCGAAAGACCTTGCAGCAAAAAAGTGCAAGGGAACACGGAAGTTATCCCGGCGTGACCGTCCAGCGACCGCTGTGAGACGCTTCCTTACAGGGGTGGAGCGGTACGCGGTCCACTTGTGCAAGACTCTGCAAGCTCTTGCCATGACTTCCACGAGGGAGCGCGATGACGCAGCAGCCCCGCACGGGCCGGCCAACGGGTCGCCCTCGGCGTCCGATTGGTGTGCAAGGCGGCATACGACAGGTACAGTCCAGTGCCGTGACCACGAGGCTTGCCGACATCGCTGCTCAGGCGGGGGTGAGCGAAGCGACCGTCAGCCGCGTCCTCAACGGGAAGCCCGGCGTCGCCGCCACCACTCGCCAGTCCGTGCTGGCCGCACTCGACGTGCTCGGCTACGAGCGTCCGGTGCGGCTCCGCCAGCGCAGCGAGGGCCTGGTCGGCCTGATCACACCCGAGCTGGAGAACCCGATATTCCCGGCGCTCGCCCAGGTCATCGGCCAGGCGCTGACGCGGCAGGGCTATACGCCCGTGCTGGCGACGCAGACGCCCGGCGGGTCCACGGAGGACGAGCTCACCGAGATGCTCGTGGACCGCGGGGTCGCGGGCATCATCTATGTCTCCGGTCTGCACGCGGACACCACCGCGGACATGCAGCGCTACGAGCGGCTGCGTGCGCAGGGCGTCCCCTTCGTCCTCGTCGACGGCTTCTCCCCCAAGGTGCAGGCGCCGTTCATCTCCCCGGACGACCGGGCGGCGATGGCGCTGGCGGTGACCCACCTCGTCTCCCTCGGGCACACCCGGATCGGGCTGGCCCTCGGCCCGAAGCGGTTCGTGCCGGTGCAGCGGAAGATCGAGGGGTTCGTCCGGACCGTCCAGGACCAGCTGAACCTGCCGCCGGACGTCGTGGAGCGCGACCTGGTGCAGCACTCGCTGTACACCCTGGAGGGCGGGCAGGCCGCCGCCACCGCACTCATCGCGCGTGACTGCACGGCCGTCGTCTGCGCCAGCGACATGATGGCGCTGGGCGCGATACGCGCGGCCCGGCAGCAGGGCCTCGAGGTCCCCACCGACATCTCGGTCGTGGGCTTCGACGACTCCCCGCTGATCGCCTTCACCGACCCGCCGCTCACCACGGTCCGCAAGCCGGTCCCGGCCATGGGCCAGGCCGCCGTCCGCACACTGCTCGAGGAGATCGGCGGAACCCCGGCCCCGCACAGCGAGTTCGTGTTCATGCCGGAGCTGGTCGTACGCGGTTCGACGGCGTCGGCGCCCGGCGACCGGACGCGCCCCTAGGGGGACCGAGACGCGCGGCCTACTCCTGCGGGAGGAGAAAAGCCGCAGAACGTGCGTCACGGACCCGACCGGAGGATGATCGGTCGGAGAGGTCTTTTCTGGCAGACTCTGTGCCTATGGGTGACGCTACGGTGACGACACGCGAAGGCCCTGAAGAAGCCGTCCCGCACTCCGTCGCGGAGAGGACGGGGCCGGGACTCCTGCGCCGCCTGCGCACCCCCCGCCGGCCGCGGCTGTGGTTCGAGATCCTGCTCATCGCGGTGAGTTACTGGACCTACTCCCTGATCCGCAACGCCGTCCCGGAGCAGCGCACCGAGGCCCTGCGCAACGCCGACTGGCTGTGGCGGCTCGAGCACAGTCTGGGCATCGCCGTCGAGGAGTCCGTCAACCGCGCGATCAACGGCGTGACTTGGCTGATCGTCGGGATGAACTACTACTACGCCACGCTGCACTTCGTGGTGACGCTCGCGGTGCTGGTCTGGCTGTACCGCAGACACTCCGGCCGCTACGCGGCGACCCGGCTGGTCCTCTTCGCGACCACGGGTGTGGCCCTGGTCGGTTACTACCTGTATCCGCTCGCTCCCCCGCGGCTGATGACGAACACGGGGTTCATCGACACGGTCCTGGCCCACGACACCTGGGGCTCGATGGCCTCGGGCGACCTGAAGAACATGTCGAACCAGTACGCCGCGATGCCGTCCATGCACATCGGCTGGTCGGTGTGGAGCGGGCTGACGATCTTCGCCCTGGCGCGCACCCCCTGGGTCAAGGTCCTCGGGCTGCTCTACCCGGCGGCGACCCTCGTCGTGATCGTCGCGACGGCCAACCACTTCTGGCTCGACGCGGTGGGCGGCCTCATCTGCCTGGCCTTCGGCTACGGCGTGGCCCGCCTCTGGTACGGCGCGCTGCCCTACCGGCTGCCCCGCGTGGTCCCGGCACGCACCGGAGCGGTCGCGCCGGGGGCCGGCGCACGCCCCGCCCCGGTGCCCGCCGAGGAGGAGAACGAGCCGGTGCCGGCCCGTACATCACCAGGGCCGTAGCTCAGCCCCCGTAGAACAGTTCGTCCACGACGCCGCGGGCCCGGCGGGCGGTGCGGCGGTAGTCGTCCAGCATGTCGCCCACGTGACCGGGCTCGTACCCCAGGTAGCGGCCCACCGCGCCCAGTTCGCGCGGGTCCGAGGGGAAGGTGTCGCCGGCGCGGCCGCGGACCAGCATCACCGCGTTGCGGACCCGGGTCGCCAGCACCCACGCCTCGTCGAGGATCTCCGCGTCCTCGTCGCCGATGAGCCCGGCGGCACGGGCCGCGGCCAGCGCCTCGCGGGTACGGGTGGTCCGCAGTCCGGGCTCATCGGCCCCGTGCCGCAGCTGGAGCAGCTGCACGGTCCACTCGACGTCCGACAGCCCGCCGGGCCCGAGCTTGGTGTGCAGCTTCGGGTCGGCGCCGCGCGGCAGGCGCTCGGACTCCATGCGCGCCTTCAGCCGCCGGATCTCCCGTACGGCGTCCTCCTCGAGGCCCCGGGCGGGATAGCGCAGCGGGTCGATCAGCTCGATGAACCGGGCGCCCAGCTCGTCGTCCCCGGCGACCGGCTCGGCCCGCAGCAGCGCCTGCGACTCCCAGCCCAGCGACCAGCGCCGGTAGTAGGCGGCGTACGAGTTGAGGGTGCGCACCAGCGGCCCGGACTTGCCCTCCGGGCGCAGATCGGCGTCGATCAGCAGCGGCGGGTCGGCGCTGGGGATCTGGAGCAGCCGCCGCATCTCCGCCACCACGCGGTTGGCCGCCGCGGCGGCCTCCTGGTCGTCGACGCCCTCGCGCGGCTCGTGCACGAAGAGGACGTCCGCGTCGCTGCCGTAGCCCAGCTCGTGTCCGCCGAAGCGGCCCATGCCGATGATCGCGAACCGGGTGGGCAGGGTGTCGCCCCAGCCCTCGCGGACCACCGCGCGCAGGGTGCCGGCCAGCGTGGCCGCCGTGAGGTCGGAGACCGCGGCGCCGACCCGGTCCACCAGGGCGCCCTGGTCGGCCTCGGCGGGCTTGGTCTCGGTGCCGTAGGAGTCCACGATGTCGGCGGCGGCCGTACGGAACAGCTCGCGGCGCCGCATGCCGCGGGCCGCGGTGACGGCCTGGACGGCGTTGTCGGCGCGGCGCACCGCGGCGAGGACCTCCTGCTCCAGATGGGCCCGCGAGCGGGGCTCCAGACCGCTGCCGCCGTCGCCGTCGCCGAGCAGCGCGACGGCCTCCGGGGCCCGCATCAGCAGGTCGGGGGCGAGCCGGCCCGCCGACAGGACCCGGGCGAGGTTCTCGGCGGCGGCGCCCTCGTCGCGCAGCAGCCGCAGGTACCAGGGAGTCTTGCCGAGCGCGTCGGAGACCTTGCGGAAGTTCAGCAGGCCGGAGTCCGGGTCGGCCGAGTCGGCGAACCAGCCCAGCAGGACGGGCAGCAGGGTGCGCTGGATCGCCGCCGCGCGGGTCACGCCGGAGGCCAGCGCCTCCAGGTGCCGCAGCGCCGAGGCGGGGTCGGCGTAGCCGAGGGCGATGAGCCGTTCCCGGGCGGCGCCCGCGCTGAGCCGGGCCTCGCCGGGGGCGAGCTGGGCGACGGCGTCCAGCAGCGGCCGGTAGAAGAGCTTCTCGTGCAGCCGCCGTACGACGCTGCTGTGCCGCTTCCACTCGCGGGTCAGCTCGGCGACCGGGTCGGCGCGCAGCCCGAGGGAGCGGCCGATGCGGCGCAGATCGGCGTCGTCCTCGGGGACCAGGTGGGTGCGGCGCAGCCGGTACAGCTGGATGCGGTGCTCCATGGAGCGCAGGAAGCGGTAGGCGGCGTCGAGCTGGGCGGCGTCGGTCCGGCCGACGTAGCCGCCGGCGGCGAGGGCCTGGAGGGCGTCCAGGGTGGTGCCGCTGCGCAGGGCGGCGTCCTCGCGGCCGTGCACGAGCTGCAGCAGCTGGACGGCGAACTCGACGTCCCGCAGGCCGCCGGGGCCGAGCTTCAGCTGGCGGTCGACCTCGGAGACGGGGATGTTCTCGACGACGCGGCGGCGCATCTTCTGCACGTCGGCGACGAAGTTCTCCCGCTCGGCGGCCTTCCACACCAGGGGCCGCAGCGCGGCGACGTACTCGGCGCCCAGTTCGAGGTCGCCGGCGACCGGGCGGGCCTTGAGCAGGGCCTGGAACTCCCAGGTCTTGGCCCAGCGCTGGTAGTAGGCGACATGGCTGCTGAGGGTGCGCACGAGGGGGCCGTTGCGGCCCTCGGGGCGCAGATTGGCGTCGACGGGCCAGATGGAGCCCTCGACGGTGGTCTCGGAGCAGATCCGCATCATGTGCGAGGCGAGCCGGGTGGCGGCCTGCAGGGCCTTGCCCTCGTCGGCGCCGTCGGCGCTCTCACCGACGAAGATGACGTCGACGTCGGAGACGTAGTTCAGCTCGTGGCCGCCGCACTTGCCCATGGCGATCACCGCGAGCCGGCACTGCTCGGCGTCCTGCGGGGCCTCGGCTGCGGCGAGGGCGAGCGCGGCGCGCAGGGTCGCGGTGGCGAGGTCGGCGAGCTCGGCGGCGGTCTGGGCGAGGTCGGTGGTGCCGCACACGTCGCGGGCGGCGATGGACAGCAGGCAGCGCCGGTAGGCGACGCGCAGGCTGACGGGGTCGGTGGCCTCGGCGAGGGCCCGTTCGAACTCCTCGACCTCGGGGTGCAGGTCGCGCGGCTCGTAGGTGACCAGCACCTGCCAGTCGCCGGGGTGGCGGGCGAGGTGTTCGGCGAGGGCGGCGGAGGCGCCGAGCACGCCGAGCAGCCGGTCGCGCAGCGGCTTGGCCGCTATCAGCGTGTCGAGCAGCTCGCGCCGGTCGGCGTCACCGGGCTGGGCCTCGGTCAGCCGGACGAGGCCGGTCAGCGCGAGGTCGGGGTCGGCGGTGGCGCCCAGGGCCTCCAGGAGGACCGGGTCGTTCCTGAGGGGGGTGAGGTCGGGGCTGTCCAGGAGGCGTTCGGCGGCCGACGGGTCGGTGAAACCGTGCCGCAGCAGCCGAGTGAACGTACTGCTCCTGCGTCCCGGCGCCGTCATCCTCGCCCTCCCGTTCCGATCAGGGGTGTACACGTTCCCGGTGGTACCCGATCAAGGTCGTACGCGATCGAGCCTAGCCGCAGTCCCGGCGGTCGGCGCCGACGCGTCGTGGGCGGTGGCCGGCGGGTGGATGTGCCCACTGTGGGCGTTTCGGTGGCGCCCCGTACCGATTTCGGCTTCGGTAAGGGTGAGCCGTTCAGGCAGACCGAGCCACCGTCGACCCTGGAGACCGCTGATGGACTTCACCCTCGAAGTGATCCCGCTGCCCGTGAGCGACATCGACCGGGCCCGTGACTTCTACCGCGACAAGGTCGGCTTCCACGTCGACATCGACCAGGAGGTCATGCCGGGTATGCGCATCGTCCAGCTGACCCCGCCGGGCTCCGGCTGTTCGATCGCGCTGGGCGACAGCATCTGGGACCTGACCAAGGGCGAGACCGTACCGGAGCCGGGCTCCTACCAGGGCCTGCAGCTCTGCGTGGCCGACATCAAGGCGGCGTACGCGGAGCTGCGCGAGCGGGGCCTGGAGGTGTCCGAGCCGGTGCAGTACTCCCCCGACGACGGCGCCACCTTCATGTACTTCAAGGACCCCGACGGCAACGGCTGGTCCGTCCAGGAGTACCGCCGCCGCGCGACCCAGCCCCTGCACGCGGTCCTGTCGGAACAGGCGGCGCAGTCCGAGTAGCACGCCGGGGCCGGCGGCCGGCCCGTCCACGGTGCCTCTTGGGGCTCCACTTCTGTTCGGAGCTCTAAGCCTGGTCTCAGGTCGAGCGGCGACAATGAGCCGCAAAAACTTCGACCGGAAGGGGGCGGGCCGGCGTGCGCATCATGATCGCCGATGATGAGGCGGCCATCCGTGAGTCGCTGGAGCGGGTGCTCCAGGTCGAGGGGTACGACACCCGCACCGTCGCCAACGGCCTCGCCGTGCTCGACGGGATGGACGGGGCCGACGGCGACACGATGGACCTGCTGATCCTCGACGTGATGATGCCCCGCCTCGGCGGGCTGGAGACCTGCCGGCGCCTGCGGGCCGCGGGCCGGGATCTGCCGGTGCTGATGCTGACCGCCCGCGACCAGGTCTCCGACCGGGTCACGGGGCTGGACGCGGGCGCCGACGACTACCTGCCCAAGCCGTTCGCCACAGAGGAGCTGCTGGCCCGGGTGCGGGCCCTGCTGCGGCGGCGCGCGCCGGCCGACGGGGAGTCGCAGATCCTGTCGTTCGCCGACGTCCGGCTCGACCCCGACCGGTTCGAGGCGTGGCGGGGCGGGCGGGCGCTGCGCCTGACCCGGACCGAGTTCTCCCTCCTGCAGGTCCTGATGCGCAACGCGACCCGGGTCCTGACCCGCGACGCGCTGTTCGAGGCGATCTGGGGCTTCGACATGAGCGCCACCGCCAACAACCTCCAGGTGTACGTGAGCTATCTGCGCCGCAAGATGGAGGCCGAGGGCGAGCCGCGATTGCTCTACACGCTGCGCGGCCTGGGCTACACGTTGCGGGAGACTCCCCCGTGAGCGGGCCCGCCGGCCGGGTACCGCGCCGGTTGACCCGGTGGTGGCGCCGGCGGTCCCTGCGGACCAGGCTGACGGTGATCTCGGCGACGGCCATCGCGGTCAGCGTGTTCCTGGCCTTCCAGGTGGCCAGCGAACTGCTGGACCGGGAGCTGCGGAACACCGTCGAGGAGCAGCTGCGCGCCGACTCCCGGGTCCTGGCGGCGGACACGGAGCGCGCCGGTCCCGCGCGGGTCCGGCTGCCGCCGTATGCCGGAGGTGGCCGGCTGGTGCGGGTCGTCCTGTCCGACGGCTCGGTCCGCACACCGGCCGGCCAGCCCCCGCTGCCCCCGGTCAGCGAGCAGGCCGGGCGCGTGGCGCGAGGCCTGTCGGCCGACCTGATGGAGTCGGACGACAGCGACGAGGACGGCTACCTCGTCTTCACGCTGCGGGCGGGCGACGGCGCCGTCCAGGTGGCCCGTGCCGCCGACGACACCCCGGTCAACCGGTTCGGGTTCGGCATGCTGCTGATCGGGCTGCTCTGCGTGGCCGGCGGTGCCGTCGTCGGGCGGGCCGTGGCGCGGGCCGGGCTGACCCCGATCGACCGGCTGACCGCCGCCGCCGTACGTGTCGCGCACACCCGGGATCTCGACGCCGGCATCCCGGACGAGGGCGGCGGGGAGATCCGGCGGCTGATCCAGTCGATCAACGAGATGCTCGCCGCGCTACGGGACTCCCGGCGGGCCCAGCGGCTGCTCGCCGAGGACGCCGCCCATGAGCTGAAGACCCCGCTCACCAGCCTGCGCCTCAACGTCGAACTGCTGATCCGGCTCGACCGGCGCGGCACCCTGGACAGCGCGCTGTCCGCGGAGAGCCGGACCCGGCTGCTCGACGATCTCGGCGCGCAGGTGGCCGAGTTGGGCACCCTTGTCGCCGAGCTGACCGACCTGGCGCGCGGTGACGTCAGCGACGAGAACACCGAACTGCTCGACCTGGCCGACGTGGTGGGGGCCGCCGCGACCCGGGCGCGGTCCCGCGTGCCCGACATCGAGGTGGCGCTCGACGTGACCTCCGTGTGGGTGAGCGGGCGTCCCGCCGCGCTCGAGCGGGCGGTGCTCAACCTCATCGACAACGCCGGAAAGTGGTCCCCCGCGGACCGGCCGGTCCAGGTGCGGCTCCGTGCCGAGGGCGCGTCGGCGGTGCTCGAGGTCGACGATGCCGGGCCCGGCATCGACGCCGCCGACGTACCGCGGGTGTTCGACCGGTTCTACCGTGCCGACAGCGCACGGGCGTTGCCGGGATCGGGTCTGGGGTTGTCGATCGTGCAGCGGGTCGTCGACGCCCATGGCGGCCGGGTCACCGTCGCCCGCTCCGCACGCGGGGGCGCGCTGCTTCGCGTCGGCCTTCCGGCCGCGGCCCCGCCCGCCCCGGTCGCGCGGCCCACCGCCGGGGAGGACACCACGGTGGCCTGACGGACGGCGGCCCTCCGGCCCATGGAGAGATCCGGGACGGGCCTGGACGCCCGTCCCGGATCTCGTCGAGCTCACCGTCGCAGCGCGGACTCCGCTCGGCCGTCGACCGGCTGCCGACCGTCCGGCGGCTCCGCCGCCGGCCGGGACAGCCGGCTCGGCCACCACATCCGCCGGCCGATCAGCAGGGTGAGGGCGGGCACCAGGACCGACCGCACCAGCAGGGCGTCGAGCAGCACGCCGAAGGCGACCAGGAACCCGACCTCGACCAGCATCACCAGCGGAAGGGTGACGAGGACCGCGAACGTGGCCGCCAGGACCAGGCCGGCCGAGGTGATGACGCCACCGGTGGCGGAGAGGGCCTTGAGCATGCCCTCGCGGGTGCCGAGCCGCAGGGTCTCCTCCCGGGCCCGGCTGGCCAGGAAGATGTTGTAGTCGACGCCGAGGGCCACCAGGAACAGGAAGGCCAGCAGCGGCACCGAGTAGTCGACGCCCTTGAACCCGAGGATCGTGTCGAAGACGAACACGCTGCCGCCGAAGGCCGCGGCGAACGAGACGACCACGGTGGCCATCAGGACCAGCGGTGCCAGGATCGCGCGAAGCAGCAGCGCGAGGACGATCAGGACGACGACGAGCACCAGCGGGATCACCAGCTTCTCGTCGCGCTCGGTGGTCACCTCGGTGTCGAGGTTCTCCGCGCTCGGCCCGCCGACGATCGCCTCCGCCCCGTCCACCGCGTGCACGGCGGCGCGCACCCGCTCGATGGTGTCGTACTCGGCGGCGGTGTCCGGCGCGTCCTCCGGGAACACGGAGATGCCGGCCCAGCCCCCGCTGCTCTCCTCCGGGACGGCCGAGGCGACACCGGGAGTGTCCTCGACGACGTCGAGCACCTGCTCCTGGTGCGTCGGCCGGGTGAAGACCGTCATCGGCTGGCCGCCGAGCTCCGGGAAGTGCTCGCGGAGCACGGTGAAGCCGGTGACGGACTCGGGCGCGGACAGGAACTGGTCCTGCTCCCGCAGGGCGCCGGTGTTGCCCGCAAGGCCGAGCGCGAGGACGCCGAGGACTCCGAGCGAGCCGAGCGCCGCGACCCATCGGCGGCGGCTGATGGCGGTGCCGAGCCGTCCCCACAGCCCCGGCCTCTCCTCCACGGCCGTGCTGAACCGCGGGACGGCCGGCCAGAAGATCCGCCTGCCGAGCACGACGAGCACCGCCGGGAACAGCGTCAGCATGGCCACCAGCGCGCACAGGATGCCGGCCGCACCGATCGGGCCCAGCCCGCTGGTGCTGTTGAGGTCCGCGACGAGCAGGCAGAGCAGACCGGCGACCACGGTGGCCGCGGACGCGACGATGGCCGGCGCCGCGGAGCGCAGCGCGTGGACCATCGCGACCCGGACGTTCTCGTGGTGGTGCAGCGCCTCCCGGTACCGGGCGATGAGCAGCAGCGCGTAGTCCGTGCCGACGCCGAACACCAGGATCGTCAGCAGCGCCGAGTTCTGGTCGTCGACGACGATGCCGAAGCCCTTGACGAGCAGGTAGACGGTCCCCATCGAGGTCAGCGCGGCCGCGCCGACGGACACCAGCGGGATGATCCACAGCACCGGGCTGCGGTAGGTGAGGATCAGCAGGAGCGTGACGACGGCGATGGTGGTGAGGAGGACCTGCTCGTCGATGCCGTCGAAGACGGCGTCCATGTCGCCGTCGATCGCGCCGGGGCCGGTCACGTCGAGTTCGAGGCCGGAGGGGCGGTCCTTCGCGGCGTCCCGCAACGGGCCGACGATCTCCTCCGGTGGGCCGTGGGCCGTGCTCACCTCAAGGGTGAACGTCATCGCCTCGCCGTCGGTGGAGAGACTCGTCGGCGTGGCCTCGTCGTCCTCGTCGGCCGCCTCCGTCGCCTTCGGCGGATATCGCTCGGCGAGGCTGTCGTAGTGCCGCTCGACCGTCGCGCGGTCGGCTTCGGTCATTCCGCCGGCGCGGTGGTACACGAAGACGAACGTGTTGTCGTCACCGTCGGGAAGGCTGTCCTCCAGTACCGCGACCCTGGTGGACTCGGCACCGGCCGGCAGGGTGTCCGCGGCGCTGTCGGTGGTGACCGAACTCAGCTTCCCGCTCAACGGCACGGCGAACGCCGCCAGCACCAACCACAAGCCGATCACCAACCACGGCACCCACCGGCCTGCCAACCGGCCGGCCGGCACGTCCCCGGACGGCGCTGCGTCGACTGCCATCTCTGGCCTCCTGCATAGGGGTTGCATCGCTCATCTGACGCCTCCTTCCTATGGAGCGAGGCTTAGACGACCCTTAGAACCCCTAACAAAACGCGCAGCGCGAGAACGGCAGCCGGCGAGGAAATGGATCGGCGGAGGCATCCCCCGCCGATCCAGAAACGACCGCCTTACAGCACCGGCAGGTTCTTCCGCAGCTCGAAGGCGGTTACCTCGCTGCGGTACTCCTCCCACTCCGACTTCTTGTTACGGAGGAAGAAGTCGAAGACGTGTTCGCCGAGGGTTTCGGCGACCAGGTCGCTGTTCTCCATGAGGGTCAGGGCCTCGCCGAGGTTCTGCGGGAGGGGTTCGATGCCCATCGCGCGGCGCTCGGCGTTGGAGAGGGCCCAGACGTCGTCCTCGGCGCCGGGCGGGAGTTCGTAGCCCTCCTCGATGCCCTTGAGGCCGGCGGCCAGGAGGACCGCGTAGGCGAGGTACGGGTTGGTGCCGGCGTCCAGGGAGCGGACCTCGACACGGGCCGAACCGGTCTTGCCGGGCTTGTACATCGGGACGCGGACCAGCGCCGAGCGGTTGTTGTGGCCCCAGCAGATGTACGACGGGGCCTCGCCGCCGGCGCCCGCCGTGCGCTCGGAGCCGCCCCAGATGCGCTTGTAGGAGTTCACCCACTGGTTGGTGACCGCGGAGATCTCGGCGGCGTGGCGGAGCAGGCCCGCGATGAAGGAGCGGCCGACCTTCGAGAGCTGGTACTCGGCGCCCGACTCGTAGAACGCGTTCCTGTCGCCTTCGAACAGCGACAGGTGGGTGTGCATGCCGGAGCCCGGGTGCTCGGAGAACGGCTTGGGCATGAACGTCGCCTGGACGCCCTGCTCCAGCGCCACCTGCTTCATGACCAGGCGGAACGTCATGATGTTGTCCGCCGTGGAGAGCGCGTCGGCGTAGCGGAGGTCGATCTCCTGCTGGCCGGGGGCGCCCTCGTGGTGGGAGAACTCCACCGAGATGCCCATGGACTCCAGCATGGTGATCGCCTGGCGGCGGAAGTCCATGCCGATGTTCTGCGGGGTGTGGTCGAAGTAGCCGGAGTTGTCGGCCGGGGTGGGGCGGGTGCCGTCGACCGGCTTGTCCTTCAGCAGGAAGAACTCGATCTCCGGGTGGGTGTAGAACGTGAAGCCCAGGTCGGAGGTGCGGGCGAGGGCGCGCTTGAGGACGTAGCGCGGGTCCGCGAAGGACGGGGAACCGTCCGGCATGAGGATGTCGCAGAACATCCGGGCGGTGCCGGGGGCCTCCGCGCGCCAGGGGAGGATCTGGAACGTCGACGGATCGGGCTTGGCGATCATGTCGGACTCGTAGACCCGGGCGAAGCCCTCGATCGCGGAGCCGTCGAAGCCGATGCCCTCGTCGAAGGCCTGTTCCAGCTCGGCGGGGGCCACGGCCACGGACTTGAGGAAGCCCAGCACGTCCGTGAACCACAGCCGTACGAACCGGATGTCGCGCTCCTCCAACGTCCGGAGCACGAACTCCTGCTGCTTGTCCATCTTCCGCTTCCCCATCCTTGCTGGTCAGGCCGCCTGTCTCCGGTGCTGCGGGAGGCGGTCGGGCACCTGAGCATCCCACCACACCACCGTTTCCGGCGCGTTGCGGACCTTGATCGTCGAACCGACGCCGGCCCGAACGCCCGGCGGTCGGCAAGGGTGCCGCCGCGGTGTCGGGTGAACCGCTCTGCCGCCCATATTGCCTGCTCGCCCCGACATTCGTAATGGCCGCCCCCGCCGGACCGACCCCGCTTTAATTTGCATCTTGGATGCAAGTTTTAATGAGGGCGGGCGGTCGCCCTCGCACCGCCCGGTCGAGCCTTGAGGAGACCCGATGCTGTCCGAGCAGTCCGCCGCCACCGTGCGCGCCACCCTCCCCGTCGTCGGCGGGGCCATCGGTGAGATCACCGAGCGCTTCTACGCCCGCCTCTTCGCCGCCCGCCCCGAGCTGCTGCGCGACCTGTTCAACCGCGGCAACCAGGCGGCCGGCACCCAGCGGCAGGCGCTGGCGGGGTCGATCGCCGCGTTCGCGACGCACCTGGTGGACCACCCCGACCAGCGGCCGGACGCGATGCTGAGCCGTATCGCGCACAAGCACGCCTCCCTCGGGGTGGCGCCCGAGCAGTACGCGCTCGTCCACGAGCACCTGTTCGCCGCGATCGCCGAGGTGCTCGGCGAGGCCGTCACCCCCGAGGTCGCGGCCGCCTGGGACGAGGTGTACTGGCTGATGGCGAACGCCCTGACCGCGATCGAGAAGCGGCTGTACGAGGAGAGCGGCGGGGCCGGATGGCACTCCTGGGAGGTCGTGGAGCGCGTCGAGGAGACCGAGGACGTGGCCACCTTCCGGGTGCGCCCGGCCGACGGCGGCCCGGTGCCGGACTTCCGGGCGGGCCAGTACGTCTCCGTCCAGGTCGAGCTGGCGGACGGGGCCCGGCAGATCCGCCAGTACAGCCTCTCGGCGGCTCCGGGCTCGCCGTTGCGCCAGTTCAGCGTCAAGCGGGTGCGGGGCGAGGCCGGCCCGGACGGCGAGGTCTCGGGGCACCTGCACGCGCGGGTGCGGCCCGGCGACCGGCTGGACCTCTCGGCGCCGTACGGCGATCTCGTGCTGGCCGGCACCGAGGCGCCGCTGCTGCTGGCCTCCGCCGGTATCGGCGTGACCCCGATGGTCGCGATACTCGGCGAGCTGGCGGACGCCGGGCACGAGGGCCCGGTGCTGGTCGTGCACGGCGACCGCTCCCCCGGCGCGCACGCCCTGCGCGCCGACCACGAGGCGTACGCCGGGAAGCTCGCGGACGCCACGGTCCACTTCTGGTACGAGACCGGCGCCGACCCCGCCGAGGCGTCCCACCGCGCCGGGCTGGTCGACCTGGCCGAGGTGACCGTGCCCGAGGGCACGCAGGCCTATCTGTGCGGCCCGCTGCCGTTCATGCGGGCGATGCGGGCGCAGCTGCTCGGCAAGGGTGTGGCGGCGGCGGACATCCACTACGAGGTGTTCGGGCCGGACCTCTGGCTGGCGCAGGCGGGCTGAGCGGGCCCGGGCGTCAGGCGGGGCGGCCGATCTGGAGCAGCAGGGGGCCCGTGGGGTCCGCGGTGACGTCGGCGAGGGTGAGCGGGTCCAGCGAGGCGTAGAACGCCTCCTGGGCCTGCCGCAGCGCCCCGCGCAGCCGGCATCCGGGGCTGAGCGGGCAGGGGTTGTCGCCCTCGCACTCGACGACGTCGCCGTCCCCCTCGAAGGCCCGCACGACCGCGCCGACGGACGCGGTGCGACCGCGCTCGCTGAGCGTGAGCCCGCCGCCGCGGCCCCGGCGGGCGTCGACGAGGCCCAGGTGCTGGAGTTCGGCGACCACCTTGGCGGCGTGCGTGTAGGGCACCTCCATGTCGGCGGCGACCTCGCGGGTCGTCGGCATGGCGTCCCCGAGGACGGCGAGCCGCATCAGCAGGCGCAGGGCCAGATCGGTGGAGCGCAACAGCCGCATCCGGGCAGCGTAGATAATGCGTATGCGCGATTCCAAATATCGCCCGCGCATCGTTCGCACATCCCCCGCGCGGGACCGCGATCCGGTCGTTGTCGTCCCCTCTCTACGAGAGGTCACTCCTTCCCCATTACGATCAGCGGACCCGACCGCCCCTTTCGCCGAAGGACATGACCTCATGGGCTCCGCCAAGAACCGGAACAGCGCCGAGCGCAAGGCGCGGATAGAGGAGATGCGGCGGGCCGAGCAGGCGCGTGAGCGCCGCGGCCGCATCATCACCATCGGCGTCTCCACCGTGATCGTCGCCGCCCTCGTCGTCGGCGGGGTCGTCCTCGTCCGGTCGCAGACGGGCGACGACGAGGCCGCGAAGCCCGACAAGACGACGGGCAAGTTCGTCGCCGGGGACGACGGGGTGAACACCTGGAAGGGCAAGCTGGCCAGCACGCACGTCGAGACGAGCGTGGACTACCCGATGGAGCCCCCGGTCGGCGGCAACCACCACCGCGCCTGGATGAACTGCAACGGCGACGTCTACACCGAGGAGCTGCGGCGGGAGAACGCCGTGCACTCGCTGGAGCACGGCGCGGTCTGGGTGACGTACACATCCAAGGCGCCCAAGGGCGACGTCGACGCGCTGGCGGCGAAGGTGAAGCAGACGCCGTACACGCTGATGAGCCCGGACGAGAAGCAGAAGGACCCGATAATGCTGAGCGCCTGGGGGCACCAGCGCACGGTGAAGAGCGCGGACGACCCGGCCGTCGGGAAGTTCTTCGAGACGTACGTCCAGGGCAAGCAGACGCCCGAGCCAGGTGCCGCCTGCACGGGCGGTCTCGCGGAGTGAGGCGGGACATCGGCTGGATGGCGGGGACCGCGGCGGCCGTCCTCGTCGCCGCCGGCGCGCTGACCTACGCGGCCGCCGGGGACGGCTCCGGGGACCCGGTCCCGGGAGCCGCCTCGGCGGACGCGGGCTTCGCGCGCGACATGTCCGTGCACCACCAGCAGGCCGTGGAGATGGCGTACGTGGTGCGCGACCGCACCGAGGACGAGGACGTGCGGCGGCTGGCGTACGACATCGCGCAGACGCAGGCCAACCAGCGCGGCATGCTGCTGGGCTGGCTGGATCTGTGGGATCTGCCGAAGGTGTCCGCGGACCCCCCGATGACCTGGATGGGAATGGGCGACGCGCCCTCCGCCGGGGAGGGGTCGCTGATGCCGGGCATGGCGACCGACGCGGAGATGAAGAAGCTCGGCACGCTGAACGGCGAGAAGGCGGAGGTCTTCTTCCTCCAGCTGATGACGGCCCACCACAAGGGCGGCATCCACATGGCCGAGGGCTGCCTGGACAAGTGCGCGGTCGGCGTCGAGAAGAGGCTCGCGCGGACGATGGTCAACGGGCAGCAGGCGGAGATCGACCTGATGGCCGACATGCTGCGCGAGCGGGGCGCGAAGCCGCGCGCATAGCGGAAAGCGCCCCGCCGACGGGGGAAGATCGGCGGGGCGCTCGGTGCCGCAGTGGTTCGGGGGTCCGTCAGTGGACGGAGTGCTCCTCGCGCGGGAAGGATCCGCCGACGACGTCCTCGGCGAAGGCCTTGGCGGCGTCGCCCATGACCCGGCGCAGATCGGCGTACTGCCGCACGAACTTCGGGACGCGGCCGCCGGTCAGGCCCATCATGTCGGTCCACACGAGGACCTGCGCGTCGGTCTCGGGTCCGGCGCCGATGCCGACGGTCGGGATGTGCAGGACGCGGGTGACCTCGGCGGCCAGCTCGGCCGGTACCAGCTCCAGGACGACCGCGAAGGCGCCGGCGTCCTGGACGGCCTTGGCGTCCCGCAGGAGCTGCGCGGCCGCCTCCTCGCCGCGGCCCTGGACGCGGTAGCCCATGGCGTTGACGGACTGCGGAGTCAGGCCGATGTGGGCCATCACCGGGATGCCGGACTCGACCAGGAGCTCGATCTGGCGGTGCGAACGCTCGCCGCCCTCCAGCTTGACCGCGCCGACGCCCGCCTCCTTGACCAGCCGGGTCGCCGAGCGCAGCGCCTGCACCGGGCCCTCCTGGTAGGAGCCGAAGGGCAGGTCGCCGACGATCAGGGCGCGGGAGGTACCCCGGACGACGGCCGCCGAGAGCACGGTCATCTCGTCGAGGGTGACGGGCACGGTGGTCTCGTAACCGAGGTGGCAGTTGCCCGCCGAGTCGCCGACGAGCATGACCGGGATGCCGGCCTCGTCGAACACGGACGCGGTCATCGCGTCGTACGCGGTGAGCATGGGCCACTTCTCGCCCCGCTCCTTGGCGAGGGCGATGTCGCGGACGGTGATGCGGCGGGTGCTCTTGCCTCCGTACAGCGCCTTTCCGGCGTCGGAGGGCTTCGCCTGAGGCGTCTGGGCAGCCGAGAGCTGCGTCATGGCAACGGCTCCTTCATGTCATCTCGAGGCGCCCTGACGGCGTCCCCGGATCAGGTCCATGGTGGCACTTCGTGCCGGGCGGGGCCAGACCGCCGGATGTGAGTTCCGCCCCGCGCCCGTGGCCGTTTCGTCACGTAAGGTTCCGGTAAGAATTTACGATACGAGACGGTCTCGTATCGTTATAGCGGTACGGTCGGCCCCATGACTTCTCCCGCCCCAGCCACCCGCATACCGGAGGCGGTGCACCGGCGCCGCTGGGCGATCCTCGGTGTGCTGATGCTCAGCCTCCTGATCGTCGTGCTGGACAACTCCATCCTGAACGTCGCCATCAAGACCATCTCGACGCCCGCGCCGACCGGCCTCGGCGCCACGCAGAGCGAGCTGGAGTGGGCGATCAACGCCTACACGCTCGTCTTCGCCGGCCTGCTGTTCAGCGCGGGCATCCTCGGGGACCGGGTCGGCCGCAAGAAGGTGCTGCTCGGCGGTCTCGCCGTGTTCGGTGTCGGCTCGGCGCTCGCCGCGTTCTCCGGCTCGCCCGGCGAGCTGATCACCTTCCGCGCCGTCATGGGCCTCGGCGCCGCGTTCGTCATGCCGGCCACGCTCGCCGTGCTGATGAACGTCTTCGAGCGGGACGAGCAGCCCAAGGCCATCGGCATCTGGGCCGGTGGCGTCGGTCTCGCCATCGCCATCGGGCCGATCACCGGCGGTCTGCTCCTCGACCACTTCTGGTGGGGTTCGGTCTTCCTCATCAACGTGCCGATCGTGCTGCTCGCGCTCGCGCTGATGCTGTGGCTCGTCCCCGACTCCCGCGACCCGCGGCCCGGCCGGATCGACCCCATCGGCGTGGTGCTGTCCGTGGCCGGCCTGGTCCTGCTCGTCTACGGCATCATCAAGGGCGGCCAGCTCGCCGACTTCACCGACCCCGCGGTCCTGCTGACGATCGGCGCCGGCCTCGCGGTCCTCGCCGCGTTCGTCGTCTTCGAGAAGCGCAGCGACCACCCGTCGATCGACGTCGGCTACTTCCGCGACAAGGTCTTCTCGGCCGCGATCGGCGTCATCGCGCTGGTCTTCTTCGCCCTCATGGGCGTGACGTTCTTCTCGGTCTTCTACACGCAGAGCGTGCGCGGCTACTCGCCGCTGGAGACCGGTCTGCTGATGCTGCCGCTCGCCGCCGCCCAGATGATCTTCGCCCCGCGCGCCCGGCTCCTCGTCGACCGGTTCGGCAACCGGGCCACCACCACCGGCGCCATGGTCCTCATCGCCGCCACGCTGGCCGCCTTCGCCACCTTCGAGGCGGACACCCCGATCTGGCTCCTGGAGGTCGTCTTCTTCCTGATGGGTGCCGCGATGGCGCACATCATGACGCCGATCAGCGTCGTCATCATGCAGGCCCTGCCGCGCGAGAAGGCCGGTTCGGCCTCCGCGCTCAGCAACACCTTCCGCCAGGTCGGCGGCGCCCTCGGCATCGCGGTGCTCGGCTCGGTGCTGTCCACCGCCTACCGGGGCGGCATCGAGGACCGGCTCACCGCGCTCCCGGCGGACGTACGGCACACCGCGGGCGAGTCCATCGAGGCCACCCTCGGGGTCGCCGAGAAGCTGGGCCCGCGCGGCGACGCCCTCGTCGGCCCGGCCCACGACGCGTTCCTGCACGCCATGCACATCACGGCGCTGTGGGGAGCGGGCATCGCGGTGCTCGGCGCGGTCGTCGTGGCCGTGTGCCTGCCCGGGCGGCCCGCCGGACCCCGTGCGGGCGAGGACGAGAAGGAGCTGGTGGCGTCCGAATAGCGCCGACGCGCGGACGCCGTCGTTCCGGCGGCGTCCGCATCCGGGGGGAGAATCGGCACAGCCCACGGAAAGGAGCGAACCCAGTGAGCCTCGCCGACCATCGTCCCCGGCAGGACGGTCCCACCCGGGGCCGGCCCCGCAGCGAGGCCGTGGAGCGGTCCATCACCGAGGGCGTGCTGAAGCTCCTGGAGGACGGCGTGCCGCTCGCGGAGCTGTCCATCGAGCGCATCGCGCGCACCGCGGGCGTGGGCAAGGCCGCCATCTACCGGCGCTGGAGCGGCAAGGAGGAGCTGTTCGTCGACATCGTGCGGGCCGCCGAGCCGCCGGACCCCGAGCTGCCCGGCACCTCGGTGCGCGACGACGTGGTGGCCCTGCTCGAACAGACCAGGCAGCGCGGCCTGATGACCCGCTCGTCGGTGCTGCTGCACAACGTCATCGCCCAGATGAAGAGCAGCCCGAAGATCTGGGACGCCTACCACGCGAACGTCATCGAGCCGCGGCGCCGCAAGCAGTACGCGATCCTGCGGCGCGGCCAGGAGAGCGGCGAACTGCGCACGGACATCGACATCGACGTGATGAACGACATGGTGTTCGGGCCGATGCTGGTGCGGGCCGTGATGCGCCCGGACGCCGACCTCCCGGAGGGCCTCGCGGAGCAGATCGCCGACGTCGCGCTCACCGGCCTACGGCCCGTCAGCACCTCAACGACGTAGGGCCGTGTGCGCGTTTCGTCACAGAGGGCGCATTCCCCCCGGCGAAGCGGAACTGCCGGGGCCGCCTTCCACGTCCTCGCCCCCGTACGGCCGTCACGGGACGGCGGGATCGGAGCCGATCATCCCCTAGGGTTTTCTCTGGGCGCGGGGGGACGACGGTGTTGCACGGCAGGTAGTGAGGCGACGGTATGGCGCAACAGGCGTACGTGACGGAGACGGACAACGGCGGCCCGGGGTCCGAGCGCCGCAGGCCCGGGCTTCGACGCCTGACGCAGCGCCTGACCGCGGACTGGTGGCGTGACCCGGGTGTCTGGCGGCGCGGTCTGGTGCCGGCCGTGCTCGCCCTCGCGCTCGGCCTGGTGATGCTGCTGCACGCGCAGATCCCCAACGCCATCGGGAACCTCGGCAGCCTCACCGAGACGTTCCTGCCCTGGCTCGGGGTGTTCGTCCCGCTGCTGCTCGTGCTCGGGGTGGTGCGCCGGTCCGCGACCGCGCTGATCGCCGTGCTGGTCCCGGCGATCATCTGGGTCAGCCTCTTCGGCGGGCAGCTCACCGACAAGACCGGCACCGGCGGCGATCTGACGGTCGCCACGCACAACGTCAACGCCGACAACCCCGACCCGTCCGGCACGGCCCGGGACGTCGCCGCGTCCGGCGCGGACGTGGTGGCCCTGGAGGAGCTGACGGCCTCGGCGGTCCCGACGTACGAGAAGGCGCTCGCGGAGACGTACCGGTACCACTCGGTGCAGGGCACGGTCGGGCTGTGGAGCAAGTACCCGCTGTCCGGGGTGCGGCCGGTCGACATCCGGCTGGGCTGGACCCGTGCCATGCGCGGCGTGGTGGACACGCCCTCGGGCGAGGTCGCCGTCTACGTCGCCCATCTGCCGTCGGTGCGCGTGAAGATGGAGGCCGGCTTCACCGCCCGGCAGCGCGACAAGAGCGCCGACGCGCTGGGCGAGGCCATCGCCGGCGAGCGGATCGGCAAGGTCGTCCTGCTCGGCGATCTGAACGGCACGATGAACGACCGCGCGCTCAACGCCGTCACCGCCCAGATGCGCTCCACGCAGGGCGCGTCCGGCACCGGGATGGGCTTCAGCTGGCCGGCGCGGTTCCCGATGGCCCGGATCGACCAGATCATGGTGAAGGGCGTGGAGCCGTCGAGTTCCTGGACGCTGCCGGAGACCGGGAGCGACCATCTGCCGGTGGCGGCGCGCGTCGAGGTCGACCCGACCACGTCCTGACCTGGCCCGGGGCCGCCGACAGCGCGGCGCCCGGAGATGTCGGCGGGCTGTCGGCGGTTTGTCGGCGGCGTCTGTCACCGTCTGTGCCATGACGCGAATCGACAACACCTCGGGCGGCGCGAGCGGCGCCGTCTCCGTACGGGGGATGGTCAAGCACTACGGCGAGACCAAGGCCCTGGACGGTGTGGACCTGGAGGTCCGGGAGGGCACCGTGATGGGCGTGCTGGGGCCGAACGGCGCCGGCAAGACGACCCTCGTCCGCATCCTCTCCACCCTGCTGACCCCGGACGCCGGGCAGGCCACCGTCGCCGGCTACGACGTCGTACGGCAGCCCCGGCAGCTGCGCCGGGTCATCGGCCTGACCGGGCAGTACGCCTCGGTGGACGAGAAGCTCCCCGGCTGGGAGAACCTGTACATGATCGGGCGGCTGCTGGACCTGCCGCGCAAGGAGGCCCGCGCCCGCGCCGACGCGCTGCTGGAGCGCTTCTCCCTGACCGAGGCCGCCAAGCGGCCCGCCTCCACCTACTCGGGGGGTATGCGCCGCCGGCTCGACCTGGCCGCCTCCATGATCGGCCGGCCGGCCGTGCTGTTCCTCGACGAGCCGACGACGGGCCTCGACCCGCGCACCCGCAACGAGGTGTGGGACGAGGTCAAGGCGATGGTCGGGGACGGTGTGACCGTCCTGCTGACCACCCAGTACATGGAGGAGGCCGAGCAGCTCGCCTCGGAGCTGACGGTCGTGGACCGCGGCAAGGTCATCGCGGGCGGCGCCATCGACGCGCTGAAGGCGAAGGTCGGGGGCCGCACCCTGCGGATCCGCCCGGCCGACCCGCTCGAACTGCGGCCGCTCGCCGGGTATCTGGACGACCTCGGCATCACCGGGCTCGCGGCGAGCACCGTCGACCCCGAGACGGGCACCCTGCTGGTCCCCGTGCTCAGCGACGAGCAGCTCACCGCGATCGTCGGCGCCGTCACCGCGCGCGGGGTCACGCTCGCCTCCATCACCACCGAACTGCCCAGCCTGGACGAGGTGTTCCTCTCGCTCACCGGCCACCGCGCCAGTGCGCCGCAGGACACCGTGCCCGCCGACGACCGCGAGGAGGTCGCCGTATGAGCGCCGCCACCCTGACCGACGCCGCCCCCGCCAAGGACGACGCGCGGATCCCGCTGCGCGGGCATCTGCGGCACACGGGCGCGCTGGTGCGCCGCAATCTGCTGTGGATCCGGCAGGACCCGGAGTCCATGGCCGACGCGCTGCTGATGCCGGTCATCTTCACCCTGCTGTTCGTGTTCGTCTTCGGCGGCTCGATCGGGCAGGCGCTGGGCGGCGGGCAGGACCAGTACGTCCAATACGTGATCCCCGGCATGATCGCGATGATGAGCATGACGCTGTCGCAGGGCGTCGGCACCGGGTTCAGCCAGGACTTCAACTCCGGTGTCATGGACCGTTTCCGGTCGCTGCCGATCGGGCGCGGCTCGGTGCTGTTCGCGAAGATCTCCGTGGAGCTGCTGCGGATGCTGTTCGCGACGGCGGTGCTGATGATCGTCTCGGTGCTGGTCGGGTTCGAGATCAACCACTGGCCGGGGCTGTTCGCGGCCGTCGCGCTGTCGACGGTGTTCGCCTCGTCGATCATGTGGGTGTTCCTCACCCTGGGCGTGGTGATGAAGAGCGCGCAGTCCGTGCAGGCGATGGGCTTCCTGGTGCTGTTCCCGCTGCAGTTCGGCTCGTCGATCTTCGCGCCGACGACGTCGATGCCGGGCTGGCTGCAGGCGTTCACCGACTACAACCCGCTGTCCACGCTCGCCGACGCGGCGCGCGGGCTGATGGTGGGCGGGCCGGTCGCGCACGACCTGTGGGTGACGCTCGGCTGGTCGGTGGCGATCACTGCGGTGATGGCGCCGGTCGCGATCCACAAGTTCCGCACCAAGACCTGACGCGGTCCGCGTCGGACGCGTCACACGAGGGCGGCGGCCTCCTGCGGGGAGAGGCCGCCGCCCTCGGCGTACGCCGCCTCGAACGCGGTGTCGCCGAGCGCGGCCCGCGCGGCCGTCACCGCCCGCTGGCGCACCTCCCGCTCCTGGCAGCTCGGGACGTGCCGGTCCGGCTGGAGCGCGTCGGCGGCGGCGAGGCAGCGGGCGGCGTCCGCGGCCCGGCGGCCGCCGTCGGCGCGGGCGAGGGCGAACGCGGCGGTGGTCAGGTAGGCGGCCCGCATCTGGGGCGCGATGGCCTGGGCGAGGGGGTCCTCGGCGCGTTCCAGCGCCTTCCTGACCGTCGCCAGGGCCACCTCGCTCCGCTCCTCGAGGGCGTCCAGCCAGGCCTCGGAACCGAGGATGAACGCGTCGAAGACGATGAAGTGGGCGATCTTGAACTCCTCGCGCAGCGTCCGCAGCTGCTCCCGGGCCTCGGGGATCCGGCCGGTGATGCTCAGCCGGCCGGCCAGGATGAGCCGGGCGAACGGCATGGCGTGCTCGCTCACCCCGCTCCCCTGCTCGATGACCCCGCGCAGCAGGCTCTCCCCCCGCTCCCCCTGCCCCGCCTCGATCAGGGCGCTGCCGAGCCGGGCCTTGAGCACGCCCACCTGGGCGTGGGCGCCCAGCCGCTCGGCGTGGCCGATGCCCGCCTCGTAGTCGGCGGCGGCCCGCAGGTAGGCGCCCCGGCGCTCATGGGCCTCGGCGCGCGCCGAGTACGCCTCGGCGGTCCCCCACAGGTCTCCGAGGCCCTTGAAGATCTCCAGCGCCTCGTCGGCGTCGGCGATGGCGTCGCCCGCCCAGTCGGCGCGGCCGGCCAGCAGGTTGGCCCGCATCTGCAGGTTGGCGGCGAGGTCCCACCGGTAGCCGGGCCGGGCGCGGCAGGTGCGGATCGCGGCGTCGACGACGGTCCGCAGCCGGTCCATGTCGCCGGTGAGCATGACGGCGAAGAACCACAGGCTGCCCGGCGAGTGGCAGACCTGCGGGAGGCCCGGCTCGTAGGAACCGGCGATGGTCCTCAGCTTGGCCTGCGCCTCGGGGGTCTGCCAGGCGTCCAGCTCGGTGTCCATGCACGCGAGGTGGATCAGATGCAGCCCCCGCCGGGCCTCCTCGAGGACCTGGTCGGTCCAGGGCGGCGGGGCGTCGGTGCAGCGCTCCCACAGGGGTTCGGCGCGGCGGACCGGTTCGGCGAACGGGTCGGGCCCGAGGTCCTGCACCTCGCGCGACCAGTTGCGGGCGACGATCCGCAGGTCGCGCATCTGCCAGTACCAGGCCATGGAGAGCACCAGGCACAGGGCCTCCTGCTCGTCCCGGGCGGCGACCGCGTGGTGCAGGGCGGCCCGGATGTTCTCGCTCTCGCGCTCCAGCCGGCGGATGGCGGCGAGCTGGCCGCGGCCGCGCAGCCCCGGCTCGGTGGTGCGGGCGAGCTCGCGGTAGTACGTCAGATGCGCGCGTTCGGCGTCGGCCCGCCGGCCGGTCTCGTCGAGCCGTTCGGCGGCGTACTCGGCGACGGTCTCCAGCAGCCGGTAGCGCATGTCGCCGTCGTCGCCCGCGGCGGCCACCACGAGGGACTTGTCGACCAGTGAGCCCAGCGCCTCCAGGGCGCCGGGGCCGCACACCGCCTCGGCGGCGGCCAGGTCGCAGCCGCCCGCGAACACCGACAGCCGGCCCAGCACCTCGCGTTCGCCGTCGTCCAGCAGCTCCCAGGACCAGTCGACGACGGCCCGCAGGGTCTGCTGGCGGGGCAGCACGGTACGGCTGCCGGAGGTGAGCAGCCGGAAGCGGTCGTCGAGCCGGTCGGCGATCTGCCGGGGGGTGAGCACGCGCAGCCGGGCGGCGGCGAGCTCGATCGCGAGCGGCAGGCCGTCCAGACGCCGGCAGATCTCGGCGCAGGCCGCGGCGGTCTCCTCGTCGGCCTCGGGGCGGAAGCCGGGCCGGGCGGCGGCGCCCCGGTCGGCGAGCAGGCGCAGCGCGAACGGCTCGGGGAGCGGTTCGACGGGACGCAGCACCTCGCCCGGCACGCCGAGGGGCTCACGGCTGGTGGCGAGCACCGTCAGCCCGGGGCAGCGCTCCAGCAGCCGCTCCACGAGGCGGGCGGCGGCGTCGACGACGTGCTCGCAGTTGTCGAGGATCAGCAGCATCCGGCGTTTGGCGCAGTACTCGGAGAGCCGGTCGACGGGGTCGTCGTGCCGTTCGGTGCCGGCCCGCATGGCCTCGGCGCCGGCGCCGTACAGGACGGTCTCGCGGGCGCCGAGCGCGGTGAGGACGGCCTCGGGGACGGCCTGCGGGTCGTCGACCGGGGCGAGTTCGGCCAGCCACACCCCGTCCGGGGCGCCGTCCCGCACGCTCTCCGCGGCCTCCTGGGAGAGCCGCGTCTTCCCGGCGCCGCCGGGGCCGAGCAGGGTGACGAGCCGGGCGGCTGCCAGGTCGCCGCGGATGGCCGCGATGTCGGGCTCGCGTCCGACGAAGGAGGTGAGCCGGGCGCGGAGGTTGCCAGCGGGGGCGGCCTGCGCGGCCGGGCGCGGCGCGGCGGGGGTCCCGGCCTCCGGCCGCGGGCGCAGCAACTCGGCGTGCAGGGCGCGCAGTTCCGGCCCGGGGTCCGAGCCGAGGCGGTCCGACAGCAGCCGTCGTACGTCGTCGTAGGCGGCCAGGGCCTCGGCGGGGCGGCCGGTGTCGCGCAGGGCGCGCAGCCGCAGTGCCTGGAGGGGTTCGTCCAGAGGGTGCGCGTCGGACAGGGCGGTCAGTTCGGGCAGGGCCTGTTCGGCGCGGCCGAGGGCGAGGGCCGCGGTGTGCCGGGCGCGCAGCGCGTCGAGATGCCGGGTGCCGATCCGGGCCGCCTCGGCGGTGCGGTCGGGCAGGTCGGCGAGGGCGGGGCCCCGCCAGAGGGCGAGGGCGTCGTCGAGGACGCCGGCGGCCTTGGCGGGGTCGCCGTCGGCGAGGGCGCGGGTGCCCTCGCCGGTGAGCCGTTCGAACCGGTGCAGGTCGACGTCGTCGGGTGCGGCGGCGAGCCGGTAGCCGCCGTCCTCGGACCGTACGGCGTCGGCGCCCAGGGCCCGCCGCAGCCGGCCCACGAGCGCCTGGAGCGCCCCGGTGGCGTCGGCGGGCGGTTCGGCGCCCCACACCTCGTCGGCCAGCAGCCCCACGGGCACGGTCCGGCCGGCGCGCAGCGCGAGCACGGTGAGCAGGGCCCGCAGCCGGGCCCCGCCGAGCGGGACGGCCCGGCCGTCGGGGCGGAGTGCCTGGGTGGTGCCGAGGATGCGATAGCGCACGGGGTCCATTGTCTCTGGTGGGCTGGGGCCGGTCACGGGGCCGTCGGACGAGGCGTGGCGGCCCCGGGGTGCGGGGGCCGGGGTCCAGCCTCCCTGGAACCAGCGCCCCACCGCGAGACGTTTTCCATGTGGCCCGGGTACGGTCGGGCAGGCCCGCACGTCCGAGACATACAGGGAGCCCCATGACCACCGCGCTCAGCCGTCACAGCGAACGGCGGATCAGCCCCGTGTTCCTCGGGATCGTCGCCGTGACCGCGGTGACGGGGTGGGCCACCTGGACGGGGTTCGCGGAGCAGCCGGGCCTCGCGGTGTTCCTGTTCGTGACGGCCGCCTGGATCGTGTCGCTGTGTCTGCACGAGTACGCGCACGCGCGCACCGCGCTGCACAGCGGCGACATCTCGGTCGGCGCGAAGGGCTACCTCACGCTGAACCCGATGAAGTACACGCACGCCCTGCTCAGCATCGTCCTGCCCGTCGTCTTCGTGATCATGGGCGGTATCGGTCTGCCCGGCGGCGCGGTGTTCATCGAGCGCGGGCGGATCAGGGGCCGCTGGCGGCACAGCCTGATCTCGGCGGCCGGGCCGCTGACGAACGTGCTGTTCGCCGTCGTGTGCACGGCCCCGTTCTGGCTGGGCGCGCTGGACGGCGTCCCCAGCGACTTCCGGTTCGCGCTGGCGTTCCTGGCGCTGCTCCAGGTGACGGCGGCGATCCTGAACTTCCTGCCGGTGCCGGGCCTGGACGGCTACGGCGTGATCGAGCCCTGGCTGTCGCACAATGTCCGGCGCCAGGTGGAGCCGTTCGCCCCGTTCGGCCTGCTGTTCGTCTTCGCGCTGCTGTGGGTGCCCGAGGTCAACGGCGTGTTCTTCGACATGATCGACGCCGTGCTGCGCGGCCTGGGCATCGGCGAGATCGACACCTCCTGCGGCTACGACCTGTTCCGCTTCTGGCGGGACGGGAACGAGCTGTGCCAGGTCATCCGGTGACGGAGTCCCGCCGGGCGTCCCGGGCGCGCTTCACGTAGTACCAGGTCATGTTCGACGACAGCCCCGCCAGCAGGATCCACACGATTCCGAGCCAGCTGCCCTGGGCGAAGGCGACGGCCGCCGCGGCCACGGAGAGGACGCAGACGGCGAGGGTGTAGTAGGCGAGGCGGGGCATGGGGTCGGCTCCTGGTCGGGGGACACTGCTGTGCCCAGTGTCCCCCATCGCCTCATACGTCCGTGACGCGGAGCCCCGCGTGCGCCTTGTAGCGGCGGTTCACCGAGATCAGGTTCGCGACGAGCGACTCCACCTGGTGGGCGTTGCGCAGCCGGCCCGCGAAGACGCCGCGCATCCCGGGGATACGGCCGGCGAGCGCCTGGACGATCTCCACGTCGGCCCGCTCCTCGCCGAGGACCATCACATCCGTGTCGATGCGGTCGATCTCCGGGTCCTGCAGCAGGACGGCCGACAGATGGTGGAAGGCCGCGGTGACCCGGGAGTCCGGCAGCAGGGCGGCGGCCTGCTCGGCGGCGCTGCCCTCCTCGGGCTTGAGGGCGTAGGCGCCCTTCTTGTCGAAGCCGAGCGGATTGACGCAGTCGACGACGAGCTTGCCGGTCAGCTCCTCGCGCAGGGACTCCAGGGTCTTGCCGTGGCCGTCCCACGGCACGGCGACGATCACGATGTCGCTGCGGCGCGCGGTCTCGGCGTTGTCGGCGCCCTCGACGCCGTGTCCGAGCTCCTCGGCGGCGGCCTGGGCGCGCTCGGCGGCCCGCGAGCCGATGATCACCTTCTGGCCGGCCTGGGCGAGCCGGTACGCGAGGCCCTTGCCCTGCGGTCCGGTGCCGCCGAGCACACCGACGACGAGCCCGGAGACGTCGGGGAGGTCCCAGGGGTCCTTGGCCGGTGCCTTCGCGGGGGTTCCGGCGGACTGCTGTGCGCTGTCGCTAGAGGTCATGGGCCGACTTTACGTCCGTGCTGGGGTCCGCGGCGGGCGAGGGCGGTGCGGCGGGGTCGGGCAGATGTGCGGGCGGATGCCCCCGGGTCGGGCGAATTCGGGGTGAACGGCGGGCCGCGCGGGGCCCACTGGGGCAGGATGCGGGCCCATGGATGCCGTACGGGTCGCGTTGCTGCGGGAAGTGCTCGCCGGGACCGAGTGGTTGGGGGCCACGCGGCGGTTCGCCGGGACGCTGCGGACGTCGGCGGTGGCGCACGGCGGCGGGCTGCTGCTGGTCGGCACCCGGGAGTACGAGCCGTGGCATCTGGCGGCGCACCTGGTGGACGAGGCCGCGTGGTCGGGGACGCCCGAGCTGGCGCCGACGCTGGTGCGGCACGACGCCCGCGCCTCGGACCCGGCGCATCTGGCGGTCGGGCTGGGCCGGCTGGCGGCGGCGCGGCGCGGGGAGACCCTGCTGGTGGTGGCGCCCGGTGCGGACGGGCCCGGTCCCGGGCCGGAAGCGCCGCTGCTCGAGCGGGTGTACGACGCGCGGCGGGCGGGTGCGACGGTGCTGGTGCTCGGCACCGGCGAGGGCGAGCTGACCGAGATCTCCCACGAGCGGCTGATCGTGCCGCGGGGGGCGGAGCTGGACCTGGACACCGTGCAGCACCTGGTGAGCGCGGCGGCCGGGGAGAACCCCCTGCCGTCCCGCCGGGGGCGCCGCCGCCTGCGGGACCGCCTGTCACGCCTAGCGGACGCCCTGACAGCACCGCCGCCCCCGCGCTGGTGAGAACCGTCCGCCCGGCGGCGCTGGTGATGACCTGCCGCCCGGGCGCTGGTGGCCGAAGCTGATGACGTACGACGCGCGGACGAACGAGCACGCGGTACGGCAGCGCGGGCGGCGGGCCGAAGCGGCGGCGGCCCCACCGGTGCCGGCGGAGCGTTGACCCCACCGGTACCGGCGGAGCGTCGATCAGCCGCCGTCCGTCTGCCCCGACCGCGAGTCGTGCCAGCGGGGGTCGTTCTCCCACTCCAGGTTGCGCTCGCGCGCGAGGTCCATGGCGTGCTGGGCCTCCTCGCGCGAGGTGTAGGGCCCGAACCGGTCCTTGGCCGGGCAGTCCGGCCCCTCCTCGACCCGCTTGTGGACCAGGCAGTAGTACCACTCGCCGGGCTTGCCGACCGTGCGCTTCTTGAACAAGGCCATGACCAGCTCCTCTCGCCACCGACATGTTCCCCCATGCCCGCTGGTTAGACTCGCTGGCATGTCTGGCCAGTCGCTGCTCGTTCCCGGGGAGCTCTCCCCCACCCGTTCCGTACCCGGCGCCATCCGCCGCCCCGAGTACGTCGGCAAGCCCGCGCCCACCCCGTACACGGGGCCGGAGGTGCAGACGCCGGAGACCATCGAGGCGATGCGCGTCGCCGGGCGGATCGCCGCCCGAGCGATGGCCGAGGCGGCGAAGCTGATCGCCCCCGGCGTGACGACGGACGAGCTGGACAAGGTGGCGCACGAGTACATGTGCGATCACGGCGCCTACCCCTCCACGCTCGGCTACCGCGGCTTCCCCAAGTCGCTGTGCACGTCCGTCAACGAGGTCATCTGCCACGGCATCCCGGACTCGACGGTGCTGCGCGACGGCGACATCGTCAACCTCGACGTGACGGCGTACATCGGCGGCGTCCACGGCGACAACAACGCCACGTACCTGGTGGGTGACGTGGACGAGGAGAGCCGGCTGCTGGTGGAGCGCACCCGCGAGTCGCTGAACCGCGCGATCAAGGCGGTCAAGCCGGGCCGTCAGATCAACATCATCGGCCGCGTCATCGAGTCCTACGCCAAGCGCTTCGGCTACGGCGTGGTGCGGGACTTCACCGGCCACGGCATCAACTCGTCGTTCCACTCGGGCCTGATCATCCCGCACTACGACAGCCCGCACGCGACGACGGTCATCCAGCCGGGGATGACGTTCACGATCGAGCCGATGCTGACGCTGGGCACCCACGAGTACGACATGTGGGACGACGGCTGGACCGTGGTCACGAAGGACCGCAAGCGCACCGCGCAGTTCGAGCACACGCTGGTGGTGACCGAGACGGGCACGGAGATCCTCACCCTGCCCTGACCGCCCGACCCCCTGAGAACCCGTCCTCTGCGGAGGGCGGGTTTTCTCGGTAGGCTTTTACCGACACAGCGTCGGCAAACCTCTTGACTTAGGTTAGCCTAACCTCAGAGGATGCCCCCATGGACTCCTTCTCCACCGTCATCCGCACCGCGTCCCAAGAGCAGCACACCGAGGCCGAGACCTCGACGTTCATGAGCGACCTGCTCGGCGGGAAACTCGGCGTGGACGCGTACGCGCGGTACACGGAACAGCTGTGGTTCGTCTACGAGGCACTGGAGACGGGCGCCGGCGGACTGGCGGCGGACCCGGTGGCCGGCCCCTTCGTCCGGCCGGAGCTGTTCCGGCTGGCGGCCCTGGAGCGGGACCTGGCGCATCTGCGGGGCCCGCGGTGGCGGGCGGGCCTGACGGCGCTCCCGGCGACGCGGGCCTACGCGGACCGGGTGCGCTCCTGTGTGGAGGGGTGGCCGGGCGGCTACCTCGCCCACCACTACACCCGCTACCTCGGCGACCTCTCGGGCGGGCAGATCATCCGCGACCGGGCGGAGCGCACCTGGGGCTTCGCCCGCAAGGGCGACGGGGTCCGGTTCTACGTCTTCGAGGGGATCGCGAACCCCGCCGCGTTCAAGCGGGAGTACCGCGCGCTGCTGGACTGCGTCCCGGTGGACGACCTGGAGAGGCAGCGGATCGTCGCCGAGTGCAAGAAGGCGTTCGCGCTGAACACCGCGATGTTCCAGGCGCTCGGCGAGGAGTTCCCGCTGAGCGCCTGAGGCGGGTCAGCGTTCCAGGACGACCCTGCCGCCCAGCTCGATCCAGTCCCCCGGCTGGGGCGCGGTCAGCAGCTGGGAGCCGGCGCCCTGGGTGATGTTGAGGGCGCGGCCGAGGCGATGGGTGAGCTGCATCGCGGCCGCGCCCGTCGCCTCGTCCTCGTCGACGCCGTCGCCCCGGCCGGGGAAGCCGCGGGCACGGATCCGCCCGGCGGCCTCGTCCTCCCAGGCCCAGGCGTAGATCCACTCCCCCGGCGGCGGCACCTCCAGGTCGTCGACCTCGGCGGCGGAGGCGTACTGCCGCAGGGTGCGCGGCGGCGCCCACTCGGGGCGGGCCTCGATCCAGCAGAACTCCCCGTCGATCCGGGTGCCCACGACCCCGGCGGGCGTGACCAGTTCGGGCACGTCCAGCAGCCAGGCGGCGCCGACGCAGGGGTAGCCGGCGAAGGGCAGCCGGGTGGACGGCGTGTAGATGTCGACGACCCCGCGCTCGGGGTCGTCCACGAACACCGTCTCGCTGAACCCGAGTTTCGCGGCCAGCGCCTGCCGGTCCCGGCCGTCCGGAATCACCGAGCCGTCGCGCACGACGCCGAGTTCGTTGCCGTATCCGCCCCTGGGTCCGCAGAACACGCGGAGGACGTCGTAGTCAGTCACGGGGAAATTGAAGCACCGCCCCGCGAGCGGGACGCCGGGCGCCTCCAGGGTCCGGGGTCCGGGGCCAGCCGGTCGACGTGTTGTCGCACCCTCGAACAGGAGCCGTCCTGGTGACGCCGCATCGGAACCTTTGACTTTCCTTTGACCTCTCTATGGGCACGATTTTGGCCACTTAGGCGATCCTTAGGTCCGTTAGGTGAGCCTCACCTTGCTGGGCTGTGAGGCACGTCATGCGTCCTTTCCGGCCACCCCTTCTTTGGAGCCTTCATGCGACCCGCCAGACTCTCCGCCGTCGCCGCCGCCACGACCGTGGCCGCACTGACCGCCGTCACCGGGTGCACCGAGAAAGGCAGTTCCGCGGGCTCCGACCGGGTCGTGCGGGTGACCGCGACGGACGACAAGTGCGAGGTGTCGAAGAAGGAGTTCCCGGCCGGGCACGTCGAGCTCGCCGTGGAGAACAAGGGCTCCAAGGTCACCGAGGTCTACATCCTCTTCCCGGACGACCGCATCGTCACCGAGCGCGAGAACATAGGCCCCGGCACCAAGCAGACCGTCACCGCCGAGGTGAAGGCCGGTGACTACACCATCGCCTGCAAGCCCGGTATGAAGGGCGACGGCATCCGGCAGTCCGTCAAGGTCACCGGCGGTTCGGCCGCCAAGCGCGACCCGCGGCTGGACAAGGCCGTGGCCGCCTACCGCGAGTACGTCCAGCAGCAGGCCGACGAGACGCTGCCGCTCGCCGAGAAGTTCGCCGCGGCCGTGAAGGCCGGGGACGTCGAGGCCGCCAAGAAGGCGTACGCCTCGTCCCGCATCGGCTGGGAGCGCACCGAGCCGGTCGCCGAGTCGTTCGGCGACATCGACCCGAAGGTCGACGTCCGCGAGGACGGCCTGGAGGACGGCCAGGACCCGGCCACCGACTGGACCGGCTGGCACCGCCTGGAGAAGGCGCTGTGGAAGGACAAGAAGATCGGCGACCGGGAGAAGGAGCTGGCCGGCCGACTGATCACCGATCTGAAGGACTGGCAGAACCGGGTCGGCAAGGCGGAGATCACCCCGACCTCCATGGCCAACGGCGCCAAGGAGCTCCTCGACGAGGTCGCCACCGGCAAGGTCACCGGCGAGGAGGAGCGCTACTCGCACACCGACCTGGTCGACTTCAAGGCCAACGTCGAGGGCGCGCAGAAGGCGTACGAGCTGCTGAAGCCGGTCGCCCAGGCCAACGAGCCGGCGCTGGCCACCGAGCTGGACCGGCAGTTCGCCGAGCTGAACGCCCGCCTCGACAAGTTCCGCGCCGACAAGGAGTCGTACGAGTTCACCTCCTACGACAAGGTCGGTGACGCCGACCGCAAGCAGCTCTCGGACGGGGTCAACGCCCTGGCGGAGCCGCTGTCCAAGCTCGCCGCCGCCGTCGTCGTCAAGTAGGGGCGCCGTCATGACGGAACCGTCCGAGAACAACACCCCCTCCCGGCGCGCGCTGCTCGGCTGGGGCGGCGCCGGGCTCGCGCTCGGTGCCGTCGCGGCCGGCGGGGCCGTCGCCGCTACCCGCGCCGGCGACGACGCCGAGCCGGCCGGCACCGACACCGGTGCCGCGATCCCGTTCCACGGGGAGCGGCAGGCCGGTATCGCCACCCCGGTCCAGGACCGGCTGCACTTCGCCGCGTTCGACGTCCGCACCGAGGACCGGGACGCGTTCGTCCGGATGCTGAAGGACTGGACGGAGGCCGCGCGCCGGATGACCGCCGGGCAGGCCGTCGGCGACGGCGCGTACGGCGGTCTCGCCGAGGCCCCGCCGGACGACACCGGCGAGGCGCTCGGGCTGAAGCCGTCCCGGCTCACCCTGACGATCGGCTTCGGGCCGTCCTTCTTCGACAAGTTCGGGGAGCGGTTCGGCATCGCGGACGCGCGCCCCGAAGCCCTCAGCGAGCTGCCGAAGTTCGCGGGCGACAACCTGGACCGCGACCGCAGCGGCGGCGATCTGTGCGTCCAGGCGTGCGCCGACGACCCGCAGGTCGCCGTGCACGCCATCCGCAACCTGGCCCGTATCGGCTTCGGCAAGGTCGTGGTGCGCTGGTCGCAGCTCGGCTTCGGCAAGACCTCGTCGACGACGCCCGACGCGCAGACCCCGCGCAACCTGTTCGGCTTCAAGGACGGCACCCGCAACATCTCGGGCACCGAGACGGACCGCCTGGACCGGCACGTGTGGGTCGGCGAGAAGGACGGGCCCGCCTGGATGACCGGCGGCTCCTACCTCGTCGCCCGGCGCATCCGCATGCACATCGAGACCTGGGACCGCACCCCGCTGCAGGAGCAGGAGGACATCTTCGGCCGGAGCAAGGGCGAGGGCGCCCCGGTCGGCAAGGCCAAGGAGCGCGACAAGCCGTTCCTGAAGGCGATGCTCCCCGACGCGCACGTACGGCTCGCGCACCCCGACTCCAACGGCGGGGCGACGATCCTGCGCCGCGGCTACTCCTTCACGGACGGCACCGACGGCCTCGGCCGCCTGGACGCCGGCCTGTTCTTCCTCGCCTACCAGCGCGACCCGCGCACCGGGTTCGTCCGCATCCAGCGCAACCTGGCGAAGGACGCGCTCAACGAGTACATCCAGCACGTGGGTTCGGCGCTGTTCGCGGTCCCGCCCGGCGTCCGCGACAAGGACGACTGGTGGGGCAGCACGCTGTTCGGCAAGGAGGCGTGAGGTGTTCTCCAACTATCTGATCGGGCTGCGCGAGGGGCTGGAGGCCAGCCTCGTCGTCTGCATCCTCATCGCCTACCTGGTGAAGACGGACCGCCGGGACGCCCTGCGGCCCATCTGGGCCGGCATCGGTGTCGCGGTCGCCCTCGCGCTGGGCTTCGGCTGCGCCCTCGAATTCGGCTCGCAGGAGCTGACGTTCGAGGCACAGGAGGCTCTCGGCGGCTCCCTGTCGATCCTCGCGGTCTGCCTGGTGACCTGGATGGTCTTCTGGATGCGGCGCACCGCCCGGCATCTGCGGAGCGAACTGCACGGCAAGCTGGACGCGGCCCTGCGGATGGGCACCGGCGCGCTGGTCGCCACCGCCTTCCTCGCCGTCGGCCGGGAGGGCCTGGAGACGGCCCTGTTCGTGTGGGCGTCGGTGCGGGCGGCCGGGGACGGCACCCCGCGCCCGCTGGTCGGCGTCGCGCTCGGCATCGCCACGGCGGTCGTGCTGGGCTGGCTGTTCTACCGCGGGGCCCTGCGCATCAACCTGTCGAAGTTCTTCACCTGGACCGGCGGCATGCTGGTCGTCGTCGCGGCCGGTGTGCTGGCGTACGGGATGCACGATCTGCAGGAGGCGCGCTGGCTGCCGGGCCTGAGCGACAAGGCGTTCGACGTCAGCGACACCGTCGATCCGGCGAGCTGGTACGGCACCCTGCTGAAGGGCGTGTTCAACTTCCAGCCCGATCCGACCGTGCTCCAGGTCACGGTGTGGCTGCTGTACCTGGTCCCGACGCTCGCGCTGTTCCTCGCCCCGGTAGGGTTCGCCTCCGGGAAGGGGAAGGTGAAGGAACCGGATGAGCAGGGATCGCGGCCCTCGAAGGCTCCGCAGGCTTGACCGGAGCGCGCTGATTGCGGCCTCGTTGACCGCTTTGTCGTTGACGGCGAGCGGATGTGTGGTGGTGCACGGGGAGAAGGAGGTCCGTCCCTCGGCCACCAAGGCGGAGGCCGCGAAGGCACTGAAGGAGTTCACCACCGCGTACAACGCGGCCGACAAGGCCTACGACAGCGCTCTGGACGAGGGCCGGGTCACGGGTGCCCTGGGGGCCATCGACGCGGCCCGGCTGAAGGCGGGCCGGGCGACCAGCCCCGGCGGCAACCCGGCGCACAGCCCGCTGGAGCTGTCGGACACCAGGTTCGCCATTCCCAAGAAGGCGGGCTGGCCCCGCTGGTTCGTCGCCGACGCGGCCGCCAACAAGGGCGGGCAGGCCCGCTGGGTCTTCGTGTTCACCCGGCACGACCTGGACCAGCCGTGGAAGGCCGCCTATCTGACGCTGATGGCGCCCCGGGACGTGCCCGAGTTCAAGACGGACGAGGACGGTTTCGCCGAGGCCGTCCCGGCCGACTCGAAGCAACTCGCCATACCGCCCGGCGATCTGAGCGACCGCTATGTGTCCTATCTGAAGGACGGTGGGACCGCCTTCGCGGACGGCGGGCAGACCAGCCGGTGGCGTGCCCTGCGCAAGAAGCAGGCCGAACGCCCGGGTCTGGTCCGGCAGTTCATCGACGAGCCGCTGACGAACGGCGACTTCGCCCCGCTGGCGCTGCGTACGGCCGACGGTGACGCGCTGGCGTTCTTCGCCTCGCGGCACTTCGAGAAGCAGACGGCGGCGCCGGGCGCGTCCGTGCCGGTGCCGAGCAAGTCGGTGGAGGCCCTGACGGAGGGCGAGATCAAGCAGTCGCTGACGCTGGAGTTCGTCTCCAACGAGGTGGCGCTGGTCCCGAAGGGCTCGGGCAAGGTGGACGTCCTCGGCCGGATCCAGGGGATGACGGCCGCGAAGGGCGAGTAGCCCCGCCGCGGGACGCGGAGTCAGCGGCGCAGGGGCCAGGACGCGGAGACGTGGTCGGGCTCCTCGCCCACATGGCGGGCGGTGGCGTCGGTGAGGACCTCGAGGATGCTGAGCGGGTCGGGCAGCGGATGCTCAGGGCCGCGGACCCAGTGCACGGACCGGCCGTCGCCGGGCAGCCGGGACGGCGGCATCAGGACGTAGGAGCCGCGGCAGTGCCAGCGCAGTCCGGGGTGCTCGTCCATGGTCTCGGGGTGGCAGTCCAGCTCACAGGGCCACCACTCGTCCTCGTCCTCGGGGGTGCCCCGGGTGAGGGTGAAGAACAGCAGCCGCCCGTCGTCGCTCTCGGCGACCGGGCCGACCTCGATACCGGCGGCGAGGAGCCGCTCCAGCGCCTCACGGCCGGGCTCCGCGGGGACGTCCAGGACGTCGTGGACCATGCCGGTCGCGGTGATGAAGTTGGCCTGCGGATGATGGCGGGCCCAGCGCTCGATCTGGCCGCGGTCGGTGGTGGACTGCGTCTGCCAGGCGAAGGACACCGGGTGCCGGGCGGGGGTGGGACAGCCGACGCGGTCGCAGGAGCAGCGGTATCCGGCCGGGTGCGCGGCGGGCGCGAGGGGCAGTCCCGCCGCCGCGGCGGCGAGCAGCAGGGCCTCCCGGCCGCCGTCGCCGGCGGTGTCCTTCGGGCGGCGTCCCCGCAGCCACTGGGAGATTCTGCCCTGAAGGCCGGACCGGCCGCCCAACTCCGCGCTCATCTATCCCCTCGCCTCGCTGTCGTGCGGAACAGCATGCCCTATGGTCCCACCCTCGTGCGCTCCGGGGGGCCGTAGCGGACAACCGTGCCAGGTGGGGCGAGCCGCACACAACGCCGTGATCAGGGGTAATGGGGTCGCGGATGCGTTTTTCGTCACGCCTGGGGGCGGGGGGCGAGGCCGTACAGCGCGTAGTCGACCAGGGTGTCGGTGTAGTCGTGGGAGATCGGGCCGGTGTACTGGAGCCAGCGCTGGGCGAGCGGGGAGACGAACAGCTCCAGGGCGATGCGCGGGTCGACGTCGGGGCGGACCTGGCCGGCCTTCTGGGCGGAGCGCAGCCGCTCGACGTAGAGCTGGAGCGAGGGTTCCAGCAGCTTGGCCACGTACTGCCGGCCTAGCTCCTCGTTGACCAGGCCCTCGGCGGCGAGGGCGCGTGAGGGCGCGTCGAAGGCGGGGTCCTGGAGCTCGTCGACGGTGGCGCGCAGGACCGCCTTCAGATCGGCGGCGAGGTCGCCGGTGTCGGGGATGGAGTACGGCTGCTCGCCGGCCTCCCGCGCGGTGCGCTCGGCGAGATCGAGGAACGCCTCCATGAGCACGTCGGCCTTGGAGGGCCACCAGCGGTAGATCGTCTGCTTGCCGACGCCGGCCCGGGCGGCGATGCCCTCGATGGTGGTGCGGGGGTAGCCGACCTCGACGACCAGGGCGAGGGCGGCGTCGTAGATGGCCCTCCGGGACCGCTCGCTGCGGCGGCCGGCGTTGGGTGCGGGCGGGGCTGATTCGCGTGCTGCCATGGCTCGAACTTATCAGTTGACAAGACGCTGCGTCTCGCCAGATGCTGGGGCGGCCAGGCATCGAGACGATACGTCTCGTTCACATCCACTGGACGTCAGTCGCCAGTGATCGGTCATCACGAAGGGAGCCTCGCCATGACTCGAGGCGGAGCCGGAAACATGCTGGGCGTCGGCGGGGCCCGTCGCCACCTGGGCCGTACGGCGCTGCGCGGCGGCGCCCGGAGCGGCCGTGTCGGCGGCGGGACGGACCCGGTGGCGCAGAAGCGGGAGCTGTTGCGCAGGTTGCAGGAGAGGCGGACCGAGGAGGCCCGCACGGAGGAGTCGTCTTAGGAGACCTGTACGGAGGGGACCTTCCAGGAGACCCGTACGGAGGGGACCTGCTAGGAGGTCTCCTCCTCGGGGGCCGGCGGCCAGGCGTCGCCCCAGTCCGTGTCGCGGGCCGCCCGGTAGAGGTCGCCGTGCCGCTTGGTGACCGTCGTCCGGCGCAGCCCCGGCTCGGTCTCGCACAGGTCGAGCAGCACCTGCCCCTTGCGGATCTGGGGCTTGCGCACGACCCGGGCGGGGGCCGGGGCGGCCGGCAGCCGGGTGGCGGCGACGTAGCTGAACTTCTCGTCCTCGTAGGCGAGGGAGCCGCCCTTGATCTGGCGGTGCAGCGAGGAGCGGCTGACCCGCGCCGAAAAATGGCACCAGTCCGTGCCGGGCACGATGGGGCAGGCGGCGCTGTGCGGGCAGGGCGCGGCGATCCGGAACCCGGCCCCGATGAGGCGGTCCCGGGCCTCGATGATCCGGGCGTAGCCGTCGGGGGTGCCTGGTTCGACGATCACGACCGTCTGGGCGGCCCCCGCCACGGTGTCGACGAGGGTGCTTCGGTCGGCGGCGGTGAGTTCGTTGAGCACGTAGGAGACGGTGACGAGGTCGGCGGCGCCGAGGCTGAGCCCCGCGCCGATCCGGGCGCGCTGCCAGCGGGTGTCGCGCAGCGCCGGGGCGGCCTCGGCGATCTCCCGGCCGACGGCCAGGGCGGGCTCGGCCCAGTCCAGGACGGTGACCTCGCGCGGGCCGGGCCAGGTGGCGCCGACCGCCCAGGTCGCCGCGCCGGTGCCGCCGCCGACGTCGAGGTGCCGCTCCGGCGCCCAGCCGGGGACCGTACGCGCGAACGCCTCGAGGGCCGTGCGGACGGCCGCGTAGGTGGCGGGCATCCGGTACGCGGCGTAGGCGGCCACGTCGGCGCGGTCGCGCAGGATCGGGCTGTCGGTGGGGGTGGCGCCCCGGTACGTGGCGATCAGCCGGTCGACGGCCTGCGCGGCCCGGCGCGGCGGGAGCCCGTCGAGCAGGGCGGCCAGGGCGGCGCGCAGGGTCTCGGCGGACGGGGAGACGGGGGCGTTCACCCGGAGATTCTACGAGGCCGCGAGGGGTGTCCTCACCGGCCCCGCAGGGCCCGGGCCACCCGGGTGCCCGCCGCCGCCCTCGGCCCGCTGTCGGGGCGCTGGCGGCGCGGGTGGACGGTGTTGGCCAGCAGGATCAGGAAGGTGTCCCGGGCCGGGTCGATCACCAGCGACGTGCCCGTGAACCCGGTGTGCCCGGCCGCGCCCCGCCCGGCCAGCTCCCCCATGAACCACGGCTGGTCGACCGCGAAGCCCAGGCCGGGCGGCGTCAGCAGCAGCTCCACGAAGTCCGGGCCGAGGATGCGGGCGGGTCCGTAGGCGCCGCCGGACAGCAGGGCGCGGCAGAAGACGGCGAGGTCGCGGCCGGTGGAGAACAGTCCGGCGTGCCCGGCGACCCCGCCCAGCGCCCAGGCGTTCTCGTCGTGGACGACGCCCCGCAGCATCCCCCGGTCCGCCTTCGCCCAGGGCCGCCGCTGGTCCTCGGTCGCGGCGGCGCCCGGGCAGGGGCCGAACCGGGTCGCGGTCATGCCCAGCGGGCGGGTGATGCCGTCGTGGATCAGGACGTCGAGGGGGCGGCTCGTGATGCGTTCCAGGACGTGCTGGAGCAGCAGCATGTTGAGGTCGGAGTAGCAGTACGTGCCGGGGACCCCGATGGGTGCCTCGGCACGCAGCCGGTCCAGGCGCTCGGCGTCGTCCGCGCAGTCGTACAGCGGCAGTTCGGGGCGGAGCCCTGAGGTGTGCGTGAGCAGTTGCCGCACGGTGATGTCGTGCCGTGCGGCGGCCCGGAAGTCCGGCAGGTACGCGCCGACGCGCGCGTCGATGCCGAGGGTGCCGCGCTCGATCTGCTGCACGGCGGCCACCGAGGTGAACAGCTTGGTGAGGGAGGCCAGGTCGAACGGGGTGGCCGTGGTCATCGGCACTCCGGCCCCGGGCGGCAGTTCCACGCCGGAGTCGGTGCGCTCGTCGTAGGCGGCGTAGCGCACGGCCCAGCCGGCCGCCTCCTCGACGGCCAGGTAGGGGCCCCGTCCGACGACGAGGACCGTCCCGGCGGCCCAGGGGCGCGGGCCGGCGGTGAGGTCACGGACCTCGCTGACGAGCTGTCGGATCTCCTCGGGGTCGAGACCGGCCCTCTCCGGTGCGTCCCCGCGCAGTCTCGGCGCGCTCAGCTGTCCTCCCCCGTGCTCGCGGCCGCGCCGGACCCGGGCGAAGCCCCGTCCCGTACGCCCGGACCTGGTGGTGTCCTCCAGGGACGGCACATTCCCATGAAGCAGGCCAGCGCCACCAGGCCCGCGGCCAGTTGGACGACGGCCATCGGGACGGCGGTGTCCTCCCCGGCGACGCCCACCAGGGGTGAGGCGATCGCGCCGATGAGGAAGGAGGTGGTGCCGAGCAGTGCGGAGGCGGACCCGGCGGAGCGCTTGGTGCGCTGCAGGGCCTGCGCCTGGGTGTTGGGCAGCGTCACGCCCATCGCGGACATCAGCACGAACAGCGCGGCGGCCACCGGCACGAGGCCGGTCTCGCCGAAGACGCCCAGGGACATCAGCAGCAGCGCGCCGGCGGCGAGGACGACGACCACGAGGCCGATGCCGAGCACCCGGTCGAGGCTGACCCGGCCCACCAGCACCTTGCCGTTGAGCTGGCCGACGGCGACCAGGCCGATGGAGTTGAGGCCGAACAGCAGGCTGAACGTCTGCGGCGAGGCGCCGTGGATCTCCTGGATCACGAAGGGCGAGGCGGAGATGTAGGCGAACAGCGCGGCGAAGGCGAAGCCGCCGGTGAGCGCGTACCCGGTGAAGGCGCGGTCGGCGAGCAGCCCGCGCATCGCGTGCAGGGTCTCGCCGACGCCTCCCGCGTGCCGGTCCCGCGGCGGCAGGGTCTCGGGGAGCCGGAACCAGACGAGGGCGCCCAGCAGTATCCCGACCACGGTGAGGACGACGAACACGCCCCGCCAGTCGGTGATCCGCAGGATCTGCCCGCCGATGAGCGGGGCCACGATGGGCGCGACCCCCGAGATCAGCATGAGGGTGGAGAAGAAGCGGGCCATGGCCACGCCGTCGTGCAGATCGCGGACGACGGCCCGGGCGATGACGATGCCGGCGGCCCCGGCGAGGCCCTGCGCGAGCCGGCAGGCGACGAGCGCCTCCACGGTGGGCGCGAAGGCGCAGAGCGCGGTGGCGACGACGTACACGGCGAGGCCCGCGAGGAGCGGGCGCCTGCGGCCCCAGCGGTCGCTCATCGGGCCGACCAGCAGTTGTCCGAGCGCCATGCCGGCCAGGCACGCGGTGAGGGTGAGCTGGACGGTGGCGGCGGGCGCGTGCAGCGAGCGGGTGACCTCCGGCAGCGCCGGGAGGTACATGTCCATCGCCAGCGGGGGCGTCGCCGTCAGCCCGCCGAGCACGAAGGTGACGAGCAGGCCGGTGCGGCGCCGCGCGACGACCGGTGATGACGGCCGCGCGGACGGCGCCGGCGGCCGGGCCGTGTCCCGTGCCGGTCCCCCCTGGTCGCTCATGAGCCCCTCCCTCTCCGAGTGATCCGCCCTCTATGCTCTCAGCTCGAACACAGTGCCGATGGTCGGATGAGCGAGGGGCGGGGCCGCAGTGGCGGACGACAGCGTGCGGTGGGGGATTCTGGCGACCGGTGGGATCGCGGCCGCGTTCACGGCGGACCTGGTGGATCTGCCGGACGCCGAGGTGGTGGCGGTGGCCTCGCGGACCCGTGCCTCCGCCGACGCGTTCGCCGAGCGCTTCGGCATCCCGCGCGCCTACGGCGACTGGGCGTCCCTGGCCCAGGACGAGGACATCGATGTCGTGTACGTGGCGACCCCGCACGCGGCGCACCGCGAGGCCGCCGGGCTCTGTCTGGAGGCGGGCCGCAACGTCCTCTGTGAGAAGCCGTTCACGCTGAACGTCCGCGAGGCCGGCGAACTGGTCGCGCTGGCCAGGAAGCACGGCAGCTTCCTCATGGAGGCCATGTGGATGTACTGCAACCCGCTGGTCCGGCGTCTGAAGGCCCTGGTCGACGACGGCGCGATCGGCGAGATCCGGCACGTCCAGGCCGACTTCGGGCTGGCCGGGCCGTTCCCGCCCGCGCACCGGCTGCGCGACCCGGCGCAGGGCGGCGGCGCCCTGCTGGACCTCGGCGTGTACCCGGTGGCGTTCGCGCAGCTGCTGCTCGGGGAGCCGTCGGACGTGACGGCCCGCGCGACGCTGTCCCCGGAGGGCGTCGACCTGCAGACCGGTGCCCTGCTGTCGTGGGACGGCGGCGCGCTCGCCTCCCTGCACTGCTCGATCTCGGGCGGTACGCCGACGGTGGCGTCCGTGACCGGTTCCGCGGGCCGGATCGACGTACCGGAGGGCTTCTTCCACCCGGAGCGGTTCGTGCTGCACCGCGACGGCCGTGACCCCGAGGAGTTCACGGCCGACCCGGCGGACGGGCCCCGTACCTCCATGCGGCACGAGGCGATCGAGGTGATGCGGGCCGTGCGCGCCGGGGAGACCGAGTCCCCGCTGGTCCCGCTGGAGGGCACCCTCGCGGTGATGCGGACGCTGGACGCGATCCGGGACCGGGTGGGCGTCCGCTACCCCGGCGAGATCCTCGGCGAGGACCCGGCGTCGGCGCTCACGCCGGCGTGAGCCCCTGGTCGCCGACGGCGGTGACGAAGGACGCGGCCGTCGTGACCGGCGCCCCCGGCGTGGTCACGTACGGCACGGTCCGGAAGTCGGCGCGTGCCAGCGACTCCCCCAGCGCGACCCGCGCATAGCCGCGCCGGCCGTTGTAGAACCGCAGATGCGGGTTGGCCGTCATGTACGTCTCCCAGTTGGCGGGCCGGTCGGTGCCGTCGCGGCCGCTGGCGACGGACGTGGCCACGATCTCGGTGCCCAGGGTGGCGGACGCGGGGTCGTCGAAGTCGTCCTTGATGTCGAAGGCGTAGCCGACGTGGACGTCCCCGGTGAGCACCATCAGGTTCCGCACCCCGGCGGCCTTGGCGCCGTCCAGCACCCGGCGCCGCGAGGCGCGGTAGCCGTCCCAGGCGTCCATGGACACCCGTGACGGCGTGGTCAGGTCGAATCTGCGCTGCGAGAACGTCACCTGCTGCGGCACGACGTTCCACACGGCGGTGGAGGCGTTCCACCCGTCGAGCAGCCACCGCTCCTGAGTGGCGCCGGTCATCGTGCGCGCCGGGTCGTCGATCTCCGGTCCGGGGACCTGGGCGCCGTCGCCGTACGCCTGGTTGGAGCGGTACTGGCGGGTGTCGAGCACGTCGAACTGGGCCATGCGGCCCCAGTGCAGCCGCCGGTAGAGCTGCATGTCGGGGCCGGTGGGCCGCTGCGGGAGACGCAGGGGCTGGTTCTCCCAGTAGGCGCGGTAGGCGGAGGCCCGGCGCAGCAGGAACTCGGAGGGCGGGACGCTGTTCTCCGGGGTGTCGCCGGCGTAGTTGTTCTCGGTCTCGTGGTCGTCCCAGGTGACGACGAAGGGGTGCGCGGCGTGCGCGGCCCTGAGGTCCGGGTCGGACTTGAACAGGGCGTAGCGCAGCCGGTAGTCCTCCAGGGTGACGGTCTCCCGGTTGAACAGCGCGGGCAGCGTGCGGTCGGTGTAGTTGCGGTAGCCGCCGACGGAGTTGACGGCGTACTCGTACAGGTAGTCGCCGAGGTGGAGGACGACGTCCACGTCGTCCTGCGCGAGATGCCGGTACGCCGTGTAGTAGCCGTCGGCGTACGCCTGGCAGGAGACGGCGGCGAAGGTCAGCGCGGTCGTCGCCGAGGCCGCCGGGGCGGTGCGGGTGCGGCCGGTCTCGCTGATCCAGGTGCCGGTGCGGAAGCGGTAGTGGTAGACGCGGCCGGCCTCCAGGCCCCGCACGTCGACGTGGACGGAGTGGTGGTACTCGGGGTGGGCGACGGTCTCGCCGCTCGCGGCGAGCCGCGTGAACGCCTCGTCGTGCGCCACCTCCCAGCCCACGGTGACCGGCTCGGCGGGCATCCCGCCGTCCGCCTGGTACGGCACGGGCGCGAGCCGGGTCCACAGGACGACGGAGTCGGGCAGCGGGTCGCCGGAGGCGACGCCGAGGGTGAAGGGGTCGTCGGCGATCCGGCGGGCGCCGTGCGCGGCGGCGCTCGCGGCGACCGGGGCGGGCAGCTGCACGGAGAAGGCCAGCGCGGCGGCCGCGCCGGTCAGGGTCAGGAAGCGGCGGCGGCCGATGTGCCGGGCCGCCGCGCGCAGTTCGGGGCTGTGCTGGGACAGGTCGTTCGTGATGGTCATCCGGTCCTCCCCTGTCCGATGGAGGCACGGGGCGGGGAGGCGGACGGCGACGACACGAGCTTGGCGCGTACACAACACTCGGATGGCGGACAGGCGGGTTCCGAATGGCGGACCGTCCCCTACGCTGCCGCCCCATGGACGACAAGGAGACGCAGACGAGGACCGCCGTGGTGACCGGCGCCGGCTCGGGCATCGGCCGCGCGGTCGCCGTGGAACTGCTGCGCACGGGCTGGTCGGTGGCGCTGGCCGGACGGCACGCCGAGACGCTTCGGGGAACGGCGGAACTGGTGCCGGAGGCCGCCTCGATGGCCGTACGCACGGACGTGGCCCGCCCGGAGGACGTCACCGCACTCTTCGCGGCCACCGTGGAGCGGTTCGGACGGGTGGACCTGCTGTTCAACAACGCGGGCACGTTCGGCCCCGGCGGGGTGCCGGTCGAGGAGCTGCCGTACGAGGCCTGGCGGCATGTGGTGGACACCAACCTCAACGGGGCGTTCCTGTGCGCGCAGGCGGCGTACCGGCAGATGAAGGAGCAGACCCCGCAGGGCGGCCGGATCATCAACAACGGCTCGATCTCGGCCCACACACCCCGCCCGCAGTCGGTGGCGTACACGGCGACCAAGCACGCGCTGACCGGCCTGACGAAGTCGCTGGCGCTGGACGGACGGCCGTACGGGATCGCGGTGGGCCAGATCGACATCGGCAACGCGGCGACCGACATGACGGCGGCGATGCGGCGGGGTGCGCTGCAGGCGGACGGTTCGGTGGTGCCGGAGCCGGTGATGGACGTGGCGGACGTGGCCCGCACGGTCCGGCACATGGCGGAGCTGCCGCTGGAGGCGAACATCCAGTTCGCGACGGTGCTGGCTACGGGGATGCCGTATGTGGGGCGGGGCTGAGGGGAGCCGGGGCG